>JAMPEL010000100.1 GCA_023665185.1 Roseburia sp.
GCCGCCTTTTCCATGCCCCGAAAAACAAAAATGGATTTTGAACCCGAAAAAAGACTATTTTAAGACAAATTTCTCATAACTCACTGATTATCAACACATCCTATTTTGATTCAAACCATGCGTTTTACGTCAAAAACTGCACGCTTTTCCCTAAAAATGCATTTAATTGATTATCAATAACTTATCGGCAAAATATTCAAAAACCAAGCACCGAGTCAAAGTCGATAGCCGCCCCAAATGTTAAAATTCGCCTTCTTTTCAAAGTGACATAATGTCAAAACATCTCTTCTCTGCATACTGTTGTCCGGCAATATGTGCGGCAGGATGATTCCTAAAACTCCAGTGCGGTTTTGAGAATGTAGTGTAGTGGAAGCACCTTTAGGCAGCCGTTTCATCGTTTTTGTAGAATAGTGGGGATATTAGAAATGCAGAGTTGTTGAGAGTCTATTTTATGAGTGTTCCCGGCAAAATCCGAACAGTTTCTGATTAAAATTTGGGAAAATCATTTATTATATTTATTTTTGCCTATGTAAACGGATGGGTAATGACTTGGTATTCTTGCCTTTCATTACATTTTTGGTATTAACCTTTTATCTGTTGATGATAACTAATAAACTATACGAATGATGAAAAATGTTTCTCTTAAAGTGTGCGGAGCCGCGTGTCTGTTGTTGGCTGCGCCATCGCAGGCGCAACCGTTGTTGTCGTTGGGCAGTCTGGAGTTCTTGAATGCAGAAGCAAGAACCGCTGTGACAGCCTCTGCAGGCGAGACAAAAAGAAGTATTGTGTCGGTGGAAACAGTCAGAGTGGAATCGCCGGTGGGAACAGTGCCCCGGCTTCCTTTCCAATTGTGGGTGACATATTCAGACGGCACCTCGGAATACAGGCAGGTAAGATGGAGCAACTCGGCTCTTGCTACAGAGAAAGAACAGGCAGACGAGCGTCTGAATCCGGTTGGCAAGTCATATCGTGTCGATGGTTTTATTCTGGGCGATAATACAACGTCAAACGGATACCCTGTGGCTGCTGATGTCAAGGTGGTTGGTGGTACATACAAGGTGCCGTCGAACAAGCCTGTGGCAGAGACTCTTCCGTTGGACAAAGTGAGCATTGACGGAAACAACCGTCTTACGTCTAACCGTGAGCTTGATATCAATGCCATTCTGAGTTGGGATGTGTCGCAGCAACTCTATAATTATCGCGACACATACGGATTGAGCACAGAGGGATATAAAGAGGCTGACGGATGGGACTCGCCGACAACCAAGCTGAAGGGACATGGCTCAGGACACTATATGTCGGCACTTGCCTTTGCTTTTGCCAGTGCCACCAAGAAGGAACAGAAGGATGCCTTGCGCAAGAACATCACGCGCATGGTGAACGAGTTGCGCGAGTGTCAGGAAAGGACATTTGTCTGGAACGAGCAGCTGGGACGCTATTGGGAAGCCCGCGATTTTGCTCCGGAAGATGAGTTGCGTGATATGAAAGGCACGTGGGAGGCTTTTGATGAGCACAAGAAAGAGTATGCGAAATACGGATATGGCTATCTTAATGCCATACCTGCCCATCATGCCGCGCTGATAGAGATGTACAGAGGATATAACAATGAAAGCTGGGTGTGGGCACCTTATTATTCCATACACAAGCAGTTGGCGGGACTCATTGACATTGCCACTTATATCGATGACAAGAAAGTGGCGGCGAAGGCATTGCTTGTGGCTAAGGATATGGGATTGTGGATCTGGAACAGAATGCACTACCGCACATTTGTGGAGACCGGAGGTACGCAGGAAGAAAGGCGGTCGAAGCCGGGCAACAGATATGAGATGTGGAACATGTACATTGCCGGCGAGGATGGAGGTACGGGAGAGTCCCTTTCCCGTTTGTCTGAGATGGTGAGCGACCCTACGGAGAAAGCGCGTCTGCTTGAAGCCGCAAGCTATTTCGACAGCCCTGCGTTCTATGAGCCGCTCTCAAAGAATATCGATGACGTGCGCACGCGCCATGCAAACCAGCATATCCCTAAGATAACCAGTGCGTTGAGAAGTTACAGAGGTAACAAGAATCCTTACTATTATAATCTGGCTCTCAACTTCTGGAACATGATACAAGGACGTTACAGTTATGCCACCGGAGGTGTGGGAAACGGAGAGATGTTCCGTCAGCCATATACGCAGATTCTGAGCATGAACACCAATGTGACTTCTGACCGTAACCGCAATCTTAGTCCGAATCCTACCATCAACGAGACTTGCTGCGCATACAATCTGGCGAAGCTGACAAAAGACCTCAACTGTTTCGACCCGGACGACGCGCGCTATATGGACTATTATGAGCGTGTGCTGTATAATCAGATTGTAGGTTCTGTACACCCTACTCATTATATGACCACCTATCAGTATGCAGTGGGCTTGAACGCTTCCAAGCCGTGGGGCAACGAGACACCACAGGCAACTTGTTGCGGTGGAACCGGTTCGGAAAGCCATGTGAAATATCAGGAAGCCACTTATTTTGTGTCCGACAATACCATTTGGGTCGGACTCTATATGCCGACAACACTTACATGGGACGCAAAGAAAGTGAAGATTCAGCAGGATTGCCTGTGGCCGGCAGAGAAATCAACGATAAGGATTATCGAGGGCAAAGGTACATTCGCCATGAAACTGCGTGTGCCTTATTGGGCGACAAGCGGGTTTGATGTCAAGCTCAACGGTGTCTCTGTGGCAAAAGAATACAAGCCTTCGTCATACGTGGAGATTCCGTCCAGAAAATGGAAAAAGGGCGATGTGGTGGAAGTTGTCATGCCGTTTAGCAAGCACATTAACTATGGGCCTGACAAGATGGAGACTGCTGCCACCGGATTGAATCAGACAAATACAGCTTTTGAGCCTATGTGGGTGGGAACCCTCATGTATGGTCCGCTTGCTATGGCGACAGAGAATATTGAGAATTGGGAACAAGCAACCGTGAACATTGACGCAGCATTGGAATGTGTCAAGCTCTGTGAGCCGACGAAGGACGAGGGCACAAACGGAAACATCTATGGATTGATGTTGGGCGACAGATTCTTTGCTCCGGATTATTATCTGGATGAGAACTCTACCCATTATCTCAGAATCAACTTGATTGATGATCCGAGTGAGATGTACCGGGCTATGCTGCTTGACAAGGTGGCTGATGCAAAAGTGTTCGTAGCCGACCACTATACTGCGGCTTCTTTCGCTGCGCTGAAAAATGAAATATCGGCAGCGGAAAAACTCTGCTTGGCAGCTGACATAAAGGATGAGCAGATGAGGGAGTGTGTGTCTGCCATAGACCATGCCATCGACAAGCTTGAGGCTTCGGGAATGGACAAGTCTGCACTTGAGCAGGCAATCAAGGAGGCTGAGGCTAACAAAGCCGAGGCTTTCACATGGGACAGCTATGCCGACTTGCAGAAAGTGCTGGATGAGGCACGACGTGTGTGTGAGACTGGAACATCGCAGATTCAGGCAGACCGCCAGAGAGTGGAGATTCGTCATGCTGTCGCCGCTCTTTTGTCGGCAGACAAGGTAGACAAGAGCAAGCTGGCGGAGCTTCTGAAAGTGGTGGAAGAAAGAAAGGCTGCTCAAGAGGCTTGGATTGCGTTGGCTGTGAAGGTGCCGGAATATTCGCCGTGGGCACCATACGGATATGCCCGTTTGATGGAGCAGTTCGAGAAAGTGAAGGTTGTCAATGAGAACCGCGACAAAAACTATAATCAGGAGGAGGTGAACAACGCTACTTCTACGCTCAATGCGGCGATAAACACCATGCGTCCGGGTAATTTGCCTGAGCTGGAGGACATGAACGACCTGTTGAAGTTGCTGAAAGAAGCGCGAGAGTCTTCTGTGTCAGATAAGCAGGCATTGAAGGAGGCTGTGGAGTATTCGGAAATGGTTGTCCGTTATGTAGGTGACGGAAGTGGTACGATGGATATGATTGTCAAGGCTTGTGACCGCTTGAAGTCTGTGCTTGGAAAATGATAATGTAATATTTGGTTAAGTGAGACAGGGCACGCATCATTCGATGTGTGCCCTGTTGTTGTTCTCCCGATATTTTGGGATTTTGTCATTGTTGTCCGTCCGTGTATAAAATATCAGTCATAATCAATATAATATGAAAGTCTTGGAGCCGAGGCATATATTCCCATACCAAACTTCAAAGCGACAGCCTCCTTTCCCGTAATACCCTTTATTTTCGTTTCCCCATCCTGACAACATACAGGTGTTTCCACTTCCACTTGAAATAGTTATTATTTCAGTATAGGAATATCCTTTCGGAGATTTATTTCCTGTTATTAAAGTCCCTGATGAATCATAGAACTTAACATACAATGTGATACTTTCTCCTGCTCTTATGCCTGTGTATGTAATCTTAGGTGTCAAGAACATGCTGTTTGAGGCATAGATTGTCTCTCCATAATTGGTTTGTAAATTTCCATCCTTATCTTGATTTGCCACTTGTATGTTGGTAATAAATAAAGGGAGTGAAGCTATTGAACTTTTGAATTTTTCAAAAGATATTTCCGTCGCCATTCGCCAGTCCGTTTCTTTTGACAGAGAATATTGCAAGTCCTCTATTTGCTCTGTCATTTCATATATCTTATCATTCAATTTCGAAATAGTAGCATCTTTCTCTTTTATTTCCTTTTGTTTGCCTTTGATAATATCATTGTCTGATTCTGTATTTCTGTCTAATAGAGTGCCAATAATACTGGCTCCTGCTGCCAATATAAAAAATACTGTAATGAGTTCATACGGTGGTCTATTTTGCGTTTTTAATTTTTTGTTTTTAGTCTGCAAGTCATAGTTTTCTTTTTTCAAACGGTTGTTTTCTTTGGAAATCTTTGATAACACACCTCTGTAACTGTTCATCTGCGCAGTATTGTAATTCTTGGACTTGTAGATGTAGGTGTATCCGTTTGTATAGGAAGACTTGACAATATCATCAGTCTCGTCATCTATGGAGAAATCGAAGATTGAATCTTTTGCCGTGGCATAGCTGACAGGAGGAAGGTGTTTTATGCCAGGTCCAAAACTGTTGAATCCGGCACGGAGCGACTCCGCAAGCAGGTCAATCTCTTCCTGATTCAAGTATAGTCTGTCTACAGAAGTCGTTAGCTCACCATTGTCACTAAAATGTATCAGTTGACCTTTTAATGCCATACTGGATATGGTGTTTTCAAATAGGGAAAACAAGCCGTCTGTGTTTTCCAGATATAATCCGTTCAACACCACACACAGTCCGATATACTTGCCATTTATAATTTTGCGTATATATCCATAGTACATCAAGTTGCCATCGCGATGGATGGCAACTTGTGTGGTTGATTTTGCATGGGCATAAAACTGTTTGAATATACCCGCTGTATAATCGTCAGGATACTGGCTGTAACCGTTATTAAACTCACCAAATAAATATACGGTAGCGTTCATCTGCTTATTGTTTCAGTTTGAAATTGATGGTCTTGTTTTCGTTGTCAACTGAATATGCGGCAACCCTGTCCAGTACCTCGTTTCCCAAGAGAAGCGGTGCGTTATCGTTGGCGGAAACCACAGCTGTGACTTCGGGACAGCGGATTTGTCCGTCTATGATGACTTCCTTTAGATTAACAACCATATTTTCCACAATACTTCCGTCTGCAATCTGCGATTGAGAGACACCAAGAATATCATCCTTTGTCAGATAGCCCTTTTTATACAGATAGTTTGCTTCTGCCACCGAAATGAGTGTGGCGGAACATCCAGTGTCGAAAATCATCTCAAAGCCGAAACCATTGACGGACACTTTGACGTACTTCACTCCATTCTTCTCTGTGAAAGGCACGGATATGACACTTGCATCCGCCATTCTTTCATAGTCGGAACTGCTTTCATGGGTATATTCTAAGGCATCAGAGTATTCATCAGACACGCTGTCATAGAATACCGCCTTTTTCTTTTCCGCTCCGCACGAGACAAAGAGCAGAAAAGATAATATAAGAGATACTGCTTTCATATCAATCTTTTACATTTATGGTTCTTTCAAGAACCTTATAACCGTCTATCACATAAGAAATTGTACAGTCGCCTCTTTTTTTAGGAGTAATTTTATTGTCTACAAAATAGAAATCATCAGAAATAAAATCACCTTGTAAGTCATCAACTCCTGTTAAGTTTACCGTGTAAAAATAATGGAGTTTCATTGGCTTTCTTGAATTTATTTCAGCAATATCAATCTTTGCTGTTGGATATTTTAAAAAATCCTGTTGCTTGTCTGATTTGTCTGATGCAACATCATCAGAGGATTCATAGGATGATCCGGTCTCATTTCCTGTTGTCATTGATACATCACTTTCTTCATTTGTTTTGCTGTCCTCCAATAACATTGTTGTATTTTTTTTGTCATCTAAAGATTCACTTGTGCAACTTCTTAGCATCATTATGAGAACCAAGCAAAAAGTTGCCGGTAAAAGTATTATATTTATCAACGCTATACCCTTCCTAAGTTTTTGGTATAAGGTCTCCTTTTCCTGGATATTACTATCGCCTGCTTTTTCTTCATTGTTATTTGTTCGTTTTGCGGTATGCAATTCTCCTACAGACAACAAACTACGCATCTTTTTTATTAGCTCATTTGTCTTTTCTAATTGTGCGGATACATTCAACTTTTCTTGTTCAATTGTGCTTTTTGCATTGCTTATGGACTGTATTTGTTGATTCTTGTTTTCAATTGTATTTCTTAGTTCCGTGATTTCCTGTTGCCCCTTTTGCCTATAAAGTTGTTCCTTATTGCTTAATTCTTGCTTTAGATTAGTAACCGCAGCAGTAGGATGTGACGGTGAAATTGAAACCAAGCCATGTTGCCTCATATAGCTTGTTATCTCTTCCGGTTTGTAATCGCACAAATTCACTTTTGTGATTTGCGAATTACTGCTTGTATTGAAATCTTTCAAATCAAGAAGGTTGCAGTTAGAAGAGAATGTAAGCAGGTACTTTTTTATCTCTTCTTCAATTGCGCCTAATTCATATCCTTTTTTTGCCTGATGACTTTCTAAATTAGCTACTTTATATTGGAAAATTCCACCTTTCTTATCCAATATCTGGCCTACAATGAAACTATTAAACACTGCATCCAAAAGAGGGTAAATATTGGATACATACGAATAGTAGCAGTCAAAACGTACTGTCATCGCAAAATAGCCTCCTGAGCGGGCTGTCCCATATTCTAATATGTCTTTGCGATAATAAGTGTAATAGCAGACCTTCTTACCTAAGTCACGGTTCTCTTGCACCTCCACCCACATTTGTACGTCTGCTTCTATCTTCTTGATAGAACCACCATACAAACTGTCTATATACTGTTTGTCATATCCCTGAACATTGCCCCAAGTTTGGTTGCCTTGTGGTGTTCCGTGAACATATAGTCTTACATTCATCCTTTTTACCCTTTGATTTTATTCATTATACATTGCCACAGCTTTACACAATACTCATGAGGCCCTTCCTGATAAGTAAGTCCGGTTGATGATTCCTTATAAGTTCCTGTCTGGAATGGCACAAACTCACAGTTCCATTCCTTGAATAGTCTTGTGATTGGGTTTTGGTTCTTGAACGGAACAAAGATACCGGGATAATCATTTTCAACTTCTCTGAGGGCGGATGCTGTGTTGACATTGCCAATTCCTCTTACAAAATTGGTGAGGTCTATCTTGTTAAGGACAAATATCACGTTGTCTGTTGAGCGCATTTTCTGTTTCAGCTGTCTTATTTTATCCACATAATTCAGCCTGTCCGTAGGGTTCTTCCAGTTTGGCTCAACCATAATGGTCCAAATCTTCCTGTTGTTGTCCGAGATGATGGTATTCACATAACTTGGAAAACTTTCATTCGGTCTGGTAGGATCGAAATAATGTTCCCCCGGTGCTTCCAAAATTTGGCAGATGCGCCGTCCGTTTTTGATAACTTCTACCAGCATGAAGCTTATTCTGTCTGTCGAACTTGCGGTCTTGTTGCTATTCATTGTGTCATCAAAATGCTCACAAATGTAGGCATAGTTCGTGTCTTCTGTCGGACGGAATGAGCGGATGGGCGACACCGTATATCCTTCTTTTTTCAGGAAACGTGCCATGCGCACCAATGTCATGGTTTTGCCACATGCTGGAGGACCGAAAAGAATGATTAGAGGCGCTTTCTTGTCGGACACTGTCACCGTAATGCTGTTTGCGTCATTCAGTTCGGCTGCTGTCAGTCCATAGATTGTGGAATCCGGCTGCTTTTCCGGAGAGAGAGGGACTGAAGAAGGAGGCATGACTGTATTGTCATTATTATCAGGAAGCACTACATTTACATTATCCTGATTTTCCATAATTTCTTGCGTTGGCTCTGTTATTGTTATTGGCATAATAGTATTGTTGTTTAATGGTTTATATAAAATATTTAATCCTCACGTTTCTTGAAAGCAATGTCGAAGAATACGAATGCCGCCACATCGACAAGTATGGATATGAGCACCCAGAAGATAAATCCGTGTCCATTGTATTCGCCTTTGATGAAATCCTCCCATACCTCATACACGCTTATCATGCGCTTTACCTTTGTCATCGCATTGGACTCAGTGTAGGCTTCCTTGTCTGTCTCATCCTTGAAATCGACAAACTGCTTGTATGTACGGATAGTCGCATAACCTTCATTGAGGCGGTTACATATTGTTTCAATGTCATCCGCATCATTCAAGTCCAGTGTGCCGTCCTCTATATATTTCTTTACCTTTTCAAGATTATCGTAGCATGTCTTGGCTTGTTCCTGATGATGGTTGTTTGTCGGAGTCATTTCTTTGATGATATTCATCTTTCTGCTCTCCATGAGAATGTATATCTTGGTCCGGTAAGCATCATATAGTTTCTCCCTGTCCTGTACGGACGTTGCCTTATAGGTCAGTGGCTCAATCTTGGCAACTCCCAGAATTTCCGCGAAAGCACGCAGTATTTCCTTCGATTTAGGTCCGAATCCAGGGTTCGCCTCATTCATGATTTCCGCTTTCAGCTCGCCAAGCTTGATGTTAATCTTGTTCTCAAGCTCTGCCAGACGGATTTGTTTTTTTGTCTCAGTGGTTACATTGTCGCGTATCTGTATCAAGTAACCCTCAGTAGTGGCAATGTCATTTGTCACCTTGTCATGAATGACGCTGCGGTAGAAGAATGTATGCGTGTTCGTGGGCATACTGCATACCAGCCAGAATACAAGGAGAATGATTACCCCGCCAGTAAAGTTCCATCCGCGTTTCTCCATATATATCTTTTGGTTGAGACTGTCTACAATCAGTTTCGTGCCTAAAGAAGCGATAAAAAAGAAGCCTACGGTTACTACCCAGCACATGACCAAAGGCCATGACGACAACAAAAGATGCAACGACTCAGCCGTTGCCCAACAACTTACTGCTGCAAAGGCAAGAAACGCTATTGCAGAGAATAATTTAAGATTACTGTTTCCGTTCATAAAGATAAAATTAATTGATTATTAGATTATTGTTCCTGTTTTTTGCTTGGATTATACAGACGGATATGTGTCTGCGGCTGTCAGAAACCGAATACACAGGAGAAGTGTCTTTCAATATATGTCTTGTTTGGTGGAGAGCATGGAGAACTTGTCCGATGCGGATAGGAATCGGTACAACCTTATTATATAAGGTAATGTTGGTTTGCGGAACTGTTCTATACATATCGTTGTCTTTAGTTTAAGGATTACCCCCCTCGAAAAAGACACAAAAAAAGCGTGGAGTCGTCCTGTTGTCCGTTCCACACACTGAGGCTCTTGCATTGCCTATCTAAGTCGAACAGACAACGTCAGAGCCCACGCC
>JAMPEL010000101.1 GCA_023665185.1 Roseburia sp.
TGTTTCTATGCCTCAAAAAAATGTGTACAAAGATTAGCTAACTTAGGGGAGGAACCAGGCCACCATGTTCGCAGAGAAACTAACATGCTGATTGACAATGTATACAGTTCCTCCCCTAAGTTAGGGGAGGTGGCGCGAAGCAACGGAGGAGTCTGTCCAAATGCTCCAAAAAACACGTTTACAAAAAGTCAAGAAGCCTGCTGGAACAAGCATCTGAAAGGACTCAGGGTTTCGTGTCGTCAGAGAAGCAAACAAACTCGCCAATAAGAACATACAACCAAACATCCAGAATCCAAATCCCTAACCTACAAATTATTCACACCTTCCAAATCCTTATAAAAGCGCAGGAGCGCGGAATCGTTTTCTGCCATATCGACAAACACTTCAAGTATGACGACCTTGCCTTCCGGATTCAGGAAACGCGCCTTGCAGCGTTCCAGTCCTGCGCCATCGGATGCCGACAGATAGGCGCATCCGCTCTCCTCCGCCATGCTTCGCGCCGATGTATGGTGCTCAGCCGCAATATATTGCGAGAGATAAGGAGAAGACGACAAGCCGGGCAAGGAATGGAAAATGCCGCCCCCGCTGTTGTTTATCAGAAGAATGCGCAAAGGTGCATCGGACACGGACATGTCCTGCTTGCCGTTATACATATCCCTACGCACAAAATTATTCCACAGCCCATTGCGGTCGTAGAAGAAACTCAGGTCGCCGATTATCAGCAACGTAGGTCTTCCGCCTGTCGCATATCCCACGGCAGTGGACAAGGAGCCTTCTATGCCATTAATGCCTCTGTTGCACATCACCACACGGTGGTCATCGGCAAGTGATTGCAGATGGCGCACCGCGCTACTGTTCGCCACCTGTATGTCCCAACGGCTGTCAAGTCCTGATGTGACGGCACTGACGATTGACATCTCGCTGAAACCGTAATCGGTAACATGCTTTGTCTTTTCTCCGATAAAGCAGGACAGACGCATCCAGTGCCTCCAATACGGTTTGTCGGAAGGAATGGCAGAATGCTCCGCAAGGAAACTGACTACTGTCTCTGGCGATGACTCTACCAGACGAGTCGAGCAACAGAACAGGTCGGCCAGCTCTCCACACGGACTGACATGCCAGTGGACTCTCGGAGGCATCGCACGCAACAGTTGCTTAATTCGCTTGGACACAATATGTCCGCCAATGGTGACAACCATTTCCGGCGCAAGTTCCTCCTTCTTCTCGTATGCTTGCAAAATCAAGTCGAAATTGTACGGAAGAGCCTCATCCAATGACAGGTTGGCGAGCCGTTCCGCAATCACCACCACCCCTTTCCTTACAAGAGCCGCAATGCCCGGTGCGACGCGCACAGCCTCAATCGGCGGCAGCTGTCCGACAACAACCATCATGCGGCTGACAGCAGCGCACTCACTCGTCATCTGCCTTGCAGCCTCATCCGGAAGCTTGCAGTCGGGCACACTGTATTCGATGAGCCTTTCCGAAAGGGGCAACTCACACGTATCAAATCCGAACAGCGGCTCTGAGATGGGAATATTGACGTGTACCGGCCCGTTGTATTTTCTCAATGCCATAAAAGCCTCGTTTACCAGCCTGTTGCAATACCACCGCGCCTCTGTCTGCCCTTCTTGAAACTCCGGCAGACTGACCGACTTGCGGACCAATGTGCCGAACGCAGGAGGTTGGGGCATTGTCTGCCCGTCTTGCTGCCCAATCCAACATGGCGGACGGTCGGCAGTGATAACAAGCAGAGGCAGAGGATGATAGTATGCCTCTGCCACAGCCGGAGCCAGATTGAGCACGGCAGAGCCGGAAGTGCAGCACACTGCCACAGCGTGCCCCCTTGCCTCAATCAGTCCGAGTGCGAAGAAACCTGCGCTCCGCTCATCCGTAATCTCGTAGCAGGAAAAGCCCGCCTCCTTAAAATTATGTACCACAGGAGCATTACGGCTTCCGGGGCATACGACGATTTCTGTAATGGCTGCCTTCCGCATCAAAGCTGTCAGCAACAGTATGTTCTGCTTATCTGAATACATTCAATATGGTTTTTAGTTTTTCTTCTGTTTCCGCCCACTCGCTTTCGACTGTAGAAGAAGGAAGCAGTCCGCCCCCGGCATACAGCGTGGCAGTACCGTCGGGAGCTACGGAAGCGCAACGGAGATTGACATATAGGTCTGTCTCGCCCTTAGAGTTCAGCATCCCCACCACACCGGAATAATAGCTGCGATCGTAGCCTTCGTTCTCCAAAATAAAACGCAATGCCTTCTCTTGCGGAAGTCCGCACACAGCCGGTGTGGGATGCAGACTGCCAATCAGTCCGCTCATATTACATGTATTCCCTGCTGTCTTGCCCTCATCTGCCGGCTCACCGGAGGAATCAGAACCTTCTACATCTGTTCTCGACCATCCGGAAGAGAAATGAAACTCAGTTTTCAGGTGCAGGAGCTGTCCGGCACGTGAGGTGTAAGGCCCTTCTTCCTCTATGACACAAGCATATGGCCGCAATCTCTCGCGTACATAATCAGCCACAATCCGTTGTTCCAGCATATTCTTCTCACTCCAGCGGACAGTATGCAGGGCGGTATCTTCCGGTGTGTTTATCGCCATTGTACCTGCCAGTGCCACTGTGCGGTAGTGCGACTTGCAGCCGGCAAGAAGTATTTCGGGAGTGCTGCCAATCCATGTCCCACACTCAGGCGCAAAACACATATAGACCATCATGCGCGGATAGGCAGCGCAAGCGCGGAGAAAAACTTCCACAAGGTCGATGTCGCCCGCATATAATGTCTTCCGGCGTGAGAGGACCAGCTTCTCAAACTCACCTGCGCATAATGACTCATGAAACTTGCGGAATACCTGACAATAGAAACTGTAATCCTCATCTTTGCTTCCGTCCGCCTCACAGTCTGCGGAAGTTGTGGCGGAAGTTGTGCCGCCATGCGTCCGGAGCCGTATGCACTCTTCCTTCTCCGGACTTATAAGTATGACGGGATGGCCGCCGTCGGCATGAAACGGAAGCATGACAAAGCCACAGCGGTCTTCAAGATCTGCCATATCACGCACCGCTTGCGGACAGGCGGACAGCTGCACCACCACGTGGCATTCGTCCGAGAAAGGCAAACGATACAGCGCGAAAGCATACGCGCCGTCTATGATTTTATGTATTTTCTCAACCATTGCGCAATATCCGGTTCATAACCCTTTCGGTAGAAATCAACCTGCCGTCCTCGCCCATTATGTCCACATTCCACGTATGGGTGGACTTACCGGCATGTACAAGTGTGGCGCGTCCGAACACTTTTCCTTCCGTAGCAGACATGGCGACATGGTTTCCAGACACTTGCACACCACACACTTTTGTATTCTCGTCATATCCGACAAGATGGAGCGAGCCGGCTCCCGCCACGGTCTCAGCCAACGCAAGCGAGGCTCCGCCGTGGAGAATGCCGAAATATTGCTTTGTAGCGGCAGATATGGGCATCTCAGCCACAGCTGCATCATCTTCTGTCGGCACGAACTTGATGCCTAATGCCTCAATCATCGTTCCTTTCATCCTTGAATTAAGAAAGTCGCATTCTTTTTCTGTCAACATAACTACTGAATAAATCTTATTGATTGTTTTGGAGTTGGGGTGGCAAAGTTACTCCAAATAGCAGAAAAAGAAAAATATATCGTCCCGCAATTGACGAACAGGCGAAGTGCCCGCAGCCTTGACGGGAAAGGCCAAAGCCACAAATCCGCAACAACCAATACTGGAAAAAGACCGGGAACAGAGTAAATCGGGATTTATTCACAGTTTTAAGATTTCAGACCGGAAATTATTCCGCAAAACAAAGGCACGGCACAACGCATAAACATAGAAAAACGGCACTCCGAAAGCAGTGTACAAACTTTCAGAATGCCGTATTGTCCTCAATCCCGTCAATATTTGAACGAACTGCCTCCGAGGAACTCCCTTAATATAGAAGTAGGAGGCAACTCACGGTCGGGTATCGTCCTGAAATATTTCAAGAACTGTATGAGACTGTTCGCCACGGCATATTCCGGCTGGTTCTCGTTCACGCTCTCAAGCACCGGTATCGCCTGATTCTTCAACACGGCAAGCTCATAGAGCAAGGCACTGTTGAACATCACATCCGCATTCTCCTGATATGGGAATATCCATTTGTCCTCTCCTCTTCTGACACTCGGCCAACGCGCGATAGTGTCTGCCGCAGAAGAGCCACGATACTTGAAGTCTCGCACAATACGCCTTATCAGACGGTTGTCCGTTGTAGGAATGTAGTTGTGATTGTCCAGTTTGATGGTGGTAAGAGCCGACACGTATATCTTGAATTTCCTGTCATCCGGAATTTCCTTCGTAAGCATAGGGTTGAGCGCGTGTATTCCCTCAAGAATAAGAATCATATTGGACGACAGTTTCAGGTGTTTGCCGCTCATCACACTTTTTCCTGCCGCAAAATCATATCTCGGAAGCTCAATCTCCTCTCCGGCAAGCAACATCCGCAGATGCTTATTGAACAGTTCGAGGTTAAGCGCGTAGATGGACTCATAGTCATACTCCCCATTCTCGTCTATTGGATTGTCCTCGCGGTTCACGAAATAGTCGTCAAGCGAAATAGGATAAGGCTTCAGTCCCGATGCCATCAGCTGTATCGACAACCGCTTGCTGAACGTTGTCTTTCCACTCGATGAAGGACCGGCAATCAGTATGACTTTCACATCGGGAAGCGAGGCTATCCGGTCGGAGATGTGGCATATCTTCTTTTCCTGCAAAGCCTCCGCAATCTTTATAATGTCGCCCGACGCCCCGCAAGTGGTGGCAGCGTTCAACTCGCCAACAGTACACACTCCGAGCAACTGCTCAAGCTGATGGTCTTCACGGAACACGTTGAGCATCTTTTCCTGTTTGACAAGCTCGCCCAGTTTGTTGCTGTCCTCAAAGCGTGGTATGCGGAGCAGCAACCCGTCATAATACTTCACAAGGTCGAACAGGTCAAGATAATCCGTACTCGGCACCAGCGGTCCGTAATAGTAATCCACCGTATCGCAAAGCTTATAGTAATAGGTATAGAGCCTTCCAAGTCCCTCAAAAAGACGCGCTTTGTTTATCATCCCGCGTTCCCGGAACAACGCTGCCGCCTCGTCCGTAGGACTCTCTATCCGATGAAACTCGTGCCCCTCGTCAATAATCTCCTTCATGCGTTTTTTCAATGCCGCCGCATTCTCCAATGTCACCGGATGACCGAGACTCAATGTAAAATAGTAACCATTCGACACCGGTGCCTCAAGCATCAACACGGTGCCCGGATACAAGTCTTCCACAGCCTTCCAGAGTACAAAACTGAGGGAACGAGCATATATCTTGCGCCCCGCTGCCGATGTAATATCAAGAAACTCTATTTGTTTGGAACCGAACAATCTAAACCTCAATCCCTCTATCCGGTTGTTCACAAGCGCACAGAGGGGGCGATGTTTCATTTCAGGCTTTAACTTCTCGTACACCTGTAAAATTGTGCTTCCAAGTTCAAACTTTTCCGAAGTTTTATTATTTTTGCAGCAAATTTGTAACATCTGTTTCATAGCTATAAGTTTTTAATGTTTTTGACCGCATAAAAATACAAAAAAAAAGCGACGCTGCCGATGTTGCCTAAATAAATAAATATAGGTTTATGGATTATTTACCATTTTTAACCCTGGTCGGCTCTGTCGCGTTGCTCATGTACGGAATGAAAGTCATGAGTGAAGGCTTGCAGAAAATGGCAGGAAGCAAGCTCCGACAAGTGCTTGGAGCAATGACAACCAATCGATTTACCGGTCTTCTCACCGGTGCGTTCATCACCACATCCATTCAGTCTTCAACAGCTACAACCGTCATGACGGTAAGTTTTGTCAGCGCAGGCTTGCTGACATTGGCACAGGCCATATCTGTCATTATGGGCGCCAACATCGGCACCACGGCTACGGCATGGATTATGGTGCTCGGAGGAAGCGGAAGCTACATGCAATACGCCGTATATGCAGCAATAGTACTTGCAATGGTGTTCATCTACTCGAACAAGAACCGCAACATGGGCGAGTTCATCATGGGACTCTCACTTATGCTCCTCGGACTTACTACGCTCAGTGCCAACGCAAAAGGTATGCATCTTGACCAGAATGTGGCCATCCAGAACTTTTTCGGTTCGCTGAGCGGGTGGGGATACGGCTCTTACATTCTCTTCCTTGTCATCGGAGGCCTGCTGACATGTGCGGTGCAAAGCTCTGCCGCCATCATGGCCATCACCATGACACTTTGTTCGACCGGGGTTCTTGACATATACATGGGCATCGCATTGGTTATGGGCGAGAATATCGGTACGACCGTTACTTCGAACATCGTCGCGCTCTCGGCATCCACACAGGCAAGGCGCGCGGCAATGGCACATTTGGTTTTCAACTTATTCGGCGTTATATGGGTTTTGTGCATCTTCCCACATTTCGTCGATTTTGTTTGCTCTTTAGTGGGATACAATCCTCACTCAGAACTGGCGGACAAGTCAATCCTGAACGCTGTGCTTGCCACTTTCCATACCGCGTTCAACGTATGTAACGTTCTAATCCTTATTTGGTTCGTCAAACCAATGGAAAAATTGGTTTGCGTACTTATCAAGCCGAAAGTCGGCGGCGAGGAAGACGAGTTCAGACTCCGCTACATTGGCGGAGGACTCCTCTCTACAGCGGAGCTTTCCATTCTTGAGGCAAAAAAGGAAATCAACGTATTCGCAGAGCGTTGCCGGAAGATGTACGGTTTTGTACAGGAGCTGCTCCATACCGAGAAAGGCGATGTGTTCAACAAGCTGTTCAGCCGCATAGAGAAATACGAGAGCATCACAGACAATATGGAAATAGAGATAGCCGACTATCTCAACAAGGTGTCCGAGGGACGTCTGAGCGCGGAAAGTAAGACAGAGATACAACACATGCTGCGTATAGTGTCCGAGCTGGAGAGTATCGGTGACAGTTGTTACAATCTGGCGCGTACCATAAGCAGAAAGCGTCAGTACGCACAAGAGAACTTCACGGAGAAACAGTTCGAGCACATCCACAACATGATGTCACTCACCGGCGACGCGCTGGCACAAATGGTTGTTGTAGTCGAGTTCGGAGAATACAGGTATGTAGACCTCAACAAGTCGTACAACATGGAGCACGAAATAAACAACTACCGCAACCAGTTGAAGACTCAGAACATTGTTGATATAAACAACAAGCTCTACGACTATCAGATGGGTGTGTTCTACATGGACCTCATTGGCGAATGCGAGAAGCTGGGCGACTATGTAATCAACGTAATAGAGGCGACAGGCATAAAAGAGAAAAAGGCAAACGGATTCTGACAACTAACTGCCGGAAGACGTTTTTTCAAAGTCTAAAAGAACGCGGACACCGGGCTGAAAGCCCATATCCCCGCATATACAAGCGGCTGTATCGGAATAAGGAAAAGGCTCCGGACGGGAGTATATTCCTTTTCGGCACAGCCGCTTGTGCATTTGTAATGGCGCAGCCAACTTTTATAAGGAAATAGTTTTAGCACTCCAAACAAAATTATTACCTTTGCAGTGTGATAGAACAAGCAGACGGACATCTGCAAACATGCCTTCATAGTTCAATGGATAGAACAAATCTCTCCTAAAGATTAGATCTGAGTTCGATTCTCAGTGGAGGTACCACAGGTTTCTTCAACACTCAAAATCCCCGGTCTGGCCGGGGATTTTCATTTTAAACAACCAACAAGAGAAGGCGCACGGGCATACAGCCGCCCGCCACAATCCCATCCTCATTCTTCCTTCTCACGCAACAAGCCGGGATTCTGCCTTACAAACTCATATCCGAAGCGGCAACGAAGGCAGTCGTGAGGCTCACAATAGCCATGCGTCAGCTGCACAAGCGCCTGAGAATCGGCAGCAGACTCACACTTCACTCCCGCATCGCGCCACAAGCGTGTGATGTAATTGTTCTCGGCCTTTATTTCTTCCAGAATACGTATGGCGCGCTCACACAGCCGCTCCTCGTTCTTGTAACGTCCGTAGGCAAACAGCAGCGGCACAGCCGTGTTGATGACAACAAGATTGAGCGACGATTCCGACAGGCCCTTCTCTGTATCGGCCGAGGCTGTAGATGCGAATGTATAGTGTGTACGCCAGTATTTGCTCACCTTCGCCTGCATCAGGTCATAAATCTCCACCCTGCTTTCTGCGTTCAACAGGCGCGACAGACTAATGCGCCGCTCATGATACAAAGCCGCAAGTTGGGCAATCCGCATATAGGGAAAATTCTGCGGGCGAAGCCTCATGAACCGCCAGATGCTTGAGGACACGGGGGTGAGCGAGAATTTCTGCCTCATATACCGGTATTCGGTACACAGGCGGGCGAAATAGTCGTCATCCGTACCGGAAACGGGATGCTTGCCATACAGGGAATTGCCGTTGAGCAGCCCCGCCTGTCCGAAGAAGATTGCCTCAATCTGAAACAAATCGTCCCGATGCTTGCCTGTGGCAGTAAGCGGAACCGCCTTTGCCCACTGTTCAAAGGCATCACCGTTGATTCCGAATCCGAAATTGCGCGCAAGGGTGACGAAGAAGGTGGCTTCCCAATCCTTATTGAGCATATCTCGCCGGGACATTATCTGTCGGGTGCGCTGCTCTAAACGCTCCACTTGCAATGCCGACATCCATGTATGCACCATGAAGCGAGACATTCCCCGCACCACATCCCTGCATCTCGGACGATGTTCCGAACGCGCCAGCTCGTCATAATTCGCCCTGACGTATTCCGGAGGCTCCAGTTGCAGCTGCGGCATGGGAGTGCCATCGGGATAAGGGATATCGCAGTCTATGTCCGAAGCCACATGCAAGATGGTATTGGCATATGCCGCGTCCTTGTCGTGCCCATGCCTGAACCAGTCGCTCGAACGGACATGAATCTCTACATGCCCCACCCACAGCGTGCCGCCGATTTTCACTTTTGCATTCTGAAAATCAGGGCCTGCATTGCTATTGTGTATGCCCGGATTTATTACCTCGACCTCTTTTCCCTCTGTGGTGTACAACACACGAAGCGGAAAAATCTTGTGTTTCCATACATAATGCAACAGTTGCTCCATAACGCGCTCTCCCCTTTTACACGGTTTATATCAGATTTAATGTCTCACGAAAGATTGCACACCGTCTGTTCTTGTCTGTCTTGCCACGACAGAACACACGGACGCGCTGCATCCCCTTGCCTGCAAATTTACGGAAGTTTTTGGAATACAATGAATTTTGCCTCGTTTTTTCGCCCGCAGCAGACATAAAACAGGTTCTCCCGACATTTCAAGTGGCAATGAAAGTGTTTGTGTCATTATGTCACTTTTACGGAGAGCCTCTTTTTTAACATTTCCCGCAGTTTCTTGCCCTTGCCCGATGCTTGGTTTTGGCGGTTTTACCCGTAAGTAATTGATAATCAAATAAATGTATTTTTAGCGAAAAGCATGCGATTTTAGATGCAAAACGCATGGTTTGAGTCAAAATAGGAT
>JAMPEL010000102.1 GCA_023665185.1 Roseburia sp.
TATCAACACATCCTATTTTGACTCAAACCATGCGTTTTACGTCAAAAACCGCACATTTTTCGCTAAAAATGCATTTAATTGATTATCAACAACTTATCAACAAAACATTCAAAAATCAGACACCGAGTCAAAGTCGAGAGCCACCAGAAATGTTAAAACGCACCTTTTTTCCGAACTATCAAAATGTCAAACAACAGAAAGAAACACCCCAAGAACATCCATATTTGAAAATCAAACTGTAAGGCGACTTGTTGAGAGCTTCCTCATCCCGAACTCACAGATATAAACGCAATCCATAAAAAAACAATCAAAGTTTTTCGTTTATCGGAAAATAGTCGTACTTTCGCATAAAATATTACTAATTTAATCAATCACTACAGAATGGAAGACGTAAAAGTATATCTGGACGAGGCTGAGGAAAAAATGGAATTTGCAGCTCTCCACCTTGAAGAGGCATTGAGCCGCATTCGTGCCGGCAAGGCAAATGTGCATATCCTTGATGCTATCCGTGTCGATTCTTATGGCAGCAGTGTCCCTCTAAGCAATGTGGCAAGTCTTAACACTCCTGATGCGCGTTCCATCACTATAAAACCGTGGGACAAGAGTATGCTCCGCGTCATTGAGAAAGCCATTATCGACTCTTCGGTAGGCATCATGCCTGAGAACAACGGTGAAATCATCCGTCTTGGCATTCCGGCACTGACAGAGGAACGCCGTAAGGATTTGTCGAAACAGTGCGCGAAAGAGGCTGAGACAGCAAAGGTGAGTGTACGCAATGCCCGCCGTGAGGCAATCGACAAGATGAAGAAAAGCGTAAAGAACGGTGTTCCTGAGGATGTGGAGAAAGACGCGGAGGACAAATGCCAGAAGCTTCACGACAAATATATCAAGAAGCTCGACGCTATGCTTGAAGCAAAGAACAAAGAAATAATGACTGTATAATATTCACACACTCGGAAATATTAAGTTCGTATGACTCTGAAGACACACAAACATGACACCGCCTTCAAGCATACGAACTTAATGTTTTCATTAATATAATATATTTCATTGCACGGACTTGTAATAAAAAATACCGGTAGCTGGTACACCATTCAAGCGGACAACGGGACTGTTGTCGAGGCTAAGGTGAAAGGAAATTTCCGCATCAAAGGTATACGCTCAACCAATCCGGTCGCTATTGGCGACAAAGTGGAGTTCGACCTTCTGCCCGATAATGTGGCACTCATCACCTCTATTGACGAGCGTATTAACTATATAGTGCGCAAAGCTACCAATCTGTCCAAACAATCGCACATTATAGCCGCTAATCTGGACCAGTGTTTCCTCATTGTCACAGTGGCTTATCCTGAAACATCAACCACCTTCATCGACCGTTTTCTGGCTTCAGCCGAGGCATACCGAATACCGGTCACCATTGTTTTCAACAAGATAGACCTTCTTAAAAACGCGCCAGACACACAAGAACCGGACAACGGGAACGCACTCGGTATGGAATATCTTGAAGGGCTTGTCGCATTGTATGAGCACATCGGCTACAAATGCTGCTGTGTGTCAGCCGCTACGGGTGAGGGAATGGACGCGCTTGCCGAAGAACTGAAAGGGAAAGTGACATTGTTGAGTGGCAACAGCGGTGTGGGCAAATCGACGATGCTCAACGCACTGTTTCCTGAACTTCATCTGAAGACTGGAGAAATATCGGATGCCTATAATACGGGCAAACATACCACCACATTCTCCGCAATGTACCCCATTGGCGATGACGGCTATATCATCGACACTCCGGGAATCAAAGGATTCGGCACGTTCGATATGGAACGGACAGAGGTGGGACACTACTTCAAGGATATATTCCAGTTTGCAGCCGACTGCCGTTTCTCCAATTGTACGCACACACACGAGCCGGGATGCGCTGTCCGTGAAGCAGTTGAGCGACATGACATAAGCGAAAGCCGATACAATTCTTATATATCCATGCTTGGCGACAAAGAGGAAGACCGTTACCGTCAAGGATATTGAAGCCTCGTAAAATCCCGGAACAAATGAAATCATTAGCATTCATTCTCTTTGCTCTATGCAGCATGTCTGCCTCATCACAAACCTACGAGCAGACAGTGGAGCAGGCTCTGCAAGCAGCCTCATCCGACAATCTTCAAGAAGCCGAGGACTTGTTCCGCAAGGCTCTGAAAATGTCGCCTGACGATTACAGGAACTCACTTATTTTCTCAAATATCGGAAAAATACAAGCTATCAGCGGAAAGCCACACGAGGCTATACGCTCATACACCCTCGCCCTGAACATCGTGCCGCTTTCAGTCCCCATACTGAAAGCGCGTGCCGACTTATATCTTGAACTGGGCAATCTCAGCAAGGCGCTCGTCGACTATTCAAACATTATTGATGTAGACCCTGCCAACATCGAGGCATTGCAATTCCGCGCATACATCTACTCCCAACGCAGACAATACGCAGAAGCGAAAATCGACTATGAGCGTTTGATGGAATTATCCCCGGACAACTACACCGCTCTTCTTGGAATGGCACTGCTCAAACAAAACATGGGAAAGAAAAACGAAGCGTTGGCGCAACTGGAAATCCTCATCACCCAATATCCTGAAAAAGCGGAGCTTTACTCTGTCCGCGCTGATATTGAGGCCGAAAACAGCCAGCAGGAACTTGCCATAATGGATTTGGACAAAGCTATCGAGCTTGAACCTGACAACAAGAACTACATTCTCGCACGCGCATACCTGCACTTTGAATTGGAACACAAAAGACAAGCCCGCCACGATTTTGAGCGTGCAATAGAACTTGGAGTGCCACGCAACTCGCTCAAAGCCGAACTGGAGAAATGCAAATAAGCAAGGAACGTTTTAGAGACCTGCACACACCATAATATATTATTTGTAGCATTTATATCCCTAAAGCGTTCAAAAATCTTTCATTCCGCAATATTTATTCATGCAAAAGTTGTAATTTTGCAATATATTTAATCCACAGGTTACAAAAAACTATTCTATATGAAACTAAGACTTGCGGTTCTTCCCGGCGACGGTATAGGACCAGAAATAATGGAACAAGGATTGGCCGTTGCCAAAACTGTATGTGAAAAGTACGGTCATGAACTTAGCTATGAATACGGCATTTGCGGCGCAGATGCCATCGACAAAGTAGGCGACCCGTTCCCAGAGGAAACATTCAAGCTCTGTATGGAAAGCGATGCCGTGTTGTTCGCTTCTGTGGGCGACCCCAAGTTCGACAACAATCCAAGCGCGAAAGTCCGTCCGGAACAAGGTTTGCTCGCTATGCGCAAAAAGCTGGGACTGTTTGCCAACGTGCGCCCGGTAACCACTTTTGACTGCCTTGTACACAAATCACCGCTGAAAGACGAACTCGTGAGAGGCGCAGACTTCATCTGCATCCGCGAGCTAACAGGCGGCATGTACTTCGGCGAGAAATATCAGGATGACGACAAGGCATACGATACAAACTACTATACCCGTCCGGAAGTAGAACGCATATTGAAAGTCGGGTTTGAGTATGCCATGAAGCGCAACAAACACCTGACAGTAGTGGACAAGGCAAACGTACTTGCCTCAAGCCGTTTGTGGCGAAAGGTTGCACAGGAAATGGCACCTCAATATCCGGAAGTGACCACTGATTACATGTTTGTAGACAACGCAGCCATGCGCATGATTCTGGATCCAAAGTTCTTCGATGTAATGGTCACAGAGAACACATTTGGCGACATTCTTACAGATGAGGGTTCTTGCATTACCGGATCAATGGGACTTCTGCCTTCTGCCTCAACAGGCGAGCATACTCCTGTATTTGAACCAATCCACGGTTCATGGCCACAGGCAAAAGGCTTGAACATCGCAAATCCTTTGGCACAGATTCTTTCCGTAGCTATGCTATTTGAATACTTTGACCTCAAAGAGGAAGGCGCGGTTATTCGCAAGGCTGTGAACGCCTCACTTGACCAGAATGTACGCACACCGGAAATACAGGTTGAAGGCGGCGAGAAATACGGCACAAAAGAAGTCGGTGCGTGGATTGTAGACTACATCAAGAACGCATAGAGAAAAAGCCAAGATAAAACACAGAAAAAAAATAAAAGCTGAAAGGACACGGGATGTACTTCGGAAACTCAATACTCCGATACATTCCGTGTCTTTTTTGTTTTTAAGAAGCTGCTCACCTTTTATGAAATGTCACCTATCAGGCACATTATGAAAAAAGCACAGGCATATTATCCGATAGTCACAAATATTTCATACCTTTACTTCCCAAATAAAAAACAAGCAGTTTTCTACAAGACAAAAGAAAATTATATAATACATAAAAAACAATGAACACAAAAATCAAACAATTATTGCCCGACATTGTGTGTGTGGCATTATTTGCAGTAATTGCGCTCATATATTTCTATCCGTCATATATCGACGGGCGCAGACTGGAACAGCATGACAACGGAGCCAGCACCGGACTCAGCGTAGAAATCAACCAATACCGTGACGCACACGATGGCGAGACCCCACGGTGGACAAATTCAATTTTTGGCGGTATGCCCACCTTCCAGATTGCCCCAAGCTATGACTCACTAAAGCCTCTCTCGGCCGCCGAGAAGATTTACAGTTTGGGACTTCCCGACTATGTTTTCTATGTCTTTATCCTGATGCTCGGATTCTATATCCTATTGCGCGCATTCAATTTCCGTGAATGGATGGCGGCTCTCGGTGCCGTTGTATGGGCATTCTCAAGCTATTTCTTTATCATCATTGCCGCCGGACATATATGGAAGGTGCTGACACTTGCCTATATTCCCCCGACAATTGCCGGCATCGTGCTTTGCTACAAAGGCAAATATTTGTACGGAGGAGTTGTCACTGCAATATTTGCAGCATTGCAGATATTGTCAAACCACGTGCAGATGACCTATTATTTCCTTATTCCCGAACTGCTGATAGTCGTGGCATTCCTTGCAGACGCTATCCGAAAGAAACAAACCTCACGTTTCATCAAAGGAACAGCCACACTCGCCATTGCCGCTACAGTGGCTGTATGCATGAACATATCCAACTTATATCATACCTATAAGTATGCAGAAGACACAATGCGCGGAAAGAGCGAGCTGGTCAAACACGGACAGACAGACAACCAGACAGACAGCGGACTGGAACGCAGCTACATTACTGCATGGAGCTACGGCAAGGGCGAGACATGGTCACTGCTCATACCTAATATCCATGGAGGAGCCTCCGTGCCACTGTCAATGAGCGCGACAGCCATGAAAAAAGCAGACAGCCAGTTCACAAACGCAGGCATATACGGCGCGTTTACACAATACTGGGGAGAACAGCCGGGTACAAGTGGTCCTGTATATGCAGGCGCACTTGTATGTATGCTCTTCGTTCTGTCTTTATTTATCCTTCCCAACAGAAATCCGCTGAAATGGGCATTGCTGCTTGCCACACTGCTCTCCTTCATGCTGGCATGGGGAAAGAATTTTATGGGACTGACAGACTGGTTTATCGACAATGTGCCTATGTATGCAAAATTCCGCACTGTATCATCCATACTTGTTGTGGCCGAATTTACCATTCCTCTGCTTGCCATGATGGCACTGAAAGAGTTTGTAGAAGGAGCTACCGACTCATCACGACGTCCTTATCTGCTCCGCGCACTCACAGCAAGCACAGCTATCACAGCAGGCATCTGCCTTCTGTTCGCAGTAGCACACGAAAGCATCTTGGGCGACTGCCTGTCTTCTGCCGACCGCAACGCTATGGCGCAATACATTGAAAAAGGCTATTTCGACCGCATCATGGCGGACAATATCATGGCAAGTCTCAACACAATGAGAGGAGCCATGCTGAGTGCCGATGCATGGAGGTCGATGTTCATCATACTGCTTGGTGCGGTACTGATGTACTGGTATTTCAAGAACAGCGGCAAACTGCTTGCCGAAAACAAGCTCGTGAAGTCGAAAGGTTATGACGACAATGGAAAGGCTGCCGTCAAACTGCCCGCTGCCATCCTCTGTATCGCACTGCTGCTCATCAGCCTCATCGATATGTGGGTGGTAAACAAACGCTATCTGAACGACAGCATGTTTGTATATCCGCGCGGAGTGCAAGCCATAGAAAAAACAGATGCTGACCAATATATTCTTGAAAAGTCAGGAAGCGGACGAGATTACCGTGTACTTAATTTCACGGTAAGCACGTTCAACGACAACACCACTTCCGCATTCTACAGCAGTATAGGCGGTTATCACGCTGCCAAACTGCGCCGTTATCAGGAGCTTGTCGAGGAACATCTGTCCAAAGAAATGGGCAACGTGTATACCGCGCTCAACATGGCAGGTATGGATACGGTACGCATGATGCAGGAAAATCTGAGATACCCTGTATTTAAGTTTGAGACAGTAAACTGCGACAGCCTGTTCCCTGTGCTCAATATGCTCAACACCCGATGGTTCATTCTGGGCGGAGGACAAGACGGACGCACCAAACTTCCGGTAGAGAACCCGACAGCAATGGGCAATGCTTGGTTCGTAGACAATGTGAAATTCGTAGACAATGCCAACGAAGAGCTGGATGCCCTGCACACTTGCAATCCCCGCCACACTGCGGTTATCGACAACAAATTCAAGACCCAGACAGGCAATACGGACTTGAAGAAAGACAGTACTGCCACTGTGAGACTGACTCAATATGACGCCACACATGCAGTCTATGAAACAGACTCGAAACACGGCGGACTGGTGGTATTCTCTGAGATATACTATCCGGAATGGGAAGCGACAATCGATGGAACACCTGCGGAAATAGTTCGCGCTGACTATGTGCTCCGTGCAATCCGCGTACCAAGCGGAAAGCATACCATTGAAATGGTTTTCGACCCACAGAGCATACACACTACAGAGACTGCCGCATATATCGCACTATCTGTTCTCATCGCCACTGTGGCAATACTGCTCATACGATATTTCATGAAGAAATAAAATAATATCACAAAAGGCTTTGAAACTGCCTTCTTGCCACAATCAAACTGGCAACACGCAGTTTTAGAGCCTTTTTCATATATCATCCTAACCCTTGTTACTGACAATGAAACACACTATCCTTTGCTGCCTGCTGGCCATATCTGCCACAAACATTCAGGCACAACCGACATTCCATTTCGGCACAGCTATAAACCCTGAAGGACAAACAATTCTCACCGACTCACACGGACTTATCATCAACGGGCATCATGCCATTCCTGTAATGGGAGAATTGCATTACAGTCGTGTGCCAGAAAACGAGTGGCAGCGTGAAATCAGAAAAATGAAAGCCGGAGGAGTCACCATACTGTCCACCTACGTGTTCTGGAACCATCACGAACAAGAGGAAGGAGTGTGGAACTGGAGCGGCAACCGCAATCTGCACCGTTTCCTTGAGCTGTGCCAACAAGAAAACATGCCTGTAGTGCTCCGCATAGGGCCGTTCTGTCATGGCGAAGTGTATCAAGGGGGCTTTCCCGACTGGATAGTGGAAAAATCGCTCTCCGACCCGAATCATTACAAACTGCGAAGTGAGGCTCCGGGATTCATGGCTGCCACCAGCCGCCTGTACAGCAACATCCACGCACAAGCCAATGATTTGTTGTGGAAACACGGAGGCCCTGTCATCGGACTGCAAATAGAAAACGAATGCAGAGGTCCGTGGAGCTACTACATGCACCTGAAAGACATTGCACAGAAAGCAGGGTTCGACTTGCCTTTTTACACACGCACAGGATGGCCCAAGCTAAACGGAGGCGAAAAGGATTTCGGAATGCTGCTGCCTCTCTACGGTGATTATGCCGACGGATTCTGGGACCGCAAGCTGACTGACATGCCGGGCGACTATTCCAAAGCGTTCATAATGAAGGACAACCGCATCAGCAGTGTCATTGCCACAGAGACATTCGGAACAAATCAAGACACACAATCGGATGCGAAAGACCTGCAATATCCCTATCTCACCTGTGAGCTTGGCGGAGGCATGATGCCGTCCTACCACCGCCGTATCAATATCAGCGGAAAGGAAATCCTGCCACTTGCAATATGCAAACTTGGATCGGGCAGCAATCTGATTGGATATTACATGTATCACGGAGGAACAAATCCCTATTACGACAAGCACAGTATGGCAGAGTGTCAGGCCTCGACTGTGACCAACTACAACGACATGCCCCATATAAGCTATGATTTTCAGGCTCCACTCGGTGAAATGGGACAGCCCAATGAGACAGCATTCCACAAAAGCCGCTTGCTCCATCAGTTTCTTGCCGACTGGGGTGAAGAGCTGAGTATGTATGACATCGACAGTCTGAGCGAACACTACGCACGCAGGGGCTGCTTTGAGATACGCAACGATTATGTACGTATGCTCAACGAGAACGGCTCATCAAGCATCACTCCCAAAGGCATGATATGGGAAGGAATGACCTTTACTTCAGAGTCGGTACAACCGTTTGCAAAAGCTGACGGCAGACTCTTTTTCATCCCCGTCGAAGGAAAGAAGCCTAATCTGAACATCAACGGCAAAATACATTCATTGAAAGCAGACAAAAGTATCAGAGTAAACGGGAAAACCATAACCCTACTGTCGTCTGCCAAAGCAAAAACAGCTTTTGTCATTGACGGCAAAATGTATTACAGCCGAAAAGGAGGCATACTGTACAAAGACGGCAACGGCAATATCATGGAAGAGTCGTGGGGCAAATGCGAGGAGCTGAGACCGACTGTTGTACAGACACAAAACAGCCGGACACTAAGGGAAGTGAAATACGGAAAGCAAAAAGTGGCAGAACAGCCTGAAAACAAAGATTTTGAAAATGCGTCTGTGTGGAACATCCAATTTGACGTGCCACCCCACAAAAATATCGACAACCTATTTATGCAAATACATTATAAAGGAGATGTGGCACGTATATATGCCGACAACCAACTTATAGAAGACAATTTCTGGAATGGAAAACCGATGTGGGTCCGTTTGTCCGACCTTGCAGGCAAAACCATCGAGTTGCGCATTCTTCCATTAGGAAAGAACTATCCAATCTATTTGCAGCCGGAACAAAAAGCTTTACTCAATGCCGCCGAAGGCGAATGGCTGCTTTCGCTCGATGATATAGAAATCATTGAAAGACACGATATATAGTCTGTTAATCAACACATTAGTTATACTGGCGGTATGGCAATGCAGACTCCTCCTTTAAGGGCAATTGCGAAATAGGAACAATCGCTCTTAGAGGAGGAGTCTGCATTGGAGCATAGCACGAAGTGACGGAGAAGCCAGTTGAATAACCAGCAGAAATTCCAAGTAAGAAACAGCCAAACATCCACCTGTATCCATCCCCGCACCATCAAAGCAGCGTCTTCAACTCACCGATAATCAGAAACAGACAAAAGGCATGTAATCGGAGAAAATCCTCTCTGCCTCAACTTTCTTATGCCACACATCCAGCATATACCCCACAGCCTG
>JAMPEL010000103.1 GCA_023665185.1 Roseburia sp.
TGCCCCGAAAAACAAAAATGGATTCTGAACCCGAAAAAAGACAATTTTAAGACAAAATTTTCATAACTCGCTGATTATCAATATATCCTATTTTGACTCAAACCATGCGTTTTACGTCAAAAATCGCATACTTTTCGCTAAAAACACATTTGATTGATTATCAACGATTTACCAATAAAACACCCAAAAACCAAGCACCGGGTCTAAGTCGGCAACCGCCCCAAATGTTAAAATTCGCCTTATTTCCAAAGTGACATAATGTCAAGACAGCCCTTGCCCGCATACTGTTGCCCTGCAATATGTGCGGCAGAACGATTCGGGCTTGAGACTTCCGTTTATAAAGTGGCAAATATTTATCAGCCTCCAACTCTTTCGCCCATATTTATGTGTTTTTCATTCCGAACCGAGGCATTCATAACCACCTAAAAGTCAATATTCTTACTTCTTTTGCACCTCTTGTCAATTTTATATTGTATCTTTGCATTTAAATAAAAAGCGTATGGAATTTACGATGTTCGAGAAGCTACAACTGCTTCCTCTTTTTCAAGGACTCAGCATTAATGAACTTTCCTATCTTTTGGAAAGGGTAAAACTGAATTTTAATCAACATGCAGCCAATACAATAATTGCATCACAAGACGACTGTTGCGACAAACTCATATATATACTTGACGGGACAATATGCGCAGAACACAAAAATACCAACGACAGGTTCATCATCACAGAGTATTTGGATGCGCCACATGTCATCGAGCCATACAATATGTTCGGAATGTCACAACGCTACAGCCATACTTACCGGTTTGTTACCGAAGGCAGCACATTCTCTATTGACAAACGCGTTTTTTGCGACATATTGATGGACATGAACATTATAAAGATGAACATGTTAAACATGATATGCTACAGACTGCAATTGGCGACAAGTGACTTGCGCGCCAAAGAAGCGTCCTGCATAGAATATAAAATAAGGGATTTCATAAAGGCATATATCACAAGACCGTCCGGCAGCAAAGTCATCACGGTCAAGATGGAAGATTTTGCCACAATTCTCAACGAAACACGGCTTGGAGTCTCAAAGGCTCTCAACATGCTGGAAAAAAAAGGAATTGTCAAATTGAAAAGAAGAGAAATCCATATACCGGATATTAAGTTTCTATTGAATTACAAATTGAATGACTAATATAAAAAAAGACCTATACACATGCACAACAACCCTTTTCTTACCAAATATAACACTCCATACGAAACTGTTCCTTTCGATGAAATAGAAATTGCAGACTATGAGCCTGCCATAATGAAAGGAATGGAAGAGGAGGATAAAGAAATCGAAGCTATCATAAATAACGAAGAAGAACCTACGTTTGAGAATACGATTGAAGCTATCGAAAACTCAGGAGCTACCCTCGCACGGGCAACAGAGGTGTTCTTCAACCTGTTGAGTGCGGAGACCACTGACGAGATGGACGCTCTTGCACAAAAAATATCACCAATACTTTCAGAACATTCTAACAATATTTCTTTGAACGAGCGTTTGTTCAAAAGGGTTGAATGCGTGTACAACCATTATTATAACGACACGCGCCCTAACACAAAGGCTACAGAACTGACTCAAGAACAGCAGACCTTGTTGAAAAACTGCTATGAGGGGTTCATACGCAATGGCGCCAAACTGGATGCTGAAAAGAAGCAGATATTCAAAAAGCTTTCTGCCGAACTGGGAGTTCTGTCTTTGCAATTCTCGCAAAACAAATTGAAGGAGATAAACAACTTTGAGCTGCATATCACAGACAAAGAGGAGCTTGAAGGACTTCCGGAAAGTTTGATAGACGAGGCATACGAAACAGCCAAAAACAAAGGTGTGGAAGGATGGATTATCACCTTGCATGCCCCAAGCTATCAACCGTTCATGACATACAGTACACACAGGGATTTAAGAAAGCGTATGTACATGGCATACAATACAATATGCACTCACGACAACGACAACAACAATACAGAAATCGTAAAGAACATTGTAAACAAACATCGCGAATTGGCACAGTTGCTGGGCTACAAAAACTATGCGGACTTTGTGCTAAGAAAGCGAATGGCGCAAAATGCCGAGAATGTCTATGACTTGCTTCACAAACTTATAAAGGCATACAAGGAGACTGCCAATGCTGAAATCGAGAAGATAAGAAATTTGGCAAAAGAAATGAACGGAGAAGATTTTGAGCTGATGCCGTGGGACTTCTCATATTATTCCAACAAACTGAAAGAAAAGGAATATAGCATCAACTCAGAAATGCTGCGCCCTTATTTTGAACTTGAAAATGTGAAGAAAGGAATATTCGGTCTTGCTACACGGCTCTATGGAATAACCTTTACACAAAATACAAACATCCCTGTTTATCATCCAGATGTGGAGGCATACGAGGTACACGACAAAGATGACAAATTCCTTGCCATACTCTACTGCGATTTCCATCCTCGAAGCAGCAAGAAGTCGGGTGCATGGATGACAAGCTTCAAAGAACAATGGAAAGAGAAAGACGGCTCTAACAGCCGCCCGCATGTGTCTATCACTATGAATCTGACAAAACCGACGGAAAAGAACCCGTCACTGCTTACTCTATCAGAAGTAGAGACATTCCTGCATGAGTTCGGTCATGCGCTTCACGGCATATTTGCAGACACCACATACCGTTCTCTGAGCGGAACAAATGTGTACTGGGATTTTGTCGAACTTCCATCTCAGTTCATGGAGAACTACAGCATAGAGAAGGATTTTCTGCATACATTCGCATTCCATTATAAGACAAAAGAGGCCATACCAGACGAGTTTATAGAACGTATCACCAAAAGCAGAAACTTCAACGTGGCATATTCCTGCATGCGGCAAGTCAGTTTTGGACTGTTGGATATGGCTTATTACACACAAGAAGGAGAGTTGTGTGAGGACATTATATCCTTTGAGAAGAATGCATGGAAAGAGGCACAGACATTACCCGAAGTGAGCGACACATGTATGAGTGTACAATTTTCTCACATCATGGCAGGAGGATACTCTGCCGGATATTACAGTTACAAATGGGCTGAGGTGCTGGATGCCGACGCCTTCTCGCTGTTCAAGCAAAACGGCATATTTGACAAGGCAACCGCCCAAAGTTTCAGAGAGAATGTGCTTTCAAAGGGCGGTACAGAGCATCCGATGACTCTATACAAAAGATTCCGAGGAAAAGAAGCGACAATAAAGGCCCTGCTTGAAAGAAATGGGATTTCAAACAGCATATAATGGGATTCCAAATAACATAATAACCTATACAAGAAACAGAAAGTATGAATAAATTCGTTACATATCTATCGGCAATCATCGCAATATCCGCCTCATTGCTTCTCATGACGGGATGCGACAACGAGGACGATATTGATGAGCTGTTCATAGGAAAGACATGGTATATAAGAGGAGCCACATTCAACGGTACCAGAATCAATGGCGATGACATCAAAGAACTATATCAAGTACCCAATACCTACAAGATAAGTTTTTCCTCCGGCTCATTCAACGGAATACTGGTGTCAGGAAGCTCATTCAGAGGCATTTGGACTGCTGATGGAAAATCCAGAAGCCTGCAACTTAATATGCAGCAGCAATCAGGAACAGAGATAAACAGATTGAGCCAGCAGCTGTTCGATGTACTGAATAACACCACACGATATGGCGGCGACTCAAATGTGATGTATATATATAAAGACAATACTAACTTCATCCTTTTAAGCTCGGAAGGAAATGACAAGGTGTATAATTAGCAAACAACAATTCAGATTATGACAAACGAAGAAAAACAGCATATACTTGACGAGCGTTATCTGCGCATGGCACGTATCTGGGCGGAAAACTCATATTGCAAACGCAGACAAGTTGGTGCCATCATTGTTAAGAACCAAATGATTATATCCGACGGATATAACGGAACTCCATCCGGATTTGAGAATGTGTGTGAGGACGAGAACAATGTAACAAAGCCATACGTCTTGCACGCAGAGGCAAACGCTATTACCAAAATAGCGCGTTCAGGAAATTCCAGCGACGGAGCCACAATGTACATAACAGCCTCTCCATGTATTGAATGTGCCAAACTGATAATACAGGCGGGAATCAAACGGGTTGTATATTCCGAAAAATATCGTCTTGAGGACGGGATAGACCTGATAAAGCGTGCAGGCATTGAAGTAGACTATATCAATTTGACAGAATAACCATACACAAAAAAAACAACGAAATATGAATACCAATCGTTCTTCGCGATTCGTGCCCCTCATTATCGCCATAAGCGTCATAGCCGGTATTGTCATAGGCACATTTTTTGCCAATAAATTTTCAGGCAACAGATTGAATATCATCAATACCTCATCCAACAAACTGAACGACTTGCTGCATATCATAGACGACCAATATGTGGATACGGTCAACATATCCAATATCGTCGAACAGGCAATGCCCAAGATTCTGGGTGAGTTAGATCCGCACTCAACTTATATTTCAGCAAAAGACGCCCAAACGGCAAACGATGACCTCAAAGGGAGTTTCAGCGGAATCGGAGTACAGTTTGTCATCAAAAACGACACTGTACACATCACCAATATCATAAAGGGCGGTCCTTCCGAGAAAACAGGTATTCTGCCAGGAGACAGAATCGTATCTATAGACGGGAAGCCATACACCGGAAAAGACGTGACCAACGAGGAGACAATGCACAGACTCAGGGGAAAGAAAGGTACAAATGTCAAAATCGGCATCACACGCCACGGACAAGAAAAGCCTCTCAGTTTCACGGTCGAGAGAGGGGACATTCCGGTAAAGACCATAGACGCCTCATATATGCTGAATGAGGAACTTGGCTACATTAAAATAAAGAAATTCGGTGAGACCACCTATCCTGAGCTGCTCATGGCTCTTGCCGAGCTTGAGCAAGAGAACTTCAAAGGTCTTGTCGTAGACCTTCGCGGCAACGGAGGCGGCTATCTGGTCAGCGCCATACAAATGATTAACGAGTTTCTGCCAAAGCAACGTCTTATTGTTTATACGGAAGGAAGAAAAGCCAAGCGCGAGGAATACAAAAGCGACGGCAGAGGCTCTTACCAGACTTTGCCGATAATTGTACTCACGGATGAGTTGTCGGCAAGTGCCGCCGAGATATTCTCCGGTGCCATACAAGACAACGACAGAGGTGTCATCATCGGACGACGCACATTCGGAAAGGGTCTCGTACAACAACCGATAGAGTTTCAGGACGGCTCGTTGATTCACCTGACGATTGCCCGTTACTACACTCCTTCTGGAAGATGTATACAAAAACCGTTTGTAAAAGGCGATAAAAAAGAGTATGAGATGGACATCATCACACGCTACGAACACGGAGAGTTTTTCAATGAAGACAGTATCAGCCAGTCCGGAGAGGTTTACAAGACAAGTATCGGACGCAGTGTGTACGGCGGCGGCGGCATCATGCCCGACTATTTCGTAGCCGAGGACACAAGTATGATTACATCTTATTACACTGAGACAGCAAGCAAGGGACTTATCTCGCAGTTCTGCTTCGACTATACAGACCAAAACCGCAAGAAGCTGCAAGAGTTGCCTAATGCCGATGACATTGTGAAATACTTGCGCGCGCAACATGTGTTGGAAAGTTTCATTAAGTTTGCCGACGGCAAAGGTGTCAAACGGCGCAACAACATGATAAAGAAATCGCAGCATTTGTTTGAGCAAGCCATCTACGGCTCCATCATCTACAATATTCTTGAAATGGAAGACTATGTCGAGTACATCAACCGTGATGACGCAACCATACAGAAAGCTGTTGAGATTTACCGGAACGGGCAAACGGTGCCTCAAAAGCCGGATGTAAAGAAAGAGCCTTCCAAGAAAGCATAATAATTACCGAAACGCATTTCTGTATGGACAAGAACAGCATAAGAAAAACCATACGCGCATATAAGAAACAGTACACCGATGAGGAGCTTAAACTATTGAGCAGGCACATCACAGACAAATTGGAGAAGCACAAACGGTTCGTCAATGCCGACTGCGTGCTTCTCTACCACTCGCTGACTGACGAAGTGCAGACCCATGCTCTCATAGAGAAATACAAGTCGGAGAAAAAGATTCTTCTTCCTACAGTCGTTGGAAATGAAATTGAGCTGCACGAATACAATGCCTCCGCCTCATTCAAAAAGGGACCGTTCGACATATCGGAATCAAACGGCAAACTATTTGAGGATTATTCTATGATAGACTTGGCAGTGATTCCCGGAGTGGCATTCGACGCTCACGGCAACCGTCTCGGAAGAGGGAAAGGATATTACGACCGACTGCTGCCCAAACTGACTTGCATAAAAATAGGGATATGCTTTCCATTCCAATTTGTCAGCGACATTCCCTGTGAGGCACACGACATACCTGTCAACGAAGTAATATACTAAAAGGCAAGAAAAAGCGGAAGCTTCAGAACACCACAACGGTATTCTGGAGCTTCCGCTTTTTCCATAAACAGGCAACTGCCAAATGTCAGCTATGACGCATCTCTGTCAGCAATTCCTTCTGCCTTTCTGTCAGTTGTGTAGGCAAAGTGACATTATATGTGATTATCAAGTCGCCAAACGTTCCGTCCGGACGCTGATAGCCTTTGCCTTTCAAACGAACCTTTGTGCCGGGTTGGGTTCCCGGCTTTATCTTCAACTTCAATTTAGATGTCTGAGTCTGGAGAATTATCTCACCTCCAAGCAATGCGGTGTACATGTCAATGCTCACACTCGACTGCGCATCCGTCTGAGGCTGTGTACCTGAGGACTGCCGCGCTGAACTCTGTCTGCGCGCAGAGGCGCCCCCAAACAATTGCTCAAAAAAGTCTGAGAATCCGCCACTTCCCATATTAAAGCTAAAGCCGCCCTGACTGCCGGCACCAAAGTCTCCGCCACCGAAGCCAAAAGGATTCCCGCCGCCAAAACCGCCAAACGGTCCTCCACCTCCGCCTGCCTGCTCGTATGCCTCTGCCTGCTTCCATTGCTCTCCGTATTTGTCATACTTCGCCCTCTTGTCAGGGTCATTAAGTACGGCATAGGCCTCATTCAGCAACTGAAATTTGGCTTTTGCCTTCGGGTCATCCGGATGCAAATCGGGATGAAACTGCTTCGACCTTTTCCTATATGCCGCTTTGATTTCACTCTGAGGGGTATCTTTTGATACACCCATAATCTTGTAATAATCAATAAATGCCATAAAAATACACGTTTATATGCTTATTACAACAAACAAGACGCCATAAAGTTGGATACTGACAGAATGTATGCATCACATCTTGCCCCACTCTTCCCGCATAATCTCCACAGACAGCCAGTCAGCCCCGTCAATAAGCCTTATGATAAAGAGCCTCTATCTCCTCCACTGAAGTAGGACGCGGATTTCCACCGGTGCATACATCATTAAAAGCATCTACAGCAAGAATATGCAAGTCTTCCTCCCTTACATTTATCTCATGCAACTTCTGAGGAATATTAATGCTCAACGACAAATTGCGTACCGCCTCTATCGCAGCCTTCACTCCTTCAGCCTCTGTCATACCAGTTGTGTCCACTCCCATCGCTTTTGCGATATTCATATATTTCGGCGCGGCAGGTGAATCGGCATTATATTCCATTACATAAGGAAGCAACAGCGCATTCGCCACCCCATGAGGAGTATCGTAGTGCGCGCCAAGAGGATGCGCCATCGAATGCACAATGCCAAGTCCCACATTACTGAATCCCATACCGGCAATGTATTGCGCCTCAGCCATTCCCTCACGTGCCACAGGGTCTTTGCCATTGTCCACCGCCGCTTTAAGATGCTTCGCTATCAGCTCAATAGCCTTCAGCTCAAGCATATCCGACATTGTCCACGCGCCAGGAGTGATATAGCTCTCTATGGCATGAGTCAGCGCATCCATACCTGTAGCGGCCGTAAGTCCTTTAGGCATGGAATACATCAGTTCCGGATCGATGATAGCCACAACCGGAATATCATTTGGGTCTACGCACACCATCTTCTTGGTTGCCTCCTCATCAATAATGACATAGTTGATAGTCACTTCCGCAGCTGTGCCGGCAGTAGTAGGCAACGCAAAAGTCGGAACAGCCTTGTTACGGGTCTCCGCGCATCCTTCAAGCGACTTCACATCGGAGAATTCCGGATTGCGACTGACAATACCGATACCTTTTGCCGTGTCGATGGATGAGCCGCCGCCAAGAGCCACTATAAAATCCGCTCCAGATGCCTGAAACGCTTTCACCCCGTTCAAGACATTGGAAATAGTAGGATTAGCTTTCACATCGGTGAAAATCTCAAAAGGTATGCCGTTCTTCTCGAACACCTCTATAACAAGGGCTGCCACATTGAACTTTACAAGGTCTTTGTCCGTCACAAAGAACGCTTTCTTGAAATTCCTTCTTTTCACTTCTGTGGCAATCGCCTCACGTGAGCCAGCTCCGAAATAGGAGGTCTCATTCAAAATCATTCTATGCATAATACGCTATGAATTAAGGTTAATATGATTTCGTAAAGATAAATCAAATCTTACATTTTTGTACTATAATATCCCATAAAACTCACTATGGCACTTTGTTTTTAACTTTTCCATTATATAAAAGAGATACGATTGTGTAATCATTGGATACATTTTGGGAGAGCGCATCGGCTCTTATAACTGATATATAGATTGTGAGTGTGTACTGTGACTGCTCTGACAGTATGACAACTAAACAATACCTTTTTTCATTTTACTATTATTGCTTTTAGTACTGTAACTGCTCTAATGGTATGACAACTAAACTAATACACACATTATCACACTTAGTCGCCACACAGTTACAAGACAAATGCACATATTTATGATTCATCTGACATTTCGAGTGATTTATCTTGTTTTGTTATAAAATTGTTGAGCTTTGATGCAGACGATGTTTCGCAGATGGACTTGACAGGCTGCTTACTTTTTGAAAGTATACTCTTGACGGAGGAGTCTGTCCAAAAGCCCGTAAAACATCCGCCAAAATATCGGCAAAAGATTAAATACTCTGACAATTTGACATGTTAAATCCCATCTCCGTAGAATCGCTTCAAAATGAACCGAGCTCCGCCGAGGTTGCAAAAACGCGATTCTACGGAGGGTTTTAAAGCGCGAAAACCAAGTAGACAAATAGAACAATCCATCCGACTAAAAGATATATAAAAATCCCTCAAAACACACCTTTTCCATCCAAAAGCCCACTAAAAGTCAAAATTACAAGGTGCTGAAAATTTATTTCCAAGGCACACTGATTTTTTGCGCAAGG
>JAMPEL010000104.1 GCA_023665185.1 Roseburia sp.
GCCCTTCCGTCCAAGTGACATAATGTCAAAAACCTCTTGTCCGCATGTAGTTTCCTTACGCATCCGCAATCAGCATCTGCACAAGCTCCTTCATGCCCTCTCCGGCACCTTTCTTTATTATATGGATGGCGGACGAAGCAACACTGCTTGCCGGTTTGGGGTCGATAAGATATATCTTAATTCCCGGACGTACATAATTAAGGAGTCCGGCAGCAGGATATACATTCAGCGAGGTGCCTATCACCACAAAAATATCCGCTTTCATTGTCTCCTCGATGGCAGAGTCCATCATGGGCATGCTCTCGCCAAACCATACGATGAAGGGGCGGAGTTGTGAACCGTCGGCCGCCTTGTCGCCCATCTTGATGAACGGACGCTCTGCCGGCAGTGTGGTGATACAGCGCGAGTCGTTGGGATTCCGGCTCGAAGTGACCTTCATCAGTTCGCCGTGGAGATGTATGACATGGCTGCTGCCTGCCCTCTCGTGCAGGTTGTCCACATTTTGGGTCACAACGGTCGTGTCGAACCATTTCTCCAGTTCTGCCACAAGACGATGTCCCTCGTTGGGCTGGCATTCGAGCAGTTGTTTCCGTCTTTGGTTATAGAAGTCAATCACAAGTTCCGGGTCGCGGTAGTAGCCTTCGATGCTTGCCACCTGCTGTACAGGGTAGTTCTCCCATAATCCGCCTGCATCTCTGAATGTGCTGATGCCGCTTTCCGCCGACATTCCCGCTCCTGTGAGGAATACTAACTTTTTCATGGTGATGGTAATGATTATGTGTGTTTGACTGAATATTATTCTCTCCTTTTCCTGCTGCAAGGCATGAGTTTTACATCTGTCCCGACTCGATGAGCAGAATGCAACGCTCTGTCAGCTTGTCATCTACTTCCGGGTCGTATTGTTTTTTCAGGCTTGCGCCGAAAAGCGAGGCGAAAGTATTGTAGAAAGTGGCTTTGAAACCTCCCATATAAGTCTTAATCAGCTGGTAGGATGTCTGGTCGCACTGCCTGTCAATCAGTTTGATAAGCAACTTTCCTTGCGAGAAAGTCAGTTTTTTAAGTTGGGGAGTGTACTGCCGTTTCAGTTCTTTCTCCATAAACTTCATATACTCGTCCTTCGACTTCTTGTCGGGAAGAGAGTCGATATGCGCCACCGTGCGGTCGATGGTGCGCTGGATGTCCACGGCTATCGGGTACACTTTCTTTATGTTGTTGGCTATCTTATAGTATTTGCGCGCCTGACGTGTGCTCTTGAAAGTCAGTTTGTTGAAGATATACACGTCCGACAAGATGAACCACGGAATGGACTCGCCCTCATATTCCACCTGTCCGGCATAACCGACACGGTGCGAGAATATCGGTGCTCCCGTCATTTCCGTGTCGCTCACAGTATTGACAACAATGCTCTGTGCAGCGGCATTGTGGATGAAATACAGCGGCAAGACGAACAGCAATATGTACCCTATACTATTTTTCACAGCGCAAAAGTAATAAGAATATTGCTGATTATCTGTGGATTTTACAAATTATATGATTTGTTGATTCTAAATTAAATGATTCGTGCTATATTTGAGGCGAAATGACAAAAGGGGTATTATATGCAGGTGATGTGCTTGTCTGTATGTCGTAAACCGTAAATCTTATACCAGATGAATCAGTTGAGAATACTTTCGGTAGGGTGGCTCATGCTTGCGTTTGCAGTGTGTGCCGGGGCGCAACGGCCTGTGTGCTGGGACGATTTTGCGGAATGGATATATTCTGCCTGGGACGATGAGGAAAGAGCAAACGAGGATATACTGGAGGAACTGTATGAACTGCATGTCCATCCTTTCAATTTGAACGACATGGCGGACGAGCAACTGGAGGCACTGATGTTCCTTTCCGATTCCCAGATAAAGGATATACAGTATTATGTGGAGCGCAACAAACCGCTTGCATCGACTGGCGAGTTGATGGCGGTGGAGAGCCTCGATGCCGTGACGCGCACGTTCCTGCAATTGTTTTGCTATGCGGGCGATGTGCCGGAAAGGAACATGCCGATAGGCACCTTGCTGAAATACTCGGACAATGAGCTGGTGGTACGCACGGATGTGCCGTTCTACACCAAGTCGGCATACAGGGAATATTCTGCGGAAGAGCTTGAGAAGTCGCCCAACAAAGCATATCGCGGCAACAGGCTTTACCAATCGATGCGCTATTCTTTCAAGGCAACGGACAGACTGGAGGCGGGAATCCGGATGGAGAAGGATGCGGGAGAGAAAGGAGCGGACTATGTGTCTGGCTATGCTGTCATGCGTAACTGGGGCATATTGCGCACTGCCGCATTGGGCAACTACCGTCTGTCTTTCGGGCAGGGACTGGTGATGAACACCTCGCTGACATTCGGCAAAACGATGACGCTTGGCAGTTTGGGCAGGATGGACAGGGGAATTGTCCGGCATTCGTCCATGTCGGAAACCGGCTATCTCAGTGGCGCGGCAGCCACATTGGGCAACGACAGGTGGCTGTTTACGGCTTTTCTTTCGCACCGGAATGCCGACGGGACAATGTTGAAAGACTCTTCCGGCATATCTTCATTGAAGACAGACGGGATGCACCGCACTCCTCTTGAACACAGCAAGAAAGGAAACTTGGGGGTTACAGACTGGGGTGGAAACATCCGCTTCTCGTACAAAGCCTTTGATTTCTCGGTCACGGCAGCCGCAACTCATTATTCGTTGCCTCTCATGCCGAAGAGCGACACTCCCTCATCGCTGTATCGTTTGTACAATGCGCGGGGCACGGATTTCTCCGCATACAGCGTGGCATACGCTTATCAGGGCAACCGAATTTCGGTAAGAGGCGAGACGGCTGTCAGCTCGGAGGGAGGGGCTGCCACGATAAACACCTTGCAAATGGCATTGGGCGATTATAATAATCTGACTGTAATACAGCGCAGCTATGGGGCGCGTTACGTGGCGGTAAATGCACGGTCGTTTGGCGACAACTCGCGTCCGCAGAACGAAAGCGGGCTGTTTGTGGGATGGAACACATCTATGTGGCGGCGGATAAAAATAGAGGCATACGTGGATGCCGCTTATTTCCCGTGGATGAAATACAAGGTGTCCGGAAGTTCTTACTCGGCAGAGGGCATGATGCAGGTCGTGTATGCCCCGCAGCGGAACTGCTCGCTTGCCTTGCGCTATCGTGTGAGAGCGAGACAGCAGGACGGCACAACGGACGGAGTGACAGTATTGCGTTATCTGACAAGCCATAATCTGCGCCTGCAATGTGTGTACGCTCCGTCGAAGCGTCTCACATTGAAGACTGTGGCGACGGCTGTTGCGTCTTCCTTTGCCTCCACCGGTACGGAGACCGGATTTCTTGTGTCTGAAAACGTGCGGTGGCATTGGAACACCGGAAAGGGAAGAATCGACCTTTCATTCATTTATTTCGACACCGACAGCTATACCTCACGCATATACGGTTATGAGCCGTCCTTGCTCTATGTCTACGGATTCTCAGCTTACTTTTATCGCGGTGTGCGTGCCTCTGTCCTTGCGACAGTCCCTTTGGGAGGCGGTTTGTCGGCAACAGCCAAACTGGGAGGCACACGATACTTCAACCGAAGCTCCATCGGGACAGGGACGGAGATGATATTTTCCGCACATCGTGAGGATTTGCAGATGCAGCTCCGATGGAGATTCTGAATACAGATACGGGGAATTGTAATGCTTATACAGAGTCCAAAACGAAAAAATCCTCTGAGTCCAGTGTTGAATTGGACTCAGAGGATTTCTTTTTATAGTATACTTTCGTTATTTCACACTCACTTTAAGCGGGTTCTTTACCCGCTGCGCATACTGGCTCAGATAAGCCTCCCAGTCTGTCAGGCTCTGGAATGATGTCTCCGGATTCCTGTTCCATCCCGAACCGAAGTAGTAAGTATAGCTTGCTCCCGGTTTCAGAGTGCTGATTCCGAGGATATGTCCGCAAGCTCCCGGAAGGTTCTCCCCTTCCTGATACTTCACTTCATTGACTTTCTGAGGATATACGGCACCTACATAAATCTTGCCGAAGTCTTTGTTCTGCTTGGCTCTGTACTTTTCCTTATACTGGTTCGGGTCGCCGAGGTCTTCGTATCCCATGTAGCCTCCCTGAGCATTCAGCACGTATGCGGTAGGGTTCTCGTTGTGTACAATGATACCTGTCGCAACCGGCATAGCTGTGGAAAGACCCTCGTAGCTTACTGTCGCCTTATTGAGTTGTGAGCCGGCATCAAGGCTGACAATACGGGTTTCTACAACCTCTTTCCCTTCGATGTTTTCCGGTGCGTACACCAAACGCACAGTGAAGCGCAGCGGACCACGGTCGAGTATCTCATAACTTGCATAACAGCGTGGATAAGCAATGTCCTTTCCGCCATTGACAAGCAGTGCGGCTGTTCCACAACCGAGAGTAGGACCTACTTTGTAGCAGTCCATACCGTTGCCGTGGTCTACATGATAGCTTATAGCATTGTACACATCGTCTGCCAAATCATTCTGTCCAAGCTTGCGCAGTTTCTGGCAGGCACGCGCCATGTCGGCGTCAAGTTCCTGCGCATAGCGGTCGTTCACCACCAATTTGGAAGTACGCTTGTTCCATATATCATATCCCCATGCACGCTCGCCTGAACGCTGGAGGGCAGGACCGTAGCAGCGGAATGCCACAAGGTCGTTCTCCCATGCGATGTCATCGACACGCTCAGGAAACTGACGTCCGAACACTTTTGCCTCGTATGCTTTTGGTGTTCCCGCCTGAACATAATATACAGACTTGCCTTTTGCGGCAACTCCTGTCTGGAAAATCAATTTTCCGTCGTATGTGACCTGACTTGGAATCTCTTTTCCGTCAGCGTCTGTCACGACCATTTGCTCTGCATTGCCAAGCTTTGCCCTCACCTGACTCACAGCCAATTCCACCATTTCGCCGTTGCGTGCCGATTTCAGCGTGTTAGACACGGTGACTGTCACCTTGTCTGCCGCACCGGCAACTGCCACAAACAGCATGGCGGCAACAATTGAAAATATTTTTTTCATATTCGTCATTTATTTGGTTCTTGTTTTCATGTATGTCGTTCCCCTGTGGAAAAATGCCGCATCGTGCATGCGGCGGTTTTTCTGCGGCTCTTACTTAAATCCCCATTAATTTAACCGGATAAATTAATGGGGACAACAAAAATGAAAATTAAAAAAGAATTTTACAAGTTTGAAAACCTGATGATTTATTTAGGCTGCTTGCCAATATATGCAAGGATACCGCCGTCTACATAAAGCACGTGTCCGTTCACTGCGTCTGAAGCAGAAGAAGCGAGGAACACTGCCGGACCTCCAAGTTCTGAAGGATCGAGCCAACGGCCTGCCGGAGTCTTTGCGCAAATGAACGAGTCAAATGGGTGACGGCTGCCATCAGGCTGAGTCTCGCGCAACGGAGCTGTCTGAGGAGTGGCGATATAGCCCGGACCGATACCGTTACACTGGATGTTGTATTCTCCGTACTCAGAGCAGATGTTGCGGGTAAGCATCTTCAAACCGCCCTTTGCTGCTGCGTATGCAGATACAGTCTCGCGGCCAAGCTCTGACATCATAGAGCAAATGTTGATAATCTTTCCGTGGCGGCGGCGCATCATTGAAGGGAGAACAGCCTTGCTCATAACAAATGGACCAACAAGGTCAATGTCGATAACCTGCTGGAACTCCTCACGCTTCATCTCGTGCATTGGAATACGCTTGATGATACCTGCGTTGTTGACAAGAATGTCAATCTCGCCCACTTCCTTCTCTATCTTGCTAATCATTTCCTCTACTTGAGCCTCATTGGTTACGTCAAAAACATAGCCGTGAGCCTCTATACCTTCTTCTTTATAAGCTGCAAGACCTTTGTCTACAAGCTCCTGCTTGATGTCGTTGAACACGATTGTCGCACCGGCTGCGTGAAATGCCTTAGCAATATTAAAGCCGATTCCGTAAGAAGCACCTGTAATCAGCGCAATCTTACCTTCGAGTGAAAATGGATTTGTCATAACTTCTATATTTTGTTTAGTTATTTAGGTTTTTGCTTTTTTGTATGGTCTCACAAAAATTTCTGCCACAAAAGTAATGAAATAATTTGTAATTCTTTTTCTGCTATGTGACTAAAACCTTTATTTGACTGAAAAATGTGGCTTTTTGTCATAAAAAATGATACTCCTCAGGCTGCTTTCATCCGAAGAGTATGTATGCCGTCTATACAAAACGGGGCAGACTTGCCGGAATGTCCCGCCGTCTGTCCCCGTTCCGGATGTTCTTGTCAATAGATTATCTTACAAACACCTTATATACATCGCGCTTGTCACCATATGTGAATGTGATGAAGTACATTCCCGGTGTCATGCTTGAAGGAAGCGTGTATGAGCCGGCATCGAGTTTTCCAGCCTCAACCAACAGTCCCGACATGCCGAGGATGCGTACTGTAATGTCAGAAGCCTTGTGTCCGTTGAGGTCGATTTGCAGGCGGTCGCCGCTGCGGAGCGTTCCTGAAAGGAGACGCACCCCGTTGAAAGCCATATTTTCCGACTCGTTGTAAGCCACATCCCTTATTCCTGTCGCATATTCCCTGAAGTCATTATACTCATTGTCCACGATGGTCTGCTCGTTGAAATACCAGCGGCAATCTCTGGAAGCCACGTCAATACAGTTTGTTCCTAATTTGACAGAATAATTGAAATGCTTCTTTCGTGTATCGTCATTGACATAGATATAGTCAGTATTGGCCACCACGCAGAATATCACACCATTTGCAGGCTTGTCTGTAATATCAATGGTCATTTTACCGCAATGTACAGGCTGGCTGTAATAGCACTTGTCATCAGGTGTGGTGTAACAAAGCTGCGCGCGCATTCCCGGGTCATTTGGACTGAATTCCACTTCGCAGACATCGCCTTCCACATGTATAGGAATTATATTGGAGCCGCTCCATCCCGGTGTGGTGAGTGTGTCAGGAACGTACCATCCGTCCTCTGAATTACGGAACATACTTGCGTATGGTGATAATGTATAAGGCTTACAGTCGATCCAATAAGGTTCCCATTCCGACTTGATGACGCTTCCGAAATTGTTGTTCATGACAGTCCTGTATCCTTGTTTCCAACCTCCGATGTCGAATGTGGCTTGTTTTGCACGATATTGTAGGATAAGGCTTCGGATAGCCTCCTCGCCAATCGTGTCAGCAATGCCTTCAAGCACACGGCTTTTGCAGTATCTCCATATCCATGGAACAGCTCCTTGTCCTACAACCTCTCCGAGGAATGTAGGGAATCCGTTGCCATACTGAGTTCCTCCCAACAGTGTTCGCCATGTGCATATCTGCTGACTTCCCTCAAACATATTGACACCTTCAGCCGATGGACCTCCAAAAGAACCGTCCTGAAGCCAGCCTGAATAACACTCTATCGGCATGAAAGGGGCAATGAAAGGACAAGCGTCGAGGAAGCCCGGAATGCCGTACTCGCCCGAGCGTTTTGCCGCCATTGCAGATTGCAACCATGTGTTTCCGCCCTCGTGGAACCATGCCGCATTTTTCACTCCATCCATATCTGCAAACAGCGCATGTATGCCTTCGTGAATCATTGCCTCACGCTGCGCCTCCGCATCAGCGTAAGGACAGTTCTCATCGAAACTGTAGACTGGATAATAGCTTGCAAGCACCATAGGCCAGCTGCGGCCCTCATAGTAGCCTGCCGACTGCCATCCGCCAAGCTCTGTCTGCGGAGTGTCATCGTGAAGCCCTGAGCCGTGGAGCACCACCGTGCTATAATAGCCCTCGCGTGCGCGAATGTCCGGCGGCCATCCCATCTCATCGCGGATATATGCGAAGTCTGTATTGTATTTGTCAAGCAGGTTCTGGATGCACTCGTCCGTGATGAAGTCGTGCCTGTTCTTTCCCCATTGGAAACACCACCATCCGTCTGCCTTGTAGCCGGCAAGGCGGTCGCCGTAAGTGTTCAGCACTTTGGTAGGAGCAGGGAAACCATCGGGATACTCATCGCGGAAGTCGTAGCTCCAATATGGGGTGTGCTCACTCCAGTTATATGGTGTGCCCGGCTCCTCTGTCTGCACATCGACAAAATAGTAGTAGCTCTTTACCGTCACTTTCCCGCTTGCGTCCGTCAACCGGCACTGCACAGTGTAGGCGCCGTTATGCTCCGGAGTGGCATTCTCCAGCACATAATCTTTGGCATTCCAGTTTCTCAGAGTCTTTCCTGCCGGCGACTTGATGAGTATCTTCACCGACTCGCCCTCGTTCTTTGTGCGCGCGCCAAAAGTGATTTGGTCGCCTTGCATCACCTGAATGTAGTTCTGGCTGAGCAGCTCCTCTTCGTTCCTGCCCACCACAGGAGCTACAATCCAGTCCTCGGTATAGCCTTTGCGATGGACGAATGTCTCCTCCGCCGTAGGCTGATTGTGTGTAATCTCTGTGCTGTGTCCTATCTTGATGTTGAACACATACTCGATGGTGTCCTTCTCGTCATAGACAAGAGCCTGACGGAATTTGTAGGTGTTTCCTTCCGACACTTTCGACGGAATGTGCGCCACGGCATATTTGTCGGTACGGAATTGTCCCATTACAACAGCGTTTTTGTTTGTCGCCGTCACCGCGTTGCCCGAAGCAGAGAACCAGTGTCCGTAGGGCGAGGCAGTGGAAGTCTTGTAGTAGCTTCCCGTGCTCTGAATGGCATAGAACTTGATTGTTCCATCTTGCAGGGCTGTTTTTATCTCCGTTTTAGTAGACAAGCCGAAGCGGAGTCCGATCATTCTGTAATTCAGATTGCATAAGATGGTATCGGAATCTTCTGCCGGTTGTGTGATGTTGAAAGTGTAAACCACTCTGCTGTCGCTTACGTTTTCGGCTCTGACCGTTCCTGTCAATGAGGGTGTCATTCCGAGCAGCAACATGGCTGTCCGCAACAAGTTCTTTCTGTTTGGGTAAAGTCTGGTCATTGTGAATGAATTAAGGTTATGTTATTAGTTTTGATTACTTTATATTATTGCTTTGCGACAAATGTAATGCTTTTTCTTTATATGGCAGAATAATCTTTTCCTTTTTTTCGGTATTACTTGAGGTTCATCCGACATTTCGAGCGATACGGCACACAGTATGTATAGCCCTTATTAAAATATCACAGCGTCTCTATATCTGTTGCGGCACTTGTACGTACTTTCGGAAGTCTCAAAACCAGAACTTGTATGTCGGACAAGAGTATGCGGACAAGAGGCATTTGACATTATGTCACTTGGGCGGAAGGCT
>JAMPEL010000105.1 GCA_023665185.1 Roseburia sp.
GTGGGCGGCGGAGGCCATCTGCAAAAATGTGTACAAAGATTAGCTAACTTAGGGGGGGGGGGAGGAGCTATATACCATGTAAATGAGAGAGTTGGCATTTCTGCAAGCAAGGTAACTCGGTTCCTCCCCTAAGTTATGGGAGGTGGCGCGAAGCGACGGAGGAGTCTGTCAAAAAACATATCTGCACAAACTCTCAATCCACTAACAAAAAATATCTGTCAATTACCTCTCTCAAAAGCACGCATCCTCACATCATTTACCGGCAGCTTTCACAAGTTTCCACTCACCTTCCTCATCCTTTACCGGTTTGAGTGTGAATCCGATGGTGTTCGGGCGCGGATCGTCCGGTTCCTTTTCAAAGAACTCAACGATACACTTGACCACATTGTCGCCATCGGCATTCAACATCAGCGTGTCGATAGTGTAGCTCAAGCACGGGAACATTTCCGAGCGTGAGATCTCAGCGTCAATCTCCTCTTCTGTAAGAACAGACAAACTGCTGTCCTCCTGTTCTTTCAGAAGCATACGGGCCGCGCTTTCATAGTCTCCGCTCTTCAACAAATCCATATAGACAACGGCTATATTGCGTATGTCCGCCGTGTCTTTCTGCGTAAACGCAGGCTCTTCTTGCGATGACGCGCCTGAATGGCAGGAATATACCGTGAACACCACAAGGCATACCATCATGCTTATCATACCTGCCAAAACACTAATCCTGAATCTTTTCATCTTTGTTTCGTCTGTGATTTTTTATAAAAGAAGAGGGCATCATGGAAGAAGCCCTCTTCTTTTGATTATCATGTTACAAATATTGCCTTGCAACTATTAGGTCTTGATTACTCTCCGATACCAGTTTTTACAGCAATCGTTACACTCTTACGTTCAACCCCCCATCTGTAAGATACTTCTACTGGGATAGTTATTGTAAAGTCAGAACCATACTCACGGTCACCTTTCTGATAAGTGAGTTTACCATCCTCATAATTAAGTGTTGCTCCATTAGGAAGTTTGCCAGTAGAAAGACTTGTCGATGCATTCGCTGTAAACCACTTAACCTCGCTTACACCATAATACTTATAAAGTGATTGAGTGTACTTGTCTTTCTCTTCACCACTAAGAGTACCATCAGTCACATTCTTTACAACATATCCAAGATCTGTTGTCTTTATTGAAACAACATTTGATACATCAATTGTGCTACCATTTATATTACCCTCATGGAATAAGCCATTTACGTTACTAAACTCAATAGCAAGCGGTTTCTTAACTTCGACATTAAACTCTTTTGCAACGAATTCAAATCCTTCACCAGTTGGATTAATAACAACCTTCAAAGGAATTGTCTGACCTACCAGTTCCTTTGCAGCATCAGTAGGAGAAGATGTAGCAGTACCAAGCGTTCCACTTTCCTTCAACTGGAGATGCGGCTTGCCATTAACAGCTATAATTTGCGCTCCGCTATATTTAGTGTTCGTACTGTTAATTTCAACCTTTGCAGTAGCAGCATTTCCTGCATACGTGCCCTTGTTTATAACATCCAATATCTTCGCAGCATCTTTGTCAAAGATGTTCACAAGATCCAGATCGAAATAGCTGTAATTAGCATTATTTGCAGAAGGGGTAATATCATATTTTACATTCTCCCAAGCAAATACTGTATTAGTATTATTCCAGTAATTTTCAAGTTCCGGATTATATTTACTGATATCAAATGTAGGTTTGCTGATATTCATCTTCAAGTCAAATGACACAGTATTACCTCCATCTTTAGATACCCATGTACATTTCCTTGTAAGTGGCAACACATCCTTATTAGCCCAAGGAGTAGCACCATATACAGCCCTCAAATCGTTTTCATTCACAGTCCATACCAATGTGATAGAACCAGCATCAGAACCTTGTGTTTTCAGTTGAACAATACCAATAAGGAAGTTATCCTCATTTTTGAGTTCATAATTAGTGCCGAAACTGTTAGCATTCATATCCAATGCATTGTACACCTTGTTCATATCATCAGCACTCAGTTCATAAGTATATGTACCTATACCGCTGTAACTTCTCTGCTCAGGTGTTGTGAACAGCTGATCACTCAAATCATAATTTTCTGTAGAGAACACCCATTTTACTTTGAAATAAATATCTTCTACAAGATTACCGTTACTATCAACCAAGCTGACATGTACTATAGGCTGACGTCCCTTTGCAGCCTCAGCAAAATCTTTACCATCATAACTTGCAACGAGTTTGTTGTCACTTGTAATCCTTGCAAAGTTCTGCTGATTACCAAATTTCTCACTTCCCGGAATGTAATATTTCTCAGGAAGCTCAAATTTCAGTTTAAGCCCATAAGATTCATAATCACTAAATACAGGCTGACCAGACTCATCAGTCAAAACTTTTACCAAGTCTTCAAGATTATGTTCCTCAGAATATGTCAGAGATATACAATTCTCATCTTCTGTAGAGCTAGAAAGTTCTGACCAAGTACGAGAGTTGCCTGTTTTATCCTGAAGTATTGCACCAAATGGTTTCTCATCAAGAATAGCGTATTCAGAATAGACATAAGCCTCATCTTCACCTTCCAACAAGAAATCAGAAGCAATAGGAACCTGAAGAGCTACAATGTATCTCTTACCATCCTTCCCGTCATTGAAATTTTTATTGCGGAAGCTGCTGTTCTTATTAAGGCTTACAACCAACTCACCGTTTTCAATTTTTGCGCCTGCTACATCTATGAGTTTATCAGATACAGACCTTGTTGTCGCAAGATTTGCAACATAGTCTATATCCTCCATATTGATGCTTTCCTCTGTCACACCGCTTGGATTCATACGATATGTAGCAGTTACAGCCTCACCATTAGTAAGGTAATAATATTTTGTATCTGTAGAATATTTAATTTTATATCTAAACGACCTAAACTCTATCGACTCGATACCATCGCTATAGCTATTCGGTATAAGTGTGATGCTTGTCAATCTCTTAGAAATCTTATTAGTGAGAGATACAAGGTCGTATGCTTCGAGGATGCTTTCGCACTCAGCGATTCTCTGCTCGAATCCCAAGTTGCCTTCCTCATCGTTGCTCATCTTCTTCTCCAGCTCAGCAATCTTCTGTTCGTAGTCCTCTTTTGCGACATAACCACCAAGCTGCTCTGCAAGAGCATCGTTAGTGACATACTTAGACAAAATATCACCATGAAGCTCATAGTTCACCCACTCTGTGAACTCTAACTGTCCCATGAACTCCTGAGCAAGTCCATCGTAGAACTCATTGAGTGCCACATCCAGCTTATTAGAAGTAACGAAAGCACTGAGGTCCTCACCGCTGATATTTGTCAGCTCAGTCATGAAGTCCTGCAAATTCTTGATGTCCTCGGCATTAGTGTCTACTCGCTCAGACAACTTACGTACAATTGCGTCAGCATATTCCTTAGCGGCAGCCTCAGCAGCAGCGATTTTTCCTTCCAAGTCTGCTTTCTGCTCTGCCAACTCAGAGTGGATACCTGCAAGCTCTGCCTGAATATTTCCAACCTCAGTCACATTAGTGAGCAAGTCAGCAGCCAAAGCATCCAAAGCCGACTGGTCAGCCTTTGTAGCGAGGTCAGCCTTAATCTGCGCAATCTCAGCCTTGTTGCTCTCAGCGACAGCCTTCACATCCTCAACAGCCACAGTAAGCTCGTCCTGTGCCTTCACAACAGCGTCAGCAATCTCTTTCTGCAAGCCTGCGACAGCAGTCTGAAGCGCAGCCTGAGCGTCGCTGTTGTTCTTGTCCACCAGATTCTGCAAGTCTACAGTCTTCTCCTGAAGAGCCTTCACGCTGATGAGGAGGTCGCCGATAGTCTTGTCCTGAGCGGCATTAGATGTAGAAAGGTCGTTCAATGTGCTCTGGAGCGACTGAACGAGAGTAGTGAGCTGCTTGTTGATGTTATCAACGTATGTGATGTCAGCCTTAGCCGACTGGAGCGAACTGTATGAAGAAGTGAGTCCGCTCACTGTGTTCTCGATAGCTGCAATCTTGCTGCTTGCGGCAGTCAGCTCAGTGTTTGTAGTGTTGAGCTTCTCTATGATTGAGTTGTAGTTGCTCTCAATCTTAGCTGCAAGCTCTGTATCTTTTGCTGCAAGCTCCTTTACAGTAGTCTGCAAAGCGGCAATATAGTTGGCGTTGGTCTCAATCTGTCCCTTCAACTGGGCATCCATCGCAGCCAACTCCTGATATTTGCTGTTAAGCTCGTCTTTAGTAGCGTAGTTTGATTTGATAGTGTTCAACTCAGAGTTTATCACATCGATTTGTGCGCCAATCTTGACAGACAAGTCGTTGATAGCAGAGTTGAGTTCTGTAGCCTTAGCCAGAATAGCGGCATTAGCGTCAGCGATAGCCTGCTTGTTCTCGGCAATACCGTTCTTGTTTGTAGCGATAGCGTCCTGATTGAGCTTGATAGTGTTCTCAAGAATAGCCAGTCTGCTTGAGAAATCGCTGTCGGCATTCTTCAAGTCAGCCACAGCAGCTTCGAGAGAAGCCACCTTTGTCTCAAGAGCAGCCACACGTGCCACAGCACTTGCCAAGTCTTTGGCAGCCTGGTCGGCAGTCTGTTGTGCGGCAGCAGCGGCAGCGGCAGCCTGATCGCCACCCTTCTGTGCAGCCTCAGCAGCAGTCTGTGCCTTCTGAGCGGCAGCAAGAGCGTTTGCCGAAGCAGTAGCAGCTTCCTGCTTTGCAGCAGCAAGCTCAGTGTTCTGCTTGTCTTTTGCAGACTCCAGCGTGTTAATCTGGCTCTTCAGTTCTTCAACCTTTGAAGCCAGCTCCGATGCAGCCGCAGTCGCATTGTTACTGATTTCTGTCCTCAGACCATCGATGTCGTCATCATAGTCCTTACAAGACATAAATGTACCTGTAGAAGCAGCAATCATCGCTCCAAACAGGAGTACACTTAGATACTTTTTGTTCATAATTAAAATTTTAAATTTATAAATCTAAAAAATAAGATTGTTGTCTCTCTGCATAGGCGTCCCGTTCGCCATCATTCGTGAGGAAAGTATTCCATACAATTAAAACCGGGATATCAAATCCATTCATATTCCTTCTATTCTAATATGTATCTATGGCCTCCTCTCCAGTTTTTGTCTTATTCGTTTCTCGTTATTTATTACCGTTCTCTCATTACATACTCAGGCAAAGTGCCGGATGTTGTCCACTTCTGCGCAAGAGGCGGACAAACAGATGCCGGCAACTGTACAAAAAAGGCGAAGAGGGCATTCCTGACGACTGTTGACCGCACTCTTTTCTTTGATACCGGATGCTTGTACATGGGAAAAACACAGCGGCGCGCACCGCTTTAGAAAACGGGCGCACCGCAGCAGACCTTCACAGCATGAAGGTCCAATTCGTCGTATACATATGTCTTGGATATGTTGTAATGTGGTTAATGGCAGACCTGCGCATTCATGGTTTTATCTCCTTTCAAAACACGAAACATAAATGACAAAGACATAAAGGCTACAAAAATGTAATTTCCGACTACTTTTTTTGCAATTTTATTTGGTGTAAGAAAAAATATGTGTACATTTGCCGACAATTAAAATGTCCGCCTCTTGCGCAGAGGCGGACATTTCTTTTTGTCCTTATTCTTGTTTGTTTTGTCAATATACAAGGCCTCAATACTTTCATTTATCTGTATATCCCCTTTTGTTTTATAAGCAAGACCATTCCCCCGTTCCACATTATTATAATTATATTCAGACGCTATGGATTCCTCCCATAATGCCCCGTAATGCGCGATGACGGCCTGACAATATCTGTCCGACTCCGCCTCCTCGAGCGAGCGCAGATAGATGCGTGTGGTAGCTTCCGTAGTATGCCCCATACATGAGCTTATCACCGCCACAGGAACATGCAGGTGGTAGGCTTGCGATGCCCAGCTGTGGCGCGCGCTGTACGAGGTCAGTCCGCCATCAATGCCGGCAAGCCGCGCCAGCTTGTGCAGTCCCCGGTTATACACCCGTAGTGCCGTGTCATAGTCCTTGCGGCATCCGCCTCCTCCAATCAGCGGAAACACCATGTCGCTCCCCTTGTGGTGGTAACGGCGGATGATGCCCGCCATCTGCGCGCATACCTTCACGGAAATCGGCTGTCCGGTCTTACTGCGCGAATAGCATATCCGCCCGCCTTTTATATCCGACATACGCAGATGCGCCACATCCACAAACGACATTCCGTTGGCAAGGAACGAGAAGAAAAACATGTCGCGCGTCATGCACAGCCCAGGACTTCCGGACAGGTCGAGCGCAAGCAGACGTCTCAGCGCGTTCTCGTCCAACGCCCTCTTGCGTGTGCAGTCCACTCCTGTGTACACGGCGGCAAACGGCTTGCGGTCGGCACACATTCCCTCTGCCACCGCCTTGTTGTAGGCGGCACGCAGCGACCTCATATATGCAGAGGTAGAGTTACGGCTCATTCTCTTCTCCTTTGTCAGATAGTTCTCAAAGCGCAGCATCAGCCCGCCGTCCACTTTTCGCAACGGCAGGCTTCCTCCGAGTCCGGCAGCACACATAAACCGCCTGAGCGAGCGTGCCGCACAGCGATAGTTCTCCGCCGTCTTAAGCCTTCCTGCCAAGACTTTCATTGAGACTATCCTACTGATATAATTAAAATAGTCCATAAATAAATTTATTTGGGTTCAGTGATTAATAATAGAAAAAAACTTGGAACCCCCGGCTTTGTTCTCCTGTATGATGGAAAAAATTATATGCATACAGGTTTGCCCGGCACAAAAATACCCCTTTGATTTTATCCCCTGATTGTTTTTCCTATATACTACCGCAACGTCTTTTGCTGATGTATTTTAGACAGACTCCTCCGTCGCTACGCGCCACCTCCTCTAAATTAAAGGAGAAGCCCGGTTACCATGCTCATAGAGATTCTAATCTACTGATTAACAAGGTATACAGCTCCTCCCCTAAGTTAGGGGAAGTGGCGCGTAGCGACGGAGGAGTCTGTCAAAGCACTGTCGAATATGTTGTAAACAAACTGTCAAAAAGCACCACAAAACACATTTCCAAAATCAATATCATCCCCCTCAATTCTTGTTGATAAGCAACAGTTTGTCCCCCACTTTCAGCTCAAGCTGTCCGTTGGGGATGATAAACTCATTGCCGCGCTTCACCAGCATCACCAGTGTGCCATTAGGCAGATTCATGTCGGCAAGACAATTGCCCTCGGCAATCATCTCCGCTGTCAGAGTCAAATCCCGGAGTTGAGTGTCTATCTCCTCCGGAAGCTCCACACCGAACTCGTTACCCTCTTTCTCCTCCGGCAAGTCGAGATGCAGCCTGCGCGCCACCTGCGCGATGCTCATTCCCTGAACTATAAGCGACAGCAGCGTGATGAAAAACACTATATTGAACAATTGGTTGGAGCCTTCGATACCTGCCAGAATCGGATAGGTGGCGAAAATGATGGGGACAGCGCCTCGAAGCCCCACCCACGACACAAACAGGCGCGCCTTGTTTGTCATGGAACGGAACGGCAGCAGGCAGGCGAACACACTGACCGGACGCGCCACAAGCACCATGAACACACCAATAGCGAGCGACACGAGCGACACTCCCAACAGCTCATGAGGATTGACCAGAAGTCCGAGCAACAGGAACATCACTATCTGGAAAAGCCATGTAAGCCCGTTCATGAAAGTGTTGATTTCTTTCCGATAAGTCAGGCGCGCATTTCCCACAACAAGTCCTGCCACATACACTGCCAGATAGCCGTTGCCGTGTATCTGGTCAGTAATGGTGAAAGTGATGAACACCAGACTCAGCAGCATAATCGGATAGAGCGAGCTGTTGGACAGGTTGATGCGATTGACGAGCCATACGGCAGCCTTTCCGAAGGCGAAACCGATAACTCCGCCGAAAAGAAACTGCACAAGCAAATCGCGCGCCACAATATCGAGATGCAGGTCGCTCCCGCTCCCCACCACCTGTATCAGCACAATCGTCAGCATATATGCCATAGGGTCGTTGCTTCCACTCTCAAGCTCGAGCATCGGTTTCAGATGGTGTTTCAGATTGATGTGCTGTGAGCGGAGCAGATTGAACACAGAGGCGGAATCGGTCGAGGACATGGTGGCGGCAAGCAGCATGGACGTCAGCAGAGACAGCCGTATGTCCATTCCCGTCCATTGTGACAGATAGAAGATAAAGCCGCCGGTGAGCAGCGTTGTCAGCAGCACGCCCGCCGTAGACAGCAGTATGCCTTGTGAGAGTATAGGACGTATATCGCGGAACTTGGTGTCCATACCACCGGTAAACAGGATGATACTCAGTGCAATCATACCGACAAACTGCGTGTCCTGCGCGCTGTCGAACTGCAAGCCGAGTCCGTCGCTCCCGAACAGCATTCCCACGAGCAGGAACAGGAGCAAAGTGGGGATTCCAAACCGATAGCCCGTCTTGCTGATGATGATACTGAGAAAAATCAGGATAGAGCCTCCAAGAAGAATGTTTTCCGCTATAAAATTCATAATGTAAAGAGTTTTGGTGTCTGTTGCAAAGTTAAGCCAATCGGATGAATAAACCATCGGATGTGATTCTAAAATAACAAGCGACAAACCTATAAAGTTCAGACTGCCTGCGGGTATTTTGCAAAACAAAACCGGCTTATCCGACATTCCGGGTGATACGATATGCGGGCAAGGAGTATTGACATTATGTCACTTGGCGGAGAGCCGAAATTTTAACAATTTCCGCAGTCTCCGGCCCTTGCCCAACGCTTCACTTTCGGTGTCTTTACTTATAAATCATTGATAATCAACTGAATATATTTTCAGTAAAAAGTATGTGGTTCTAGTCCAAAAACTAAGGGTTGAGCATAAAATAGGATGTATTGATAATCAGCGAGTTATGAAAAATTTGTCTTAAAATTGTCTTTTTCCGGGTTCAAAATCCATTTTTGTTTTTCGGGGC
>JAMPEL010000106.1 GCA_023665185.1 Roseburia sp.
CCTAAGTTAGGGGAGGTGTCACGAAGTGACGGAGGAGTCTGTCAAAAACATTAGCGAAATATTGTATTTTCTGACAAATTGATATGTTAAAACCACTCTCCGTAGAATCGCCTCAAAATGAACCGAACCTTGCCGAGGTTGCAAAAACGCGATTCTACAGCGACTTCAAGCCCTCAAAATTCGAGCGGACAAATAGGACAATTCAACCGACCAAAAGACATAGAAATTCAACCCAAAACCCACATTTCCCATCCAAAAGCCCACTAAAACCCCAAATTACAAGGTGCTGAAAATTTATTTCCAAGGCACACTGATTTTTTGCGCAAGGTGAACGAAATTTATTTTCAAGGCGCACAAAATTTTCAAAGCCCGTTTTTCGGGTCAAAATCGGGCTTTTTTCAGAATCATCCTCTCAAAAAGACCGCAACCGGCTTTTCCACGCTCCGAAAAACAAAAATGGATTTTGAACCCGAAAAAAGACAATTTTAAGACAAAATTCTCATAACCCACTGATTATCAACACATCCTATTTTGACTCAAACCATGCGTTTTACGTCTAAAACCGCATACTTTTCACTAAAAACATATTTAATTGATTATCAACTCCTTACAGGTAAAACACAAAAATTTGAGCATCAGACAAGAGCCAGAAGCGGCGAGAAATGTTAAAAAACGAGGCTCTCCGCAAACTGACATAATGTCACTAACACTTTTCCGCATACATCCGTCCGGAAACAGGTTGCGATAAAACGAACCGGGCTTGCGGTGCTTCCATCATAAACTACGGACAAGAGGAGCAATAGATGCAAGGATGCGGCAATATCCTCAAACAAAGGTACTATGCATACGATGCGACTGCCACTATCCCCCGGAATGCAGGATGAGACGGAAATCTTTCAAATAAAGTCAAGACAGTTTCTAAGATGTATTGCAGATATTTTTGTGGAAAAGCCCGAAAAGAAAGCAATAAAATCGTGCATACAAGCAATAAAATCGTGCAGAAAACGGTTTTTACACGATTTTATCGCCTCACCGCACGATTTCACCTTGTACACAGAAGTTTTTATCCGTTACTTTTGCGAATGTAAAAACATATCTAATAATCAAAGTGATGAAAAAACTATTCTTTTCTATTTTGTTCGCTGCGACAACGCTTTCTTCTGTAGCTCAGGAAAACTGGGTTACTATCAAGAACGGAATCTTATGGATGGACAATCGCGGCAAATCAGTGCAAGCGCACGGAGGAAACTTCCTTCAGGTAGGCGACACATGGTATGTCATCGGGGAGGACAGGTCAAATACTTGGAATCCGGATGTCAATATGTATTCAACCAAAGACTTCGTAAACTGGACATTTGAGCGGAAAATCATCCAAAACGGTGTCACCCACAAGGATTTGGGCAGCAGCCGGTTCATAGAGCGTCCGAAACTCATGTACAATGCCAAGACTGGCAAATACATTGTCTGGTGTCATTGGGAGCAGAGCAACTACGGTGCAAGCGAAGCGGCATGTTTTCAATGTGACGAGGTGAACGGCGCATACGAATATGTATGGAGCGGCAGGCCTCTCGACACCAAGAGCCGCGACTGCACAACGTTTGTGGATGAGGACGGTACGGCTTATTTCATCTCCACAATCGAAGAGAACCAGCACCTCGGCATGTTCCGCCTTTCCGATGACTGGCTGGAGGCTGTGGAGAAAACAGAGAACTTCAAATGGCAGGCGCGAGAGGCTCCGGCCTTAGTCCGCATCGACAACTTATATTATATGGTAAGCTCCGCATGTTCGGGATGGGCACCCAATCAGGCAAAACTCGCCACCTCAAAATCGGTCATGAGCGGATGGAGCGGTTTGTCGAATGTAGGAAACAACATCGCATACGACACACAGGCCTCGGGCATTCTGAAAATTGAGGGTACGGAAGGCACTGTATATCTTTATGTGGGCGACCGCTGGCAAGACCCCGACCTGCCCAACTCCAAGATTATCATGTTCCCAGTCGAGTTCAAGAATGGGAAGATGACATTTGAATACCGTGACGAATGGGACCTTGACATCAAGCGGTGTGTGTGGAGAGAAACACCGAGAACGGACAAGGTGGACAAGAAGAATTGGAAGCTTGTAAGCACCAACAGTCAGGAGACAGTGAAGGAATCGGCCGGAGCCGCTAAGGCTTTCGATGGCAACACAAACACCTTCTGGCATTCAAAATATAACGGCTCGGCGGACGCGCATCCTCACGAAATGGTCGTGGACATGGGAGAGGTACACAATCTGAGCAATGTGAAGATTACTCCCCGCCAAAACAACACCAACGGATGGATTCGCTCTTATGCTTTCCTTGTGAGTGAGGACGGTGAACAATGGACTCCCGTTGCAGGCGGCAACTGGCTGGTATATCAGTGTGAGGTAGGTTTCAAAACCGTTCCGGCACGCTACTTCAAACTTGTCAGTCTGGGCAGTGACAGCGGCGACAGCTATACCACGGTGGCGGAAATAGATGTGTACACGAAGGATGGGAACAATGACTACAAACCAGTCAATATCACCATGTACTGGAAAACAGGCAGTGGAAGCTGGTCGCAGTCTTCTTCCGTCAGTGTGACCAAAGGGCAGACGCTGACATTCGGTCCCCAACCCACTTCCGGCTCTTGGATGTGGATAAAGCCTGACGGCACTTCCCTTGCAAGCAGAGAGATAACTGTTGAGAATTTCGATTTTGATGATGCCGGCACTTACACAGCGTTCTATACAGACCAGGCCACACAGGCTGTGACAGCGTTTCCTGTTGAGGTGAAGATTACGGCGAGCCTCACGACAGCCAAACAACTGCTCAAGAACGAGCTGGATGAGGCTGACAGAATATATGATGCGGAAAAACTGGAATCGGCAAGTTATCTTGAGGCTGTCAATACTGCCCGGGATATATATGAGAGCTGCGATGATGTGAGAGAGGTGTACCAGACACTTGAGTCGCTTCAAGAGGCTACCGCCCATTACAAGTTCGTCAATGTCAGTCGCGAGGAGCCTGTGGACGTCACTTCCATGTACTTGTCCAATCCCGGTTTCGAGGATGGCATCTCCGGCGGTGTCCCTGACGGATGGAAGATTGACAGCAATACGAGCGGCTACAAGGACTTCAAACTGAGCGATAATGTTCCTGAAAAATCCCAATCGAAGAAATCTGTGAATCTGTGGGCTGCAAATATCAGTTCGATAGACCTTTATCAGGAAACAACCCTGCCGAGAGGAGAGTATGCCCTGAGTGCGGCACTGACCATCACGAACAACCTTCTTACTGACCAGCATGTGTATGTGAAAGCCAATGGACAGACTTACAACTCTGAAGTGTTGGATACGGTAGGAGGCTACCGCACACTGGGTGTGCATTTCCTCATAGCGGAGAACGACACGAAAGTGCGCGTTGGGGCATGCTCGACAGGCAGCGGCTCGAATGCGGGCGGTTGGTTTATGGCCGACGACTTCACGCTTACTTATTATGGACAGGAAGTGTTCACCGGCATCTCATCCACCATCAACGAAGAAGAAAGATTCTCTGCCGCAGATGACAATGTGTATGATTTGACCGGACGATGTGTGGGACGAGGAAAAGACTCATTCCGGAATCTGAAAAACGGCATATACATCATGAACGGAAAGAAGGTTTATATCAACCGGAATTGACCTGCCGGTTTCCTGCCAGGACAAGACAAGAAACATAAGACAAGTGGTCCCGAAGTTTCGCTGATGCGAAACTTCGGGACCACTTGTCTTATATTCAATCAGAATCAGCAGGCGGACAGCACGTCACCCTTCTTCATCTTCACTTTCACGATTTCCTCATTGCTGTCAATCTTCTTGCCGTTCAGTGTCAGAGTGTAGTCCTTTCCTTCCGGCATCTTTATGGCAAACTCATTGTCCGCAGTGGCTGTGAGCGTGAATGTGTCCACTACCGACTTACTCCATGAAACAGCCACCTCGGCACCGCCGCGCACGCACAAGCCTCTGAAACAGCCGCTGCTCCACTCAGCAGGCAATGCCGGCAACAGCTCAAGATAGCCCTCCTGTGTCTGCAACAGCATCTCCGCAATGCCGGCAGAGCCTCCCGGATTGCCGTCGAAAGCATAAATGTCGTTCTCCGCTCCGGCAATGCCGCCCGGCGACACCGTCATGAGGTTGGCACGGGAGAGGTTTCCCTCCAGTGTCTTGACGCTTTCGTATGCCTTTGCGGCATCTTTCAGACGGGCATAGAAGCATATCATGTTGGCACGGCTCCACTCCGTATCCTCCCAGTCAGGAGCGGCAAGGCGAAGTTCCATCGTCTTGCGTACAGCCGCAGCCAGTTCCGGATTTTTTCCGAGAGTTATCTGCGCGTAAGGGTAGAAGCCCATGATATGTGAGGTATGGCGGTGATTCGGATTGACCACCTCGAAATCCTCCGACCATTCCATAATACCTCCATCACGTCCTATCTGATAAGGCGGGAACTTGGCAAGGGCGGTGCGCAGGCTGTCGCCGAAAGTCTTGTCAATGCCGAGAATCTCTGTCGACTGCAAACATGCGGACAGAATCTCGTATGCGAAAGTGCGGTCGCAAGTAGGCATCATGGCAGCGCAGCAATATTGTCCGTTGTATCCAAAACCGTTCTCAGGCGAGATGCTCGGTCCGGTCACCAGATGTCCGTTGCGCGGATCCTCCGTCATATAATCGAGCAAGAACTCCGCATTTCCTTTCAACAGCGGATAAGCTGTCGTGCGCAGATACTCCTTGTCCTGAGTATATTCATATTCAGTCCACAGATGAGCCGCAATCCATGACGACGCAGTAGGGAAGAGTCCCCAAAGGATGCTGTATGAAGGCGCGGTGAATCCCCACACGTTGGCAGTGGTGTGCGCAGTCCATCCCTTGCATCCGTACACCACGCGTGCCGTCTCCGCTCCGTAATGTGCCAAGTCGGCTATATAGTTGAAGAGCGGTACATTACACTCTGCCAGATTTCCCACGTTAGCCACCCAATAGTTCTGCTGTGTGTTCATGTCCAGATGGTAGTCATTGGTCCACGGCATGGTACATGCCTTGTTGTCGTTGAAGAATCCCTGCAACGCGATAGGGAGCGGAGAGTTGCTGCGCGAGGATGCAATGGTGAGATAACGTCCATACTGGAAGAACAGCGCGTCAAGCGACGGGTCTTCCACACCGTTCTGCGCGTCGAGACGGCGCACATCGGTCGGCACATTGTTACGGTCTATATCACCAAGCTGAATGTCTACTCTTGAGAACAGGCGGGAATAGTCCTCGATATGTTTGGCTTTCAAGTCGGTATATACCTTTGCAAGCGCATTGTCCACACTTGCCTTGCATACAGACTTGTATTCCGGATTCTTGAAATCAGTGCGGAAATCAACGACAAGCACTGCCTCGTCAGCATTCTCCACCTTCAAGGTGCTGTCGCCCGACAGAACCGTTCCTCCCTCGTTTGCCACAGCTATTCTGCCTTCATAATGTACACCGCCTTTTCCGTGCATAGGGAACAATGCCTGTCCGAAGAACACGAGCTGGTTGCCTTCGATGCGGTAATCAGACTGGCGCAGAAGGTCGAGCGACAAATCGAATGAGACGCTCTTTTCCTTGTCTGCCGACAGACGGACAACCAATACGCTGTCGGGATTGGACGCAAAATACTCTCTGGTGTAAGTCACGTCGCCCGCCTTGAATGTCACAGTGCTTACGGCTGTGTTCAAGTCAAGCACGCGCTTATACTCCTCAATGCTCTCATCCATTCCCGAGAAACGGAGCTTGAGATCGCCTACCGGCAGATGCGTTCCGAAAGAATGGGGTGTTCCCACAAGCTCATTGCCCGCAATCTGGTTGCCTTCCACCACCTTGCCTTCAAAAAAGAGCTTGCGCAGCTCTTCCATGCGCTCTTTGCCGAAAGGCTTGTGCTGTTCACTGTCATATTCGCCCGACCACAGAGTAGACTCGTTGAGCGCGAGGGTCTCTTCCGATGTGCCGCCATATACCATAGCTCCCAAGCGTCCGTTGCCTATCGGCAGACTCTCCATCCATTTCTCTGCCGGCTGCTTGTACCACATTTCCATGTTCTGCGGATTTGCGGTAGCCGCATTCCTGTCTGTCACGTTCTTGCACGACACAAGCATCATGCTTGCCGCCACAGTCAGACAAATTCCTGTTTTTCTGAAAAAGGTCATAACTCTTCAATTAAATATTTGTGATTCGTTTGTTTGTCGCAAAGATATGTGTACGGAAAGCTACAAACACCAAAATTTATGTCATTATAATGTACATTTGATTCAAATCCCTTGTCATGAATCAAACGTGACAATTATTGAAGCGTACAGAGTCCGCCTCATGCCATGTCCATGCAGCAAGATTTCGGAGGAAATGTCAAGCGCACCGATTCTCCGCAACCGCAGAGGACGGGTTATCCATGCGTCTCCCCAAAAACAGTGCCCCTAAAAGCCTGAGATACTTTTAGGGGCACTGCTACCAAGCCTTGTTCCTACCACCGGAAACAACCGTTCCTTGCGGACACACCCTCACCGGGCGGCATGTTTCCGGCAACCGAACCGGCATATTTAATTATTCATCCAGAATCTTGCATCCCTCGCAAGGCTTCAACTGCTTGAAGAAGTCATTGCCCTTGTCGTCAACCAAGATGAACGCAGGGAAATCCTCTACTTCAATTTTCCAGATAGCCTCCATTCCGAGTTCAGGATACTCCACACACTCAATGCTCTTGATGTTGTTCTGCGCAAGGATTGCGGCAGGACCTCCAATGCTTCCGAGGTAGAAACCGCCATACTTCTTGCATGCGTCGGTGACAGCCTGGCTTCGGTTACCCTTTGCCAGCATCACCATGCTGCCGCCTTTGCTCTGGAACAGGTCTACATACGGGTCCATACGTCCTGCCGTAGTAGGTCCCATTGAGCCGCAAGCCATTCCTGCCGGAGTTTTTGCCGGACCTGCATAGTAGATAGGGTGGTTCTTTATGTATTCAGGAAGCTCTTCTCCACGGTCGAGACGCTCTTTCAGTTTGGCATGAGCAATGTCGCGGCCCACGATGATAGTGCCGTTGAGCGACAGGCGGGTAGACACCGGATACTGGCTCAGCTGCTTGCACACCTCGCTCATCGGGCGGTTGAGGTCGACGCGTACCACATCGCCCTCGCCTGCCTTGCGGAGTTCTTCCGGAATAAGCTCGCCCGGATTGTCGTCCATCTTCTCAATCCATATACCGTCCTTGTTTATCTTGCACTTGATGTTGCGGTCGGCAGAGCAGCTCACACCCAGACCTACCGGGCAGCTTGCGCCGTGGCGAGGAAGGCGGATGATGCGCACATCATGAGCCATGTACTTGCCGCCGAACTGTGCGCCAAGTCCAATTTTGTAGGCCTCCTGCAACACCTGCTTCTCCAGCTCCACATCGCGGAACGCACGGCCGGTCTCGTCTCCGGTAGTAGGCAGGTTGTCGTAGTAGTGAGTGGATGCCAGCTTGACAGTCAGCAGGTTCTTCTCTGCCGATGTGCCTCCAATCACGAAAGCGATGTGGTAAGGAGGGCAGGCAGCCGTACCGAGGCTCTTCATCTTCTCAATCATAAATGGCACAAGTGTGTCGGGGTTGAGCAATGCCTTTGTCTCCTGATACAGGTAAGTCTTGTTGGCAGAGCCACCGCCCTTTGTCACGCAAAGGAAGCGGTATTCCATGCCTTCCGTTGCCTCAATGTCAATCTGGGCCGGCAGGTTGCACTTTGTATTGACTTCCTCATACATAGAAAGCGGAGCATTCTGTGAGTAGCGCAGGTTCTCCTCCGTATATGTCTTGTACACGCCCTTTGCCAGTGCCTCCTCATCGCAATAGCCAGTCCATACGTGCTGGCCCTTCTCGCCGTGGATAATGGCAGTGCCTGTATCCTGACAAAGCGGGAGATGGCCTTTTGCCGACACTTCGGCGTTGCGGAGGAATGTGAGAGCCACATACTTGTCGTTGTCGCTTGCCTCCGGGTCGCGGAGAATCTTCGCAACCTGCAAGTTGTGTGAGCGACGCAACAAGAATGACACGTCGCGGAATGCGGCGTTTGCCATAGCCGTGAGTCCTTCCGGAGCTACTTTCAGAATTGGTTTTCCTTCAAACTCACTGACGCTTACATAGTCTTTTGTAAGCAGATAATACTCAGTATCGTCCTTCTGTATCTGGAACATAGGAGCATACCGAAATTCTGGTGCCTGAGCCATAATCTTTAGAATTAAGTATTTATGATTAATGTTATTGTTTTTATCTTGTTCTGCAAATGTACATTATTTATTCTGCTTTATGAAATAAGACGGAAGTTTTGTTGAGTCTGAAATGAAGTTTGCTGTCTTTCGACTGTGTTTTTGCCGGTACATTCTCCACAGAATCTCCCTGTTGCTTGTTTATATGCGTTTTTATGATAAGCCCACAAAAAACGGGGCGGAACGATTTTAACATCTTATGGTCAAATTGTATATAAATGTTATCTGAGATTTTTGCGCTCATAGATAAGTCATTGATAATCAACGTGATGTATTTTCAGCAAAAGGGCGCGGTTTTTGATGAAAAACGAAAGGTTGAGTATAAAATAGGATGTATTGATAATCAGATGGTTATGAATTTTTCTCCTTAAAATAGTCTTTCCCCGGGTTCAAAATCCATTTTTGTTTTTCGGAGCGTTGAAAATCCGGTTGCCGTCTTTAGGAGGAAATAATTTGGAAAAAAGCCCGATTTTAGCCCGAAAAACGGGCTTTGAAAATTTTGTTCACCTTGAAAATAAATTTCGTTCACCTTGCGAAAAAAATCAGTGTGCCTTGAAAATAAATTTTCAGCACCTTGTAATTTTGGGTTTTGTTGGGCTTTTGGGTGGGA
>JAMPEL010000107.1 GCA_023665185.1 Roseburia sp.
CTGACAATTGTCAGTTTTTACCCCATATTTTGATAGTTTTCGGGTGGTGAGGGGACGATTTTTCGGAGGAAAAAGAACAAAAAAATCCACTAAAAGGAAACTTTCAGGTGGGAAAGGCTGTGTGAGAAGAAGCGTGGGAAGAGGAAAGTGAAACTTCCTGCCAGATTTTTCCACTGCGAAAATTGTCTGTTCCGGTATAAAACGCTTATTTTGCATTCTGTATCATGAAGGCAGGAAAATATTTTACTGTTGGTGGATATAAGAGACAAAAGCATGAAGACAAATACAGGGCATATACAACAGAGATGCATTTCGGTCATCATCGGAGTGCTGTTGTTCTTTGTCCTGTGCGTCTGTTGCAAAAAAAATCCTTCGCCGGAATCTATAATTCATGTGAGAATAGAAGACTCGGCAAACATTGTAAAGTCTGCAAACCACATAACATCACGTCTCAACAGACTTAATGCAAAGGATTCATGTTTGTATTATATAAAATGTGCAGTGGAATATGAAGAAAAGGCTGATTCTCTTGACTTAGAAAAAGTCTATGACAGTCTGGCTGTAACAATGGCAGAATATTATCAGGATAGTACCATACTGACAGAATACAATCTTCTAAAATCACTTGCTTCCAATCAAAAACAAGATTCTATATGCTTTGAGAGTCTTGTAGATTTGTATTATTGTCTGGACAGTGACAAAGACAATAATATTTACATTTATATAGCCGTATGTCTTGGACTTGTTGCCGTACTGTCAATATGTCTGATAATAATATATAGAAAATGCCGTCATGCAAGATTTGGAAAAAAACGGCTGAAAGAGAAAGATATTGCACCATACGAAGAGAAAGAAAAGCAGGAAACAGAGACAGCAGATACTCAAAACACTTGCAGTATCAAGCAGGATATTTCATATACAAATATCAGCTCCAAAATACAAGAACAGCAAGCATCAACCGACATAGCTTTCTTGAAAATATTCAACAAATCGGCAAGAGTAAAAGGTGATTTGAAAGAATATTACAGTTCTTTGGTCAATGCGCTAACGAAGGAGAGCAAACAAAACAAAGATTTCATGAATGACCTGATGAGCGCATTCCCAAATCTAAATGAACGCAACAAAGCCATCTGTACTCTTCTTTATGCAAAGGATGTGGAAGAAGAAGACATTGTCCAAATTTTGAATTTTCAGTCGGTCACAGCATACAGAGCTGCAAAAAGCAGGCTGAAAACCATGCTGACCGTGCAGAAAGGGAAATACGAAACTATTGACACACTACTGCAACAAATGTCCAAACAGGAATAACACACGTTCCACGTGTTCATAACAGATTGTATATTTTCATCCTGTCTCCCTAATTCTGTACTATCGCATTTGAGGAGAATCAATGGTTCCAACACGAATATGAGGGCATAATAAAACTAAAAAGACAAATCCGGAAAGTTATACATTGTAACTATAATATCTAAAAGGGCATATCAAAACTTAGTTTAAAGTAATGGTATACCCTATCTTTTGTCTTTTAGAACGTTTAATTTGGAAATTAAACGTTCTTCCTCTCCAAGAATAATTATCGGCACATCCTCCTCATTCAACGGCTTTTTTTTATTCCATTAGACTCTTTTTTGATTACATTTTATAGTATACACAAAATGTAATTCGCTATTATTTAGTTGATTACATTTCTAAAATGTAATCAGTAGTTGGTGTTTGTTTTATTTGCGTATAACTTTGTGGCATATAAAAACTTTCACGAAATGACATAAAAAGCGGATGCCGAAAAGCTTATGCAATAGAGTAGGCAAAATAAAAATACAATATTATGGATATTGAAACAATTGATGACATGCTAGAAAACATTGTCGGAGGAAAATCCAATACAGGGCTTTTCTCGTATTCTTTTAAATGTGAAGCAGACACAAATGGATCCTTATGTAAAAAGAACTGCATTTATTCATGTAGTACAAACACCAATGGTACGACAACAGGATACATACAGGGATTAGATAATGGACATGCTTAGCAAATGAATGAACAGAAGGGCTAAACAGACTGACTTCTAATCACACGTTAAAAGGAACATTCTTATTTCAGTCCTTCTGTTTATCATTGTTTTATAACATATCAAGAATCTATAAAAATGCAGGTTTCAATTATCATAATAATGAAAAGTAAAATATCACAATTATCCCCATTTCTAACAGATAAATAGCATGGAAAACTCCGAATTTCATATTGCATATGACCCCAATTTCTTAGTCATAAAGAAAAGTGACAATGAATATGTGTTTTACAATTCAATACAGCATGTAGGCATAAGTCTCTCTAAAATAGAAATGTACATTCTTAATTTGTTTTATACGTACCAAAATATAGATTATATTGTAAATCTCTTTTCTAAAGAAAAAAAACATATAATAGAAGCCACTCTGTTACGAATAAAAAAGGATAACGTATTGTCTGTTACACCTGTAAAAAAGGAAGATAGTACTTCATATTCTTTTATTTATCCAAAACAATACTACTTTCATTTGACATATAAATGCAACTTATCTTGTTCCTATTGCTATAATAAAGAAATAAGAAAAAGCACAACAGAGATGTCATTAGAATGTTGGTTAAGAATTATAGACAAAATTTCGAATTATGCAGAACAAATTGTATTGACAGGAGGAGAATGTTTTGAATATCCTCATATTTTTGAGATTGTGCAGCATATAAAAAATAGGAACAGCAAAATATATTTGTCATGTATTTCCAATTGCATGCATGACTTCTATAATGGAGCATGGGATAACATATTAGATTATATCGACGATCTTATTTTAAGCTGTGACAGTATCACAAAAGCCGGAGAAAGAAAAGGATTTAACCCTGATGTATTTCAAAAGAATATTATATATCTCAAGAAAAACAAGAAACATATAAGAATCTCAGTTTCTCAAACAGCGACAAAAAATAATGCAGAAGACATAACTATTGCAAGGCAATTCTGTAATACAACAGGATGCTTATATAGAAGTGTTGCGGTGATTCCAAACAATTTGAATGACATAAGACTACTTCCTCCTTTCATAGAAAGAACAGAAAATGAGTCTTTGTGTTCTTCTCCAGATACAGCAGACTTCCTTCCTCCAAAACGAGAAGAATGTGGTGCTGGTAGAACAGTATGTAGTATAGACCCAACAGGGAATGTTTTTCCATGTCAATCTCTACATTACAAAGAATTTTGTATGGGAAATATTTTGAGGCAAGATATAAAAGAAATGACAAGACCAAACATTCCAACAGTTGACGAACTAGACGGATGCAATAAATGCAAAGTTAAATATATCTGTGGAGGAGGATGTTTTGCCAACTCATATAAAATAAAGAAAAAGCGAACAGAACGTAACAGGTGGATTTGTCCTTACGATTATCATATTGCAGAACAAAGACTATTAAACTTAAAAAATAGACCATTATAATATATCTCATGAAGTTATCAATCACACTTTTACTTCTTTTCATAACAGTATCCAACCTGCACTGTCGGAATGTACAGCCCGATGAAGACAGTCTGACTGTTCTCGACAAAGAGTTGCCTGAGGTGAGAATATCCGCACGGAAGAAACTGGTTCGCATCACTCCCGGCGGACTTGAGTATAACATGAAGGATGACCGCACAGCAAGTGCCAAAAGCCTTATTCGCGCATTACGCAATGTTCCCCTCGTGACTGTTGACGGAATGGATAACGTGCGCATAAGCGGCTCCGAGTCTTTCCGTGTCTATCTGAACGGGAAACCTTTCAAATTGGCAGACACCAACAGGAAAGAGGCACTGAGAAGCATTCCTGCAAACAGGGTGAAGAGCGTAGAGATTATTACTCATCCGGACGCACGCTATGACGCAGATGCCGGTACAGCCGTGCTTAATATCATCACGGAAAAAGACGCATTGGACGGATGCCAGATTGGAATTACAGGAGAAGGCGACACGACTCCCAAAGCCAACGGCGGTGTGTCAGTGGTCGCATCTAAGGGGAAATGCAACTTTCTGCTTGGCTACAACTACGATTTCACAAGACATACAGACCAGCCTGTTTATGTACAAAGAGAAGCTTATAATGACCGGTTGGAGAAAATCTCAACTCTGAACAGTGAGAGCAGGGATGGAAGAGGCGACTATCATAACCATTTGGGACATGGCATCATGGAAATAGAGATGGACTCGCTCAACCTATTGTATGCGGATGCCCATGTATTGCTCAAAAGAAACGTTTCGGAAGACACGAACCGCAAGACGTTCATTTCCGGAAAATGCACGGAATACAGCCGTCTGAAAAGCTCTAACGACTTCAGCAGCGGGGCATTTGAGGGCAATCTTATATATCGCAGGCTGTACAAGAATGACAAAAGCGAGATGCTCTCACTTGGATACCGGTATTCATACAATCCCGACAGAAGATATGACACAGCAGAAGACTCGACAGCTGTCATTAGGACAACAGCAACGGACATCGTCAAGACAAGGATTGACACAAAAAGCGAGGGCGGACTGAATGAGCACACTCTGATGTACAACTTACGCATTCCTTTAAAGCTGCATACACTAATAATGGGCGGCAAGGTAATACTCAGACGTTCCAGCTCCACACCTTCATACCGTTTCTGGGACTATGAGTCCATGAACTGGGTAAACAATGTGCCTTACGGGAATGAAGTTGCGGGAAAAATGCGGCAGCTACAGGATGTTGTCAGCGCATACGCAACTTATAATTTAAAGGCAGGACAGCATATAGACCTCAATGTCGGAGGTAGATACGAATATTCCCACGACCGCATAAAATTCGCAGACAATCCTGTGGACAATCTATATAACACCCGTTCCGACTTTATGCCACGGGGCAGCCTGAGCTATACATTCTCTTCTCGGATACAAGCGACAGGCTCTTATTCGATGGGAATTATCCGTCCGTCTATCTGGACAATGAACCCTTACAGAAGCCAGCAGGATGCTTATAATGCCAGTTACGGGACACCGAACCTGAAGACTGAGCATAAGCACATTGCCAATGCCTCATTGATGTATAACGGAAAGAATATATTTGCGAACTTCAAGGTGGAATATATCAAGAGCAATGATGCTGTCATGGAATACCCTTCGTTGGAGGAGGATTCCAGATTATTGTGTCTCACATACACAAATATTGACAGGTATGAGCAGACGGGAATATCCCTTTATGTCGGTTACACTCCGTTTGAGTTTCTGTCTTTCAACGTGGGAGGAGATGCGGCATATCATAGTTTGAACCTCAAAGATACAGGCACGATGCACTGCTGGCGATATAACATTTATGCGGCTTGCAATGCCAATATAGGAACGCAGTGGACGCTCGGATGCAATTACGGTCTTTTCCATCAGCCACCTTCTTTCCGTTCCTATTATAACAGCTTGTGTATGTACTCCTTTTATGCGTACCGGCAGTTCTGCGGCAACCGCCTCAATATAGGTGTTACCATAAACAACCCTTTCGAGAAATACAACAAATCAAGGCACGACTGTTTTGGAGACAACTTCAGGAACATACAGTATAATTACATCAAGATGCGCTCGCTGTGTGTCTCGGTGTCCTACAACTTCGGAAAAGGAAAACAAGTAGATATAAGACGAAACATAAGCATGAGAAACAGTGACATGAATGAGAACACAGGAGTTGAGAGATAGAATGAGATGAACCAACACTCAGCTTCAAATTTTACAAACAAGCAATATGTCAAAGATTCATTTTATTCGCCAACATGACAGTATGCAATGCGGCACAGCATGTTTGTTAATGGTGTGTCATTATTATGGAAAGAAATATTCATTCACTTATATGTCTGAATATTTATTTTCTTCTTCAGAAGGAGTGTCTCTACAAGGAATAAATGAGGCGGCAGAAAACCTCGGCATGAGAACCATGTGTGGACGGACAAGTATAGGGCAGCTTGTCAATGCACCTTTACCATGTATATTACACTGGAATCAGAACCATTTCGTCGTTCTCTACAAAGTGAAACATGTCGGACATGGATTAAATAGGACACTCCGCTTCTATATCGCAGACCCGGCTAAAGGCTTGCTTAAATATACAGAAGAGGATATGTCGCTCTATTGGACAAGCACCAGCTCTGGAAAAGAAGAAAAAGGCATTGCATTATTTTTACAGCCCACACAAAAATTTTTCCGCTTCTATAAAAAGGCTGATAATGAAAAGCGTTCATTTGCTTTCTTGTTGGGTTATATCAAACAATACCGTAAATATTTTTCCCAAATTATACTCGGTATGCTTTTGAGTAGTGTCTTACAATTGTTGTTCCCTTTTCTTACCCAAACAATTGTTGATTTCGGCATTACAAATAAAAATATAAACTTCATTTATCTGATATTATTGGCACAATTGGCCCTGACAATCAGCCGAACAAGTATTGATTTTATACGAAGATGGCTTTTATTACATATCAGTATCAGAATAAACATTTCACTTTTGTCTGATTTCTTTATTAAGCTATTGAATTTGCCCATGTCATTTTTCGACACAAAACAAACTGGAGATATTTTACAGAGAATGGAGGACCATACAAGAATAGAGAATTTTCTTACCTCACAGTGTCTGGGAATGATTTTCTCTTTGGTTAGTCTCGTTATATTCGGAGGAGTATTATTAGGATATAACACTGCTATATTTACAGTCTTTCTTATTGGAAGTATCTTTTATGGAAGCTGGATTATAGCATTTCTGAACAAACGAAAAATATTGGATCAAATTAATTTTGAACAACACGCAAAAAGCAATAACCAGACCTACCGATTTATTTGCAACATGCAAGAAATTAAACTTCAAGATTGCGAATGTCGCAGACGTTGGGAATGGGAAGATACCCAAGCAGATCTGGCGGGAACAAACATGCGTATGCTTAAAATGCAACAGTGTCAAGAAGCCGGAGGTGTGCTTATCAATGAAGTCAAGAATATTGTAATAACAGTTGTCTCTGCTATTTCTGTCATAAACGGAGATATGACACTTGGTATGATGTTGGCAGTTCAATATATTGTAGGGCAACTACATTTACCGATAACACAACTATTACATTTTGTCTATTCTCTACAGGATGTGAAGATGAGTTTGGAACGTATAAACGAAATACATACAATGAAAGAAGAAGAACACATTGGAGGTCACCATGCGCTAAAAAGATTCCATTCCGACAGATGTTTGGCTTTTGATCACGTGTTCTTCAAATACAATATTCACAGCAAAAAGTTTACATTGTCGGACATTAATATAAAAATTCCAGAAGGAAAAGTAACTGCAATAGTCGGGGCAAGCGGAAGCGGGAAAACAACCATGCTGAAACTTTTGCTTGGATTCTATCCTATATCCAAAGGATGCATCAAGATTGGAAAGCTGTCACTCTCAGATTATAATATGAGATGGTGGCGACGACAATGTGGAGTTGTAATGCAGGACGGTGTGATATTCTCGGAAAGTATAGCAAGAAACATCGCAATAGATGATAATGAAATAGATGAAGTTCGTTTGAAAACCGCCTCGCATATCGCATGTATTGACGGTTTCATCGATAGTCTTCCTCTAAAATACAATACCCAGATAGGTCCTGATGGTATAGGCATAAGTCAAGGACAAAAACAAAGGATTCTTATAGCGAGAGCCGTGTACCGCAATCCTGACTTCATTCTCCTTGATGAGGCAACAAACTCACTTGATGCAAACAACGAAAAAATAATCGTAGAACGCTTAAACAGCTTTTACAAAGGACGTACAGTTCTTATAGTAGCACATCGGTTAAGTACAGTGAAATCGGCTGACAACATTATTGTCCTTGAAAAAGGAATAGTCAAGGAGTCTGGAAACCATGCAAATCTTGTATCTCAAAAAGGTTTGTATTACAATCTTGTAAAAAATCAACTTGAACTTGGAAATGAATAACAAAAAAACTGAATATCTTTCTACAAACCCAAAAGATAACCAAATCGGAATAAAAAGCGAAAAGATAAGACACATGATTGGTGGTGAGCCTCATGCAATCATACGCTATGGTATGTTTATGGCTTTAGCACTAATCTTTATTGTATTCATAGGAATGTCATTTATCATTATTCCGAATGAGAAAGGTTTTAATCTTTTGGAATATCTTGTACAAGCAATATGTCAAAACTGATAATCCGTCTAAAAAGAAAGTAACTGAGAATGGAATAGATATATCCCATTCCCAATACTACTTTTACCCGCTCCTGCTCATCTGAAATCCCTCAGTTCCTTCTGCAACTTCTGCCGGGTGAAGAAGATGCGGCTCTTCACCGTACC
>JAMPEL010000108.1 GCA_023665185.1 Roseburia sp.
TTTTAAGACAAAATTTTCATAACTCGCTGATTATCAATACATCCTATTTTGACTCAAACCATGCGTTTTGCATCTAAAATCGCATGCTTTTCGCTGAAAATATATTTGATTGATTATCAAATACTTATAGGTAAGATACTAAAAATTCAAGTGTCAGACAAGAGCAAGAGGCTGCGGAAATGTTAAAAAACGAGGCTCTCCGCCAAGTGACATAATGTCAAGACATCTCTTGTCCGCTCAATCTCCAAAATCAAAACTCAACTGCCTGTCATCCTCGTTTTTCTTCTTGTGTGAGGACGGGAGCAGCAGTTTCTTCACATTCTCAGGCTTCAGTTCATTGATACCCTGTATAAAGGAAGCGTTTCCGTCGGCAAGCTCTCCACAAGTGATGAAATACTTTGCTTTTTTCATCACCACTCCCATTTTTTTGAGGTGGAATGAGGTAACTCTGCCAAAGCGGCGGGAAGCAATAATCAGCTGGGCTGACTTGACCCCGATGCCGGGCACTCGCAGAATCTGCTCATAATCAGCCGTATTAATGTCGATAGGGAAATATTCCGGATGCCGCAGTGCCCATGACAATTTTGGGTCTACGTCAAGGTCAAGATTCGGTTCAGCCTCATCCACAATTTCCTCCACCTTGAATTTATAGAAACGCATCAGCCAGTCAGCCTGATAAAGACGATTCTCGCGCACCAAAGGCGGCTGTTTGAGCAACGGAAGGCGGCTGTCGTATGTGTTCACAGCCACATATCCGGAATAATATACACGGCGCATGGTGGGCTGGGAATACATGGCTGAGGAGAGATGCAGGATGTCGTGGTCGGTTTCAGCCGTGGCGCCGACAATCATCTGGGTGCTCTGTCCGGCAGGAACAAAACGAGGAACATGCCGAAACCGCTTCTTGTCTTCCTTGTTCTCAAGCACCCCCTGCCGGATAAACTCCATCGGTTTGTAGATGCTTGCGAAATTCTTCTCGGGGGCAAGCCGCTGCAATGACTTCTCATTCGGAATCTCTATGTTCACACTCATTCTGTCCGCATATCTTCCTGCCTCAGCCACGAGTTCCCGGCTCGCGCCCGGAATGCTTTTCAGATGGATGTATCCGTTGAAACGATGTACGGTGCGGAGGTCTTTGGCTATGCGCACAAGACGCTCCATAGTATAGTCGGGATTGCGCACCACCCCTGAGCTGAGGAAAAGTCCCTCGATATAATTCCGGCGGTAAAACTCCATCGTAAGTTCCACAAGCTCAGACACGGACAATGTGGCTCTGCGTATGTCGTTGCTCCTGCGGTTGATGCAGTAGGCACAGTCGTACATGCAATAATTGGTGAGCATCACTTTCAGCAAAGAGATGCACCTCCCGTCTTCCGCAAAGCTATGGCAGATGCCGATACCTCCTACCGTATTTCCAACTCCGCCCTGTCGGTTGGAGCGCACCGTACCGCTTGACGAACACGACACATCATATTTTGCCGATTCCGCCAGTATTCTGAGTTTGTCCAATGTCTGTTCTGTCATACACCTTATTTTCCTACAAAGATAGTGCTTGGAAACGGATTGGCAAAGGCATTCCAACGCAAGATACACCGTTCAGTAGATACCGGAGACGCATCTGTAGAACGGTGTATTTTGCAGTAATAGAGAAAAGACGTATCTTTGCCACGTAATCCGGTTGGAAAGAGACATTGCCGTATAAGGAAAACGGTTGGTTTCCGCCACCTTGTAATAACCTCATAATCTGAATGTCAAAATGAGAAAAATACTGTTTCTGCTTACAATTATGTTTTGCGCGGCACAAACTGATGCCGCCGATTTCTGTATTCCCAAGAAACGACATGTGAAAGTGCTTGTCAGCGGGACGGAAGCCCCCGTGGTACGCACCGCGCTCTCCATTCTTGAGAAGGACATGAAGCATGTGCTTGGTCGGGATATTGAGGTAACTTCGGGAAGCGGCATACGCAATGCGGACATTGTGGTAACTACAGACACAGCTGCCGGTCCCCGTCAGTCGTTCACGCTGCATGTCACGAAAAAAGGGCAGCTGCATGTCTGCGGAAGCGATGCCCACGGCACAGCCTACGGACTGATGGAAATATCGAGGCTGATGGGAGTGTCGCCGTGGGAATGGTGGGCTGACGCCGAGCCGCACACGCTGCAAACTTTCCGGTTGCCGGACAGCTTTACGGACAGCCAGTCGCCATCCGTCGAGTTCCGGGGAATATTCATCAATGACGAGGACTGGGGACTGATGCCGTGGAGCAGCGGTACGATGGAGCCGGAGAATGAGCGCGGAGTAATCGGGCCGAAAACCAACGAGCGCGTATTTGAGCTTATGCTTCGGTTGCGCGCCAATACTTATTGGCCTGCCATGCACGAGTGTACCCGCCCTTTTTTCCTCACAGACGGAAACAGGGAGGTGGCGGCGCGCTACGGAATCTATATCGGAGGCTCGCACTGTGAGCCTATGGCTTGCAACGCGGCGGGCGAATGGAACAAAAGGGGAAAAGGCGATTACGACTATGTAAACAATGCGGCGGAGGTGCGCCGTTTCTGGGAAGACAGGCTGAAAGAGGTGGGCAATCAGGAGATTCTATATACAATAGGAATGAGAGGGGTTCACGACGGACGTATGCAGGGCGCGAAAACAGTGGAGGAACAGAAGAACGTGCTCACACGCGTTATCGAGGACCAGCGTGCCATGTTGGCAAAGTATGTCAGCACAACCGATGTGCCCCAGGTGTTCATCCCCTACAAGGAGATACTCGATGTGTATGAGGCCGGACTCCAAGTGCCGGACGATGTGACGCTGATGTGGTGTGACGACAACTATGGATACATCCGCCATTTCCCCACTTCCGGGGAGCGCGCACGCAAAGGCGGCAACGGCATCTACTATCATGTGTCCTATTGGGGACGTCCGCACGACTATCTTTGGCTGGGAACTTTCTCTCCTGCTTTGCTCTGCCAGCAGATGACGCAGGCATACGACAGCGGCATACAGAAGATTTGGATTCTGAATGTTGGCGACATCAAACCGGCGGAATACCAGATAGAACTGTTCATGGACATGGCATGGAATCTGGAAGCAGTGCGAAAGCTGGGGGTGGAGAAGCATTGCGCCGCCTTCCTTGCAAGAGAATTTGGAGAGTCCGCAGCCCAGAAACTCCTTCCTGTCATGAAGGAACACTATCGTCTGTCGTTTGTCCGCAAGCCCGAATTTATGGGCGGCACAAGAACAGAAGAGGCAGACAGGGCAAAATGGAACACTGTCAGCGACATGCCGTGGGACAGGGATTATGTGGCGAGACGTATTGCCGATTATGAGAATATAGAAACAGAAGTGGAAAATATCTGGAAGACCATTCCTTCCGAGAGAGTTGATTGCTTTTTCCAGCTTATAAAATATCCGGTGCAGGCGGCGTCCGAGATGAACAAGAAGTTCCTGTATGCCCAGCTCGCCCGTCATACGGATGCGGACAGGGAACTGGGCATCGGGTTTATATTGCCCGCCGATAGTTTGTGGAGCATGAGCGATGCGGCATACGACAGCATAGCCTCACTTACAAACCTATATAATAAAGGAATATCCAACAATGGGAAATGGAACGGCATCATGGACATGAAACCTCGCCGTCTGCCGGTGTTTGAGCGTGTGCCGCACGTCAATGTGCAACAGCGGCATCGCGGAGATGACGTATACACTGTCTGCATCCACGGTGCGGAGAACACCGCAGGAACGGCTGTCCCTTGCGAATGGCTGGGCTATGAGTGCAAGGCGGCACTTCTTGAAAAAGGCAAGGAAGCGGTATATGAGTTCACACAGTCGGACATAGGACATTGCATTTACGATGAGATTGTCCCCGACTCAGTGGAGATAGTCCTGCACTTCCTGCCAGTCCATGCCACCGATGGCGACCTTTCCGTAGAGGTGAGCATTGACGGATGCGCCCCCGCGACAACGGAGTTCTCCACCAAAGGCAGAAGTGAGGAATGGAAACAGAATGTATTGTCCAACCATGCATTGCGCACTGTCCGTCTGCCTCTCGACTTCAGTCTGAGCAAGCATCAGGTTACTGTGCGCCCTCTTGCCGGGGGAATTGTGCTCGACATGATGAAAATGAGTTTTGAAAATTGACAAGGTGCTTAATCTCAAACAAGTATGAAATACAAGAGCCGTTTGTGGAATATGGCATTATGGTTGTGCTGCTATATTCTTTCCATATCCTACTCATATTCTCAGGAAAGCAGTACAGGCAAATTTCTTTATGGGGATGACTTCTATTTTCTGGAGGAAGGGTTTGCGGAGGAACAGTCCGTTGCCACCGATTTTCTTATTTCTAAAGGAATGGACAAAGGAAAATGTGCGCTCAAGGTAATAGCCGTAAATTCCGAGCTTGTGATTATGGAAGACCGCAAAAACAGGCTTTTTGTCATTGAGGCAAGGAGAGACCGCCATTGTCTTATGCCGCAACCGATACTTGCCTATAGCATGGAGAACACATTGCGGGGAAATCCGATAGCCATAGCTGCCTTGTTGAGCACCTACACCGCCCAATTGCGGGATTCGTATGAGACAAACATTTATGCCCGTCTTGCGGAACTTATACCCTACAAGTCCCGGTACAATGTGATTGTTCCGATGTTGGGAGCAACCAAATGGGGACAGGGAGCACCTTACAATTTGTTCTGCCGGAACATCTATGAGGAGTCAGGCGCGAATCTGGCAGGATGCCTTTCCGTGGCGGTCGCACAAGTGATGCGATATTACAGATACCCGCAACAAGGTGCAGGGCAAGCCAAATACCGCTCAATCCAAAAACAGACTTATATTCAAGACATGTCACAATGCTTTTTCGACTGGGACTCTGTCAAAGACACATATAGCTGGCAGGAAAAAGACACAGCAGTCACGTATCCGATAGCCCGGATTATTTCGGGTGTCGCCATGTCGCTTCATGCAAATTTCGGAAAAGAAGGGACTTCCGCCCAATTGGTGAATGCCAAAATGGCTCTGTCCAGACACCTTCGCTATTCGCCCGACTGTAGCCTGGTGTCCTCAGCCAAGCCCATGACAATGCTGTCTATTGTATATCAAGAACTTGACGAGAAACGTCCTGTCGTGTTGTGCGGAGGAAGCCACGCTTTTGTATGTGACGGCAGAGACGGAGAGTTCCTTCACTTCAATATGGGATGGAACGGAGAGTCCGATGGGTATTACCGTATGATTGTCTATCCCGGAGCACGCGGACTTTTCTTCAGTGATATGCTGACAGGTATTAAACCAGACGAATATTTCGGTTTCGAGAAAGATGTCAATGTAAAAACTCCGGGCACATTGAATTATTTGCTTACTCCGGAAGAACAGCTCCATCTTCACAAACTGACCATAACCGGAAGGATTAATGCCGAGGACATGGCGCTCATCCGCCGTATGGCAGGAGCTGCGGGGCAAGGGGACGGTGTTGGATGGACCGGCTCGCTGACTCATCTGGATTTATGCCAAGCACGTTTCAAGTCGGATGCCAAAGAGCCGTATGTAAGAATCAACTCAAAGGGTTTCAACTCGTTTGTTGTAACTCCGCGCGATTATAATGTGAATAAGAACGGGGTGTATTTTCTGACAAAGGAAGGCAATGACTATTGGATGAACTATACGATGAAAGACAAGGTTATAGGCGACTTCATGTTTTATGGGTGCGTCAACCTGCAAGAAATCATTCTGCCTGATAACACTCAGGAGATAAGGGGGTACGCATTCTCCAATTGCAATTCCATCACCCGAATTGACTTGCCCGCCAAAGTGGCAAAGATTGTGAGCAGGGCTTTCAACTGGATGCCGTCATTAGAAATGGTGACATACATCAATGCCATATCACCAGAGAATATCGGGGAGTGTTTGTTTGAGCACAGTGATATTGCGGCAAAAAGACTGATAATAAGGAAGGAGTGAGAAGAGCGGTTGTTTACTCTTTAATTTTATAGGCAGACCTTCCCGTTTTTTTATTCATGGGTGTATTCTGGCATAATCTTTTGCTGATGTATTCCTGACAGATTCCTGCTTATTGTCCTCAAACAAGAATCTGTCAAGAATATATCAGCACCTTACCCCTCTCTCAAGAAGTCGAACATCTCAAAAATCTCCTCCTTTGTGGCTGTCTGGTTGATGCGTACATTTCCAATATCCTCAAGAAGCGTGAAATTGATGATGCCCGCCGTATTTTTCTTGTCGTGCGTCATAAATTCGTAGAGAGTCTCATAATCCTCACACGTAAACTCCGTCTCTCCATAATGTTCCCTGACGAAACGCACCGTCTGGCGCATCTTGTCGGTCGGGAATCCCGCTTTCGTACACGAGAGATACAGCTCGCAGACAAGTCCCCATGCCACCGCATAGCCATGCAGGACGGGACTGCCATTCTTCAGCGCAAAGCTCTCCAGCGCATGGCCTGCCGTATGTCCGAGATTGAGGGCCTTCCTTATTCCTTTCTCGAACGGGTCTTCTTCCACCACGCGCTCCTTGACTGCCACGCTCGTGCCCACCATCTGTCCGAGACGCGCATAGTCGATGTCGCCGGTAATGTCAAAGCCTATAAGCTCCGCCCAGTGCTCCGTGTTGCTGATAAGCCCGTGCTTGAGCATCTCCGCGTATCCGGAGCATACGTTCCGGCTGTCGAGTGTGCGCAGAAACTCCGTGTCGAGAATCACATCCTGAGCAGCATTGAACACGCCAATTTCATTCTTCAATCCATTAAAGTTGATGCCTGTCTTTCCGCCCACAGCGGCATCGACCATCGACAGCAGCGTAGTCGGAATGTTGATATACTTGATGCCGCGCTTGAATGTGGAGGCTGCAAAGCCGCCGAGGTCTGTCACCATGCCGCCGCCAAGATTCACCAGCAGTGAATGGCGGGTGGCACCGTTCTCTCCCAGCTTTGTCCACACGTATGCGAGTGTGTCAAGCGTCTTGAAAGCGTCTGTGGCACCAATCGTGATATATGTGGCATCTTGAAGACATGCAATGCCTTCGACAAGAGGACGGCACAGTTTGTCGGTTGTCTCATCGGTCAGCACGAACAGTCTGTCGTGCTTGCACCGTGCCACTGCCTCGGTGACACTTTGCTGAATATCTGTAGAAATTATAACCATAGTTTTCTTTATCCGTTGAAAATGTTTCTTTCTGAATAGCGGTGGCAAAGTTAGTAAAACTGCAAAACAGGAAACTTCCCAACTTCCAAAAACTTACACATTATTATATCTTTTCTGTGTATGGAGAATAAAAAATGAGTATTTTTGCACCGTCAATATTACTTTTGAACTTTGTGCTGTCGGGGACAGGCACATATCGCTTCATACCAGACATTCAAAGGCAGAAGGAATCGGAAACTAAAAAACTTAGAATAATGAACGTAATCGACACAGAGATTGAAGGGGTAAAAATCATCGAGCCTCGTATCTTCAACGACTCCAGAGGCTATTTTTTTGAGTCGTTCTCACAGAGAGAGTTTGAAGAGAAAGTTTGCCGCACTGTTTTTGTACAGGACAATGAAAGCAAGTCTACTGCCGGTGTGGTCCGCGGACTTCACTATCAGAAACCGCCTTACACACAGTCAAAACTTGTCCGTGTGGTGAAAGGCGCGGTGCTCGACGTGGCAGTGGACATACGTAAGGGCAGTCCTACATTTGGAAAGCATGTGGCCGTGATGCTCACCGAGAGCAACCACTTGCAGTTCTTCGTTCCCCGAGGTTTTGCCCACGGATTCGCCGTGTTGAGCGACGAGGCAATATTCCAGTACAAGTGCGACAATTTCTATGCGCCGCAGAGCGAGGGAGCCATCGCATGGGACGACCCTGCTCTTGGTATAGACTGGCGCGTGCCTACTTCCGACCGCATCCTTAGCGAGAAGGACGCGCACCATCCGCTTCTTGCCGATGCCGAGCTTGTATTCGACATTAATGTGCCGTTGTATTAATACGGAAAGGTATATACAGCTCTGATGCCGTTATAACTTCCTCCGGAGTGTCTTGAATCCAAGATACTTCGGAGGACTTTTTTTGTAAGTATGCAATTGGAGTGTGTTAAGTATGAGCATTTATTACAAAACTGTGTATATGATTATTATAAAGTGTGGTATAAGGCTGACATTCCCGCCATACCGCTCCCTGCTTATCATACTTTTCTGGCATTTCTTTCGTGCCTTGAAATGTTAAAATCCAAAGCTCCGTAGAATCGCTCAAAATGAACCGCGCCTTGCCTCGCTCTAAAAAACGCGATTCTACGGAGGGTTTTGAGACTCAAAAACCAAGTGGACAAACAGA
>JAMPEL010000109.1 GCA_023665185.1 Roseburia sp.
AACAGGACTGAGGATTTTTTATGCGAAAATACGGACATTTTAGCAAAATCGAGGGGTTTTGGGACAATTCAAAGGGGATTTAGAGCTATTTAGAGGAAAGCAAGGGAATTTTAAGGAGACAGGAGGGATATATATTTTATAAGGAGGAGGAAGATTTGACAGGCTGAATTAGTAAAAAAATAAGGCGGACCCGAAAGTCCGCCCTAAAGATTATCCTCTTCAAAGAAAAATGATTATTGCCTTGAGAGGATAATCCCCAATAAATAACTTATCAATTATTCGGAATCCTGTAATAAGCAGACCTTAGCTTACAATTATAATCCCAGCTGCTGTTGTCCTCAGCCCACAACCGTGGAAGATTTCCACCTTCGGAACGCACCAAAAACAAAGTGCCATCAGCTTTCAACGCAGCCCCAAAGCATATAATCTTACCGTTCCTATTAACAAAAGCAAGTCCTGTTTCCTCATATTCCCAGAACACATCATTTGATGCCACATATACATCATACTTTCCGACATATTCCTGAAACAGCTCATAAAAACGCTTATAATCCTTCTCTGTACACTTAGGTACGGCATATTTAACCGCTTTCGTCTTCCAATGATTATATTTTTTATCATACGTAACATAATAGCGGCTATTATCATTGTCTCCATACGTAACTTCTGTAGTCTGCACCCCTTTTCTCTTTATGTAAGTGTCAAACAGATTCTCCAACTCACGACAAATATCGTCTTCCTGCGCAATGTTGAACGGTAACACACTATCATCAGCAAAGTAATTCGCCGTATAATGAAAACTCAGTTTCTTATTTCCCACCTCCAACATGACATAATCAATTTGCCCTGGATTTTCAGAATAGACACTCATCAAATACTTTGTCAGCTGTATCCCTATCGTATCTATAGTTTCCACATACTTATGAAGAGCACGTAATTTGTCAAGTTCCCCAAACATATTCTTGAACACCTTATCATGCTGCATCCGGTCATTTTCATCTTTAAAATAATAATTGAGGTCATAAATTGTCCCAGACTTGCTTTGACGAACCAAATATTTCTTCGGAAACATACTATCCAGCTCTCGGAATATGCCGACTATCGTGGCATTCTCATCATGTAACTTCTGACCATATACACAACCTGCCACCCACATAAAGACAACCATTGTCATCCACATCCTACTTATTCTTCTCATAATATCCATTATTATTGTTTATACATATTTTCCATCTCTCTTATAGCTCTTGCACACTCTTCAAACATCCCATCCATAGTTCTGGCATCACCACTTATTGGTATGCCAGCGGAAGCATATTCTTCTGAAACAGCTGGATTCTTCTCTTCTATATTATCTAAAGAATCAACATGCCTGTATGCAGTCTGCGCCTCAGCTATGCTTCGATATATTACTTTCTCAACAGTGACCGTCACTGTATCATGCTGCATCTTTGTCACCTCCACGATTCTTTCTTTTTCCACTTCTTTAATCTCAGCAGGTTTGCGATTTCCCACAGAATAGCCCAAAACAAAAAGAATGACAGAGGCAGCTGCTATTCCCGCATACTTGACAAACGGCAACATCCATACAGTCCTGCGACTGCTTTCCTGTATATCTTCCCGCAACTCAAGTCCGTTACTTGCTGCAAAGGCCTTTAGTTCATCATCTGACGGAACATCCTGCGGACACGACAGCATCCCGAACATTTCCTTATATATTAGAAGTTCCTCCGGCACATCCTCCGACTGCAAATACTCCGTTATCACATTCTGCTCCTCAACAGAAGTCTCTCCGTCAAGATAGCGTGCAAGAAGTTCCTTTATATAATCTATATCACATGTCATATCCTACCTCCTATTTTTCAACTGTTCCAACAATCTGTGTCTCGCTTTGGAAAGAGCCGTTCTCACAGACACCTCATTTATGCCAAGAACCTCAGCAATTTCCTTATTGCTCATTCCTTCCGCCTGACTCATTTTGAGTATTGTCATCTGCGAAGCCGGCAAACCTTCGATTTTCTTGTCAAGCCAATCGCCATTTTCCTTATCCTCAAGCTTCCGATGCGGTGTGTCGGATGAAACCATCTCCAAACCCTCAAACATCTCTTGCATACGGATATTCCTTTGCCGAAGTACGGAAATGCAGATATTCCGGACGATTACCGTGATGAGTGCATCAATCGATTGATATTGGCAGATTTTGCTTCTGATACTCCAAAGTCTGAGCGATGCTTCCTGCACTGCATCCTCCGCCTCATCCTCATCACAAAGCAGTTTCTGCGCCTGATGCAACATCCCTGCACGCTTCCGCTTTATCAAAATCTCAAAGTCCTTTATATCCATTGCGATGTATTTATAATCCAAATTATTCTAACTTTATAATCATGACGAAAAAAGGAGGATTTTGTTCCTCCCTTCTTTCAAAAAAATCACACGAATATGCAGTTTCGCCCATTTCCGGACAATCATTCTGTTCCTATTTAGAATGTCATCGGAACAACCGGACTACCACTATACTCAACTCATAAAGAATATACATCGGAAGCGAGACTAAAAGAAGCGTAAACACATCGGAAGTCGGAGTGAGAATAGCAGCAAGTACAAGCACAAATACAATGGCATGGCGACGATAGCGTATCATCCAACCGGAAGAAAGCACTCCCACACGGGACAAAAGAAAACAAAGCACCGGAAGCTCAAAAACCAGTCCGAGCGCCAATCCGAGCGCGAGAAAGGTATCCACATATGAGTCCAACGAAATCATATTGCTCACTTCCGGACTCACATTATAGTTTCCGAGAAAGCGATAAGTAAAAGGAAAAACAACATAGTAGCTGAAAAAGAACCCCACAGCAAAAAGGATAAACCCAAAGACCAATATGCGGGAAACAAGAATCCTCTCCTTTTCATATAGTCCGGGGGAGACAAACCGGAACAACACATATATAATATAAGGAGAAGCGCACAGCAGTCCTATGCAGAAAGCCATCTTGACATGAACCAGAAACTGCGATGTCAGTTCAGTATTTATCAGTCTCACCGCAGTCAAGGCATCCGCCCCACTCTCCTGCACTCCCAGCATCTGTTCCCACAAATCAGAAAAGCCCAGCATGTCTGTAATCCGTCCAAGCAACCTATATGTGACAAAGTCTGTTTCCTTCGGCGCAAAAACAAAACAGAATACCTCGTCCTTAAACAAGAAGGCGAGGATTCCAAACAACATCGAAACAGCCAATACCCTTATTATGCAGCCACGCAACTCATCCAAATGCTCCCAGAAAGTAAGATTTGTATGATTATCCCTGCCCATTTCTACTATTTGCTTTCTTCCGACAAACCTTGCTCTTGCTTGTTACCAATAGTCCCGTCCGGTGTCTTCTGCTTGTCCACATCATCCGTATCAATACCGTTCATGCCTTCCTTGAAAGAACGCATACCCTTTCCAAGCCCCTTCATCAACTCCGGCACTTTCTTTCCTCCGAAAAGGAGCAATACAACAAGCATTATCACTATGACTTCCGGCATACCAAGACCGAAAAACATTGGAATCATCATCATATTTCTATCTGTTTTGTCGCTCCGGAACATATACATTCCAGAACATATTCATACTACAAAAAACACATTCTCTTTTATCGTATCAACTTGCCCAGTTTTCCACTCAACAAGGCATAGCCTCCCACTGCTTGAAGCAGCATTCCCGGTATTCCTGTACGGAAGTCCTGAAAAGCCACAGCCATGTCGCCACGAAATATCCATTCAATCATCCCTCCCGCCAACTGATAAGCCAGCACAACAACTGTCAAGGCAAGAAACAAATGTTTCCGGAACCGGCAAGCCGCAATGGCAGCAAACAGAGCAAGCAATACTGATTTAAGCAACATAGCCGGAAGCAGCTCCCACATAGGCATACCGAAAATGGCATAACCGGAAAGCGGTGAGGCAACAGCTGTCAGCACTCCCACTTTCCATCCATATTTGTACGCTCCGATAAGTGTGAAGAAATAAATGGGAAGCCATGCAACACCCCCTCCCGGAATAAGGTGGAAAAGTTGCGGAAACAGGATATTCGCTCCCACAAAGGCTGCAATAACCCGATAAGTACGCATAGTTGAGAAATCCGCCTGATATATTCTATTCATTTTGTCTGTAATTTTAGTTTTCTATTCATACAGGGCAGGCATTATCCACACTCGCCCATACACCTTATTATATATTATCCAACGTCTATAACAGTCCCTGTTTGAGTTCCTCCACAAAGCGGTCAATCCGATGCAGCTCATGCGGTATGTCTATATTCTGCGGACAATGCACCTTACATTGATTGCACCCAATGCAATGGTCAGCCTGACGCAAACGCGGCACACTTCGGTCATAGCCTACCAGAAACGCACGGCGCGCTTTCCGGTAATTGGCATCCTGACTGCTTTCCGGTAGATTGCCCTGATTCACACATTTATTATAATGTATAAGAATCGAAGGAATGTCAATACCGTAAGGACAAGGCATACAATACTTACAGTCGTTGCACGGCACAGTCGGATAATTAAGCATGAGGCGCACCGTCTCCTCCAGAAAATCCTTGTCATCCTGTGACAAAGGCACAAGAGGAGAATATGTATGCAGATTGTCCTGTAAATGCTCCATATATGTCATGCCCGACAACACTGTCAGCACATTGTCGGGAGAACCGGCAAACCGGAAAGCCCACGAAGCTACACTATCTTCCGGGCGACGCTGTTTAAGACGTGTCACAATATGGTCTGGCACATTGGAGAGACGCCCTCCCAACAACGGCTCCATAATGACAGCCGGAATGCCGCGCTTGACAAGCTCCCCATAAAGATACTCGGCATTCGTATTTCTCGGGTTCGTCTCCTTCGCATGTAACCAATCCACATAATTCAGCTGAATCTGCACAAAATCCCAATGATACTCATCGTGTCGGGAAAGCAGATAATCGAACACCTCAATGTCTCCATGATACGAGAATCCGAGATTTCTGATACGTCCCGCCTTCCGTTCCTCAAGAAGAAAGTCGAGAATACCGTTGTCCACATATCTCCCGTTAAAAGCCTTCATTCCTCCCATGCCGATACCATGAAGCAACATATAGTCAATATAATCGACCTGCAACTCCTTCAACGAATTATGGTACATGGCAATCGATTCTTTCCGTCCCCACTGGTCGGGCGAGAAGTTCGACAGTTTGGTCGCTATGAAGTAGCTGTCGCGCGGATGACGGCTCAGTGCAATGCCCATGGCATGTTCTGAAAATCCCTTGCAATAAGCAGGAGATGTGTCAAAATAGTTCACCCCATGTGCCAGCGCATAGTCGGTCAGCCGGTTCACCATGTCCTGGTCTATCTCACTCTCGCTGTCCCGCGCGCTTTCGGCCGACTTTGTGGGCAGACGCATACACCCATAACCAAGAATGGATACTTTGTCGCCTGTGGCAGGATTCTCGCGGTATGTCATTTTGCCATCCAGAACCTCACCCTCGTGTTGTCCCAACGAACCATCCGCCACTTCTTTTTTCTTGCCGCACCCATACAATGCAGCAGTCGTAGTTGCCGCACCGACACCGAGAATTTTCAAAAAACTCCGACGGTCTATATTCTTATCTTTATTTTCTTTCATATTATTCTTCATTTATATCCGACTTACAGAGAAACGGGCAGCAGCCTTAATCACAGGTTCGTGCCGGAGCAAAAAACCGGAATCAAATAAACCTGTGCATTTCATGTCCCTCTACATATATCGCACTGAACGGACGCGCCGGACACAAGTTCTCACATGCCCCGCAACCGATACACCGCTCCGTGTTCACAACCGGAATCTTAACCGACTCCTCATTGCCTGCATCCGAAGCAACCATCTGTATGGCCCCCGAAGGGCAATGCCTTGCGCAATTGCCACACTCTACTCCATCAGTCAATGGTATACAGTTTTTCTTAATCCACACAGCATGTCCTATCTGTATGGACGACTTGTCCGCCACTGTTATCGGACGAATCGCGCCTGCCGGACAAACATCGGCACACTTGACACATTCCGGACGACAATAGCCGCGTTCATAAGAACATTCCGGCTGCATAAGTTTCGTCAGATCAGTTGAAGGACGGAGCACTCCATTCGGACATACCGACACGCACAGCTGACATGCCGTACAGTGCTGCGCCATATTTCTTGCCGACAAAGAACCCGGAGGGGTAATGCTTGTCTTGCGCTCAGGAACCTTCTTGTCCTCTATCACAGCAAGTCCTCCATCAACGGTCTTTTCCTGCGCGTTTAGAATAGCAGAAGTCGTAGCCACAGCTGTTGCTGTCACAAAAGCGCGGCGCGACTTGTCCACACTCTCGCCTGCCGTTCCGCTCTTGCCTGCACAACAGTCGTTTTTTGTTCTCCTGACATACGAGATGGCATGTCTGTGACATTTGTCTATGCAATCCATACATGCCACACAACGGCTGTAATCAATCTTATGGGCCTTTGCATCAATACAAGCAGCCTTGCAATTACGCTCACACAACCGGCATCCGTTACATTTCGACTTGTCTATCACCGGACTCAGCCATGAATAACGGGCTACAAAACCAAGAAGTGTACCTACGGGGCATATTGTATTGCAATAAGTCCGTCCGTTTCTCCATGCCAAAACCACAATGACCACAAACGTCACCACAGCCACTGCCAGTGTAGCCACACTCTTTATCCACACATCAGCCGTATAAAAAGCATAGCTGTCAGCTCTTTCTGCCATATCGGCAAGCAGATTGTTCGCCAATATGTAAACTGGCTGGAACAGACTGGACACAATGCGGCCATACGCACTGTAAGGTGCAAACAGGGCGGCCAGAGAGCCAATGCCAGCCAAGAGTGCCGCCACAAAAATGCCCATCACCGTGACGCGCAACCATGTTTTCGGACGCGAGTAGGAATATCTGTTACGTCCTTTTTTTCGGAGCTTGGCAAAGCCCGACACCACATCCTGCATCACTCCAAGCGGACAGATGACAGAACAATAGACGCGCCCCAATGCCCATGTGAGCAGCAGCAACATCACAACCACCCCTACATGAACAGCCAGTAGTGCCGGCAAAAACTGCACTTTCGCCATCCATCCCAACCATGCGTGAACTGTCCCCGTAAAATCAAGGAACAAAGCTGTGATACCCAAAAAGAATACCAAAGCCAAAGTAAGCCGTATTTTTCTCAACATCTTTTCATGTAGTATTAATTTGATTGCAAAAATACAATTATAATTGATATTTGCAAATACACGTACTACTGAAATACTTACCATTTTTACAGATTCTGCCTATATGATGTAACGAGTATCATATATATGAGTACGAAACAAAGAAAATCCCAAAGTAGAATTGGCGGCTTGAAAAAAATCAAATGTTGGTCTTCCCTACGAACAAGCAGACCGAATGAATTGACATTATGTCACTTGGGCAGAGGCCGTCTTTTTTAACATTTCCCGCTGCTTCCGGCTCTTGCCCGACGCTTGATTTTCGGCATTTTATTCATAAGCAACTGATAATCAGTCAAATATATTTTCAGCAAAAAGCATGCAGTTTTAGTCCAAAAACTAAGGGTTGAGTATAAAATAGGATGTGTTGATAATCAGCGAGTTATAAAAAATTCGTCTTAAAAATGTCTTTTTTCGGGCACAGAATCCATTTTTGTTTTTCGGAGCATGAAAAAGGCGGTTGCCGTCTTTCAGAGAAAGTGATTCGGGAAAATGCCTGATTTTGGGCTGAAAAATGGGCTTTGAAAATTTTGTTCACCTTGAAAATAAATTTCGTTCACCTTGCGAAAAAAATCAGTGTGCCTTAGAAATA
>JAMPEL010000010.1 GCA_023665185.1 Roseburia sp.
CCGTCACCGACCGCCACAGCGCATACTTCGCACTTCATTTCCTTAATCATCAGGTCTGCCTTGCCCATCTGCTCCGGGAATGCCTGTATCTCAACGAGCTTGACAAAAGCCAGGAATGGTCAAAGTCTGTCGAGGCATTGTTTCAGGAAGCGATACACGGGCGCAACCAAAAGCCGACGGAGGCCATAGATCCTGAGCCTTGGATTGAGAGGCTTGACAGGCTTACAGATGAGAATCTGTCGAAACTGAACAAAAAATTCACGACCTTCAAAAACGGATTGCTTAAATGTCGGGATTATATTTTCAATTTTCTCAAAGACCCGACGATACCACCGGATAACAATGCGTCAGAACGCGGAATAAGAAAGTTGAAAATCAAACTTAAAAATTCAGGATGCTTCCGTTCCGATCTTGGAGCCGATGCCTTCATGGATCTGCATTCCATTGTTGAGACCACAAAGAAACACGGCAATTCATCATACAACGCCATTCTCGCCCTTTTCTAAGGGCGACTACTTCATTGTGTCCGCTGAATAGTTACACATTTAAAGACAGTCCGCATATTGAGTTGAAATGTCCGTGAGCCAAGCAAGCCGCCCTGCCGTTCTATAAATTGGATAGAACGGCTGTGGGGTTACTGACAATTGACATTATGTCAGTTGGCAGGAAAAGTCCGATTTTAACATTTCAAGCGTTTGTTTGTGGAATGGAATGTGTATAAGCCCGTTTACATTCCGTTAAGTCATTGATAATCAATTAAATGCTATTTTAGCTAAAATGGTGCGGTTTTTGATCAAAAACTAAGGGCTGGACACAAAATAGGATGTACTGGTAATCAGCAAGTTACGAAAAATCAAGGTCAAAATCATCATTTTTCGAGGTCAAAATCAAATTTTGTTTTTCGGAGCATGGAAAAGTTGGTTGCGGTCTTTTTGAGAGCGCAATTTTGAAAAATGCCCGATTTGGGGCCGAAAAAAGGGCTTTGAAAATTTTGTGCGCCTTGAAAATAAATTTTGTTCACCTTGCGAAAAAAATCAGTGTGCCTTGGAAATAAATTTTCAGCACCTTGTAATTTTGGGTTTTAGGGCACTTTTGGGCAGAAACGGCATGTTTGGAGTGGATTTTATTTGCCTTTTGGTCGGGCGAATTGTTCTATTTGTCCACTTGATTTTAGAGTTTCAAAAACCTCCGTAGAATCGCGTTTTTGCAACCGAGGCAAGGAGCGGTTGATTTTGAGCGGATTCTACGAGGTTCGACTTTTAACACATCTATTATAACAAAACGATTAGTTTTACTTACATTCAGTAATTTATTGCTGTAAATTTGTACACTTGATAAGATTTTTGATTTTACAATGTTTCAGATGATGCCATGTGTTTTTTGACAGATGATATACAGGTATTTTTGACAGGATTGCGGGCATATTCAGACAAACATACCACAAACTTCTGTGAGAAAACACCGGCAAAACATCTATCAAAACGCATAATATCTGTAAGAAAACACCAACATAAATCTACCTCAAAGCACCTGTAAAACGAAAAAAGCATACACATGCAGAGGCTCGCGCCACTGCGTGTATATGCTTTGAAGAGACAATCCGAAAGAAATCCCGGCACATTGCCAACGAATCTTTCTGCTATCCGGAATGTCCCTACCCTATTATATTATGTATCAATATACTTTGAAACCGATAATCTTGCGTACCTCGCGAAGAGTTGCAGCCGCACTCTCGTGCGCTTTCTCCGCACCGAGACGGGCAATTTTGTCGAGCAGTTCCGTGTTTGACGAATACTCCATAATCTTCTCACGTATAGGCGCGAGAGTTTTCGCGATGTCCTCAGCAAGCTGTTTCTTCATGTCGCCATAACGAAGCGTGCAGTCATTCCATTTGGAATCAAAATAATCATACGTCTCCTTATCCGAAGCAATCTCCATCAGCGTGAACAGATTCTGTATCACCTCCGGCTTCTCGCTGTTGAGCGACTGCGGCCCGTTGTCGGTTACAGCACGCATCACTTTCTTCTTCAGAGTCTTCTCGTCATCACAAAGATAGATGCAGTTGCCCTCGCTCTTTCCCATCTTTCCGCTTCCGTCAAGTCCCGGCACCTTAATGGCATGGTCGCTCAGATAAAAATTCTGCGGCTCAGGGAAGAACTCTGTCTGGTAAATATTATTGAATCTGCGGGCACACTTGCGCGCCATCTCCATGTTTTGCTCCTGATCCTTTCCTACCGGCACCTTCACGGCACGATGTTGTAGAATGTCGGCCGCCATGAGTGTAGGATATGTGAACAGTCCCGCATTCACATTGTCAGGCTGCTTGCGCGCCTTCTCCTTGAATGTGGTCACACGGCTCAACTCACCGATGTATGTGTTCATGTTGAGATACAGATACAACTCTATTGTCTCCGGCACATCACTCTGTATGTATATTGTCGCTTTCTCCGGGTCAATGCCACATGCAAGATATTCCGCCAGAATCGTGCGCGCGCTGCTTTGTATGTTTTCAGGTTTCGGATGAGTTGTCAGAGAATGCCAGTCTGCTATAAAATACAGACAGTTGTACTCACTCTGCATCTTCACGAAACTTTTCACTGCTCCATAATAATTTCCAAGATGCAAATTGCCTGTGGGACGTATTCCACTTACTACAGTTTCCATTGTTGCTTATATTTTGTCGTTTTTTATCTTATATACAAAGACCGAAAAAAATCAGTCTTTTTCTTAATTGAGAATGCAAAATTACAAAATTATTTTGCCATACAACGACTTTATGCCATAAAGATAAGAGTTTTGTCTGCCGTATTGCCTATATTTACAGCGAAATAAAAAAACATTTGATTATGAAAGGTTGGAGAATAGAGGCGGCAATTGTCGCACTGGGACTTTATCTGCTGGGCAACGCGATAAGCAACGGCATCAACGATTTCAAGGACAAGGAACGGGTGGTCAGTGCCAAAGGCCTGTCGGAAATGGAAGTGAAGGCAGACAAAGTGAGATGGCCGCTCGTCTACAAGAAAGTGGGCAACGACCCGGTAGAGATGTATAATCTCATAGAGAAGGACAACCGTGCCATTCTCTCGTTCCTGAAGAGCAGGGGCATCAAGGACGAGGAAATAATCATCGCTCCTCCGCAGCTCTACGACCAGCAGGCTGAGACATATACCAACGAGGCAGTCATGTATCGCTATAAGGCTACCTGTGTCATCACAGTCACATCGAAGAATGTGGATCTTGTGCGCAAGCTTATCAAGGAGCAGACCGCGCTTATGACACAGGGTATCGCGCTTGTGTCGAATGTATACGGCGGATACAGCGTCAATTATGAGTTTACCGGACTCAACTCCATCAAGCCCAAAATGATTGAGGAGGCGACCAAGAACGCACGCAGCACCGCCGAGAAATTCGCCAAGGATTCGGACAGCAAACTGGGGAAAATAGTCACGGCCCATCAAGGACAATTCTCTATTGAGGACCGCGATGAGAATACTCCGTGGATAAAGAATGTGCGTGTAGTCACTACCATTGACTATTATCTTGAAAACTAAACGGACTTGGATGAGAGCATGTCTGCCCGCCATCTTCTTGTTCTTCTCGCCCGCCATATTTGCGGCAAGCGGCATTTCTGCAAGTGCCGGACACACTGAGACAGAAGACGAATATGTGTACACTGCCGACAACCATACGTACAGAATATGGATAGAGCATGTCACAGACAGCCTGTACATACTGCATCACGAGACAGAAGGCTTTCCGCTTTCCTCATGGAAACTGCCCTACCCCGTATACCGTTTCTGTTGCGGAAACCTGACAGGTGACGAGCTGCCGGAGATTGCCATCGGAGTCATCAAGCCAACAAGATATTTCAAAGACCCCGCAAAACGCTTGTTCCTGTTCAAGCTCTACAAGGGAAAGCTGATACGTCCTTTGTGGTTAGGCTCGCAAGTAGGAAATCCGCTGGAAGATTTCCACATCGAAACACTTCAAAGTCCAAACGGCACAGGCTCTGAATGGCAGCGCGTACACACCATAGAGCGCAAGAAAAACGGAAAGGTGTTGGAAGGCATCTACAAATACAGCGGATTCGGATTAAAGTTTGAACGCTATTTGTAGGCGGAAGGGATGCAGGTTAGAAACGGAAGAAATACCATCTGCAAATGGAAGAAGCGCAATTTGCAAGCGCAAGAAATACAGGCAGAACATGCATCCGTTTTCCGCATTATGCGCCCTCAGCTTGTTCGCGACACCATACAAAAAGCCCCGGAAAGTACTTTCATCAACTTTCCGGGGCATTTTGTGTATCAATTCGCGCCTGCCAGAATGTTCTTCAATCTCAACAGGGCCTCAATATAATAATAGTCGGCATAAATAATTGACGCGTCAATCTCCGAACCGGCAGGCTTATGTCCTACAGAATGCAGGAGAAAAGAGGGTTTGGAATCTCTGCTCTGATATGCCTCCGAGCTCAAACTCTCAAGCATCCGGACAGCGGCTGTCTTATATTCCTCAGCCTTGTCCGCTTCCACATAAGACGACAGCTCAAGCAATGCCGATGCCACCACACAGGCTGCTGAGGCATCGCGGGGAGCGTCCGGTATGGCAGGGTCGTCGAAATCCCAATATGGCACATAATCTTCCGGCAGACGGCTCAAATACACATCAGTGACTTTCTGTGCGAAATCAAGGAAACGCTTGTCGCGTGTCTCCCTATAAACCACCGTATATCCGTAAATAGCCCATGCCTGTCCGCGCGCCCACATACTGTTGTCCGCATATCCCTGATGCGTGCATCCATAAAGGAAGTCACCGGAAATGGTGTCATAAACCGCCACATGATAGGATGTCGCATCCTCTCGGAAATGATATTCCATAGTCTTTTCCGCATGACTGACAGCTATATCGTAGAGATTCTTGTCACCACCGTTCTTTGCCGCCCAAAACAACATTTCCAGATTTATCATGTTATCCATAATCGTGTTGTGCCCTCCATACATATCCACATTGCGGGGCCATGAAAGAATGGTGCCGACATTGGGACGGAACAGCGTGGCAAGAGAGTCGGCTGTGTCCAAAATCACCTTTTTGTATTCAGGATTCTTTGTCAGTCTGTACGCATTGCCATAGCTACAGAAGACAAGAAACCCGAGGTCGTGGTCGTAGGCAGGAGTCTCGGAAAGGAATTTGAGAGGTTCTGTGAATCTCTCAGCCTCCAGCCTTATAGAGTCATTGCCCGTATATTCATAATCATACCACAGAATGCCGGGCCAGAATCCATTACACCATTCGTCTTTTGTCGTCTTGCGGCAGTGCCAAGTGTCAAGACTGTCAGGAATGTTGCGCGGAACCATCGTATAATCAATATTCCCCTCCGCGTTCCTCAACTCGTTCAAGGTCCTATGAATCTGCGCATCACAATAATTCAATTGTCCGTCCACATCAAGAACCTGCTTGTCTTCCGACGAACATGCAGCCAACAAAGAAAAAGAAAAGGCCGCTATAAAGATAGACTTTATATTCATAATATATACAACTCAATTAATTCATTTATTTCTTTACAACTCTCACCCCAAAAGCACAATATGCCAAATAAAGGGCGCATACAAGCAACACGAACACTCCGGCAGTGATGCTTCCCGACATGTCGCGTGCCCAACCTATCAGCGGAGTGGCGGCACCACCTCCGGCAACAGCCGTAATCATCAGTCCGGATATATAGTTTGCCTTATCCGGCGCGCTCTGCAATGCCATCGAATAGATTATCGGGAAAATGCAAGAGCACAGGAAACCAATAGCTCCTACACACACCAGATTGACTGTCACATCGGTTGTGAAAGCCAGAGCAAGTATTACAGCTATACACAGAACGATGTTTATTCTAAAATACTTAGCCTCGGCAATCTTTGTCATAGCAAACATTCCTATAAAAGCTCCTATCGTGCGGCAGAGGAAATATACCTGCGGTGCCATTCCCGCCTCGTCTACCGTCCATCCGAAACGCTCTATCATCAGCTTGGAACTGATGAAATTTGTCGCCACATCAATGCCGACCACAAAGAATATGCCCAAGAACAGACGAAGTATGGTGCTGTCTGACAACAAAGACAGCGTACCTTTCAGCTGTCCGTCGGAGGAAGCCGCCGACACTTCTCTCTCGATGGGAGTCAGCATAAGCCACAATCCGGAAAGCAAAGTGACAGCTCCGAGTATCGGGAAACAGTAGTACCACATTCCGTTGTCGCCGTTTCCAAAATAAGCCACAGCAAAAGAAACTATCCACGGACCTACAAGTGAGGATACTGCTTTCACTATCTGTCCTGCCGTAAGACTTGATGTCAGCAGTTTCTCATTCGTCACCACATTGTTGAGCAGCGGGTTGAGCGACACCTGAAGTATGGCGTTTCCTATGCCGAGCATAGAATACGCAAGCATACATGTCACACTGTTATAAGCTACCAGCGGAAGTATCATGCCGATAATTGTGACGGCAAAACTGAACAACACCGCATTCTTGCGTCCGAAACGGTTCATCAAGATTCCGGTAGGTATGCCCAAGAACAAGAACCACACGAACACCATCGAAGGCACGAATCCTGCCATCGTATCCGACCATCCGAAAGCCTGTTTTGCATAGTCAGAGGATATTCCGACTATGTCACAAAATCCCATTACAAAAAAGCCGAAAAGCACCGGCAACACTTTCAATACACTATTATTTTTCATAACTCATTTATTTCGTATAAGATGTTTTCTATTTACTTACTTTTATCCAGTCGGCATCCATCCAACCTCTGTCGGAGGCAAACGGCGCGCAACTGAAAAATCCGAATTTCGCACCAATCCATTTTCCTTGACGTGACTTGAACGCGTTGCCGGCAGACTGGTATTTTTTTCCATCCAGACTATAATAAAATGTACACATACCACCACGGGCTACCTTCACGCGCAAATAAATGCTACGCTCATAATTAGGTTTTGCCCCTGCCTCCACCTTGCGCGAGCAAGGAATCTCAGCTATGACAACCGTCTGCTCCGGATTTTTCTGTTCGGCATCTTTGCAGACAATCTGTTTCAGTACAAAACTGTCGCCTTGCTTCTCCACGGCAATGCGGCAATAGTCCCATCCCATCACGATAAGTCCCGACTGCTGCCCGTCGCTCTTCGCCACCACATTCAGTTTGGCGGTCGCTGTAAACTCTTCCGCAGGGAACTTTTGGAGCAACAAGTTCGGCACTTCCCAGAAATTGACAAAGTCCTCGGAAAGAATATGTCCGTAAAGGCGCACATATCCCAATGAAGAGACAAACCCGAAAGTATCCTTATAGTTTGCGTGCCATTCCCATTGCTTGCCAAGCGTTGGTGAATCAAAATCATCACTTTCTACGGGACTCTGCACCGGATACACCTTACCGACATTCGGCTTACGGTATTTGCTTACAGGCTCACCACAGCCGTCACCGTCCTTGTCCACACCAATCACAGGCCAATCGTCCACCCATTTCATCGGGTTGAGGTGAACCACACGTCCATACATATCCTTGTCCTGAAAATTGATGAACCACGACTCACCCGTGTTCGTATCAACCCATCCGCCCTGATGCGGACCGTTTATGTTTGTCTTGCCTTGTGCCATGACAGTCCTACACTCATACGGTCCATACACGTTCTTCGACCGGAGAGCCACCTGCCATCCTTGCTCTACTCCTCCTGCCGGAGCGAGAATGTAATAATATCCGTTGCGCTTATAGAACTTAGGACCTTCAATCGTATGGTTTCCTTCCACTTGTCCGTCATAAACCATTACTGGGTCGCCCACCACACGCGTACCATCGCTGCTCAGTTCACGCACCGCAATCACCGAATTAAAACCGGAGCGGCTTGCAGCCCACGCATTGACAAGATACACTTTGCCGTCATCGTCCCACAACGGAGTCGTATCAATAATGCCTTTGGCGGGCATCACAAGAACAGGCTTCTCCCATTCACCAAGCGGATTGCGGGTCTTGACCATGAACACTCCCCAGTCGGGATCGCCCCAATAGATGAAAAACTCCCCTTCATGGTATCTTATCGAAGGAGCCCACACTCCTTTTCCATGCTGCGGCTTGTCAAAAAAATCGACAGGCTCAATTTCTTTCAATGCGTAATTCACAATCTGCCAGTTCACCAAATCTTTTGAATGGAGGATGGGCAAACCGGGAGTACAATTGAAACTCGACGCTGTCATGTAGAAATCATCCCCCACCGCACACACATCGGGATCGGAATAGTCGGCATTGATGATGGGGTTCACGTAAGTGCCGTTCCCCTTATCAGCCACCCACACTTCCGACACGTAATTGCTCTGGGCCGCACACGGAACACCGCAGCAAGCCATGAACGATGCCATGAATATGGATTTCAATTTATATTCTCTTTCCATTATATCTCTTTATATTCTTGTTGTTTTTATTGTTTAAAGGAATTATTCTCACAGCCGCGCCACCTCTGCCTTTGAGCGCGAACTTTAGCGTCTGCCTGCTGCTCACCTGCAAATACGTACACTTGACACCTGTTGCCGACTTCACCTCTTCGCCACCGTCCGTGTATATCTGCGCCAGATAGTTGCGGCGCGCATCCAGAAAGTCCAGACTCACCTCCCGCAAAGAAGGCTCATTGTTCGTCATCAGTCCCAGATAATACTCTTCGCCGCTCCTGCGCATCATGGTGATGTGGCTTCCCGGATAACCATCCAGCACACGAGTCTCATCAAACACTGTCGGCAGATTCTCGAACCACTCAATCTCCCTCTCCCCGCCAAAGCGTTCCGGTGTATCATACCACAACACTGTAAGCAAAGGACTGTAGAACACAAGCGAGGCAGCCAATTGGTGCGCATGAGTGTTTTTCAGACGCTTGTCATAATAACATATAGTATAGTCGGCAGCACCGTTTATCATACGTGTAAACGGAAGAGTCACATTGTGAGTGGCATCGGGCCATTCCTCGTTGCCACAAATCCCTTCCTGTGTCAGCAAATTCGGATAAGTGCGACTGAATCCCGATGGACGGAACTCATCGTGTATGTTCATCATCAGATGGTTGTCTGCCGCCAAACGCACAAGGTCGTGAATCCATGTCGCCCATCTGTGACTGGCATACTGCACAAATCCCGACTTGACACCGACTACTCCCCATTCCCGGAGCACCGGGAACAAAGTGCGCGCCTGCTTCATCAGCGCATGCTGATTGACATACAGCCACACTCCCACTCCGCGTTCCTTACCGTATGCAATAACTTTAGGCATATCCACTTTATCAACCACTTTTGTGGCATCACCATCATGACTCGTACATGGCATGTACCATTGCCAGTCGAAGAGCATATAAGGTATGTTGTGTTCCGCACAGAAATCTATTACCTCCATCCCGGATTCAGTGGAAATCCCGGCACGCATGATTTTTCCCGGCTTCACCCACGACTCCACATCGGGAATCTCACACGGCGGATTCAGGTTCAGAATAATATCGTTGTGTTCCAGCAATTGTCCGGGCACGTCAGCCGACATCACCACCTTCCACGGAGTGGCATAATAAGTGACTATGTCCACGGGACTGTACATCACACTCTCCAACGTGCCTCTCCTTGTTTTTGAGGAACGGAAACGGGTCAGACACCAGTCGTCCACATCAGCGTCCGTCACAGCCGTCCACACACCATTTGGCAACTCAAGGGTCAGAGCACGCTCCACCGGAAGGTTTATCTCACTCACATCCTTGCGTTCAAACACAGCCTGCGCCCACTCCTCACACCAGGCTTTCGTACCTTCGGGAAAAGCGTATTCCGTCAAATCCGCCACCACCTTATGAAAAATAGCTTTCGGATGCTCAGGAAAAAAATAGCGGAAAGCTATACCCTCATCGTATGCGCGGACCTCTATATTCATTCTGTAGCCGGAGCCATCCTTTTTCGACAGATACAGCACACCCTCATGATAATGGTCTCTCACCGAGGAGCGTTCACCATAAAGAGGCTGCCAGCACCCATCATGTGTGCCATAACTGACAGAATCCACAGTCAGATTGTCCATCCAGCACTCCGGCTGCACCAAATCGCGCACCCCAAGCGCCTTCTCCCACACCCGATTGTCCATATCCAATCCGGCGCGAGACCACCCGACCACTTCTTTGTCTTTGAAACGGACTGCATAACGCACTTCATTCGTGCCCTCCGATGTCCGCACTTGTGAGAACCTCACAGTATGGTTTCCATCGGGCGATGACAGAAACAAGTCTTTCTCATTTCCCGCATACACCTGCATGGTGGAAAAAACAGAAAGAAGAACAACGCACAGTTTTTGCATCGTCAGAAATGTTTTCTTACTTAAACACCACGTTCTCCACATGCTCTCCTATAAACATGTTACACATGTCCGATGTCTTGTAATAACCCGGCTTGCCCGGCATTTTGTCGTGAATATGCTCGCCGTTAATCATCAGATTCTCGAAGGTAATTCCCCTCACCGGTCTGTCACTGTTATATCCCGATATAATAGAATATGCAGCATTCTTTCCATTATACGACACATTCTTGAAAAGCACATTCTCAATACACATTCCCGGAGCCGCACAATACTTCTTATTGTAGAAGATGCGCACATTGAACAACGTGCCCTTGCGCATCTCCTCCACACGGATATTCTCAAAACGGATGTTGCGTATATAGTTGTTGTCGCCGGCATTAATTGCCATACATCCCTGATAGTCAATCTGATTCTCAGCTTGATCAAGTATGTCGATATTCTCATATACTATGTCCTCTATGACATCGCACTTTGCCGCATCACCATGAATACCGATAAATATAGGATGAGCCACATCCGCCCAAAGTGTGGAGTTTGTCATTCTGATATTCCGGCAACCTCCGCTGAATCCCTTACGTGTGGCATAGACAGTGGTGCAGTCATCGGAATTGCGGGCAAACACACGGTTGAACGACACATTGTTCGACGCAAACACGTTCAGTCCGTCGCCCCATCCGTAATAGCTTATGACCTTGACATTCTCAATCGACACAGAATCAGAACCACCGGTAGCGCACTGTGTAGACATGACACCCTCTACAACCACATTCTTCGAGTTTGAGATGGTGATGCCAAGCTGACGGTGAGGATAAATCATGCCTCGCCCCAAAATTTTCACATCGTGCGCATTCTCCACCCTTACACAACCTTTTATGACAGCACCGCCTGCCACATACAATGTCTTGCCCGAAGGAACAATCAGCGGCTCATTACCCAAGTCATGAACTCCCGGAGCAATGTATATCAGGTTCTTGTCGCTCTTAGCCTTCTTCGGTTTGTTCGCATCGAGAGGGTTGGCAAACAACTGAAGGTTGTGGAATATGTCGCCATTCACCTCCACAGAAAGGTTGGCAGCCTCTTTCAGTCTGAATACAAGAGCATTGCCATTCATATCAAACGGAATACCGTATGACAACGGACGCACACGGGCAGAGTCAATCTTGCCGTGGTTGTTGGTGACTTCCACCTCCACCTCGCCGTCAAAATCAAAATATGCCATTGAGGAAGACTCTGTGATGTGTTTTCCCTCAACCACCTTGTCCACATACACTTTATAAGTATCTACATTTTTCCATTCGCCTCCATCCACACGCACTCTCACACCGAAATCAGTATTCAACTCTGCCTCTTTCGGGGCAGGATATACATCCACTCTGCTTTGCGCAAAAGAATTCTGTACAGACGCACACATCGCGACAATCCCGACAATTGCCACCAAAAAGATTCCAAATCTATTCTTCATATCATTCCTTATTTTAAATTCATCATTTCCATTTCATTTACCGGCAGTCAGGGCATACTCCCATCCTATCTGTCTATATATACGTATAAATTAAGCACAACACTTAACCTGATGCAAATTTTTCCCTTCAAGAGAGAAACAGACCTTCTCCCTCTCTATCCTTCCGCAAGCCACAAACAAAAAAAGAACGTCAGTCCGGGACAGAATCAGCATGTTCAATCCAATTCATGTACCCTGACTGACGTAAATCATTGTCATATACTGTGACACCCACACACTAAATCTTGCGGATTTTCAAACCGGAAAGATATGGTTTGCCCTTCACTGCCCGGAAATCTATCCTGATACCCTCACCATTGTTATCCACTATATAACGACGCTTGAAAGCTGTACGGAAATGTCCGTTCACAACAGGAGAAAAATCACGTTCCACCTCCTGACCGTTGATAAGCACATCGAAACGCGCCATGTCCTGCTCTTTCTCCGAATTGCTCCGTGCAAGAAGATTGGCAAGCTGCGCCGCCGGTCTGGACACATCAGCCATCAGCAGCTCCACCTCATACTCACCTGCCGGCGCATCAACCCTATAAGTAAAGTCGCCCTCTCTCCATGTCTGATAAACCGGTCCGTCAACAGTACCTTTTATCTCGGATGTTGTACTACGTTCCTTTCCGCCTACATATCCCCACTTGCCGGGAGTGTACGGACGGTCGGAAAGCCATGTCAAGTTGCTGAGGTCGGACGTAAAGTCGCAGTTGCCGCCTACATTAATGGCAAGCTCACCGCCATCCGACAAACAAGGATAAGGATTGCGGATGACAGTCATACAGTCTTCCGTCCTGTCTTGCCCGTCATACCCTTTGGCTATGAGAGTAGACCTACCTTTGGGAAATTCCACCTCAAACGTCACAGAACAATTGGATACAGCCTTCTTACCCATGCCGACCCCATTGACCACCAGTTCCACCTCCGGAAGGTTAGTGTAAATTTTCACCGGATGTTTCTGTCCATCCTCACCTATTCTGACAGCACGGTCACGACTTGCAATATGAACAACAGGAACATCCTTGCGCCACATCGACTTGAAATAATAGGCTATATCCTTGAATGTACGGTCGTTATACGCCACACCTTTGTTATTGACTCTCGGCATGGATTCCTGACGGGCCGCAACATTGAAATCAATGAAATTCCAATAGGAGCAGCCACAAATCCACTCAGTCTCCTCAATGAACGGCAAGTAGTGCTCTACATAAGTATGCTGATATTCTATGCTGAAATCAAAAGGCCTGCCATTATCGGTATGCAGACGGCGGTCGCTTCCGGCTCCCCACTCCGAAATGATGACAGGACGCTCCGGATAACGCTCATGCTGCTCCTCACACCACTTGTTGAAATCGCCGAGCTGCCCCACATACCAACCGTGGTAGAGATTCCATCCTGACACATCTATCAGGTCAAGACCAATCTCATTGTAAAGGTTAGTCATGTTGTAAGCCATCACACTCGCCCTCGACGGGTCTTCCTCTTTAAGTGCCCTTTCAAGCCGCCGCGCAAGAGCCACCGTGCGGTCGCGGCAAGCCTCCCACCCGGGTTTGCCCGGTTGCGGGGCAGTAAGCAGAATCTCGTTCATATATCCCCATGCGATGACAGACGGATGATTGTAATGCTGACGAATCATCTCACGAAGATTAAGCTCGCAGTTATCAGCGTATCCCTCCGTATCAGGCACTATATTGACAATAGGAATCTCTTCCCATACTAACAGTCCGCGCTTGTCGCAGAGTTCGAGCACAGCATCATCCTGAGGATAATGGGCTATACGGATGAAATTAGCTCCAAGTTCTTTCTGCAACTCTATATCGCGTCTGTGGGCCTCATCCGGAAGAGCCACCCCCACAGGCCATTGGTCTTGATGACGGTTAAAGCCGCGCAGCTTATATGGCTTGCCGTTAAGGGAAAAACCTTTGTTTCCGTCAAATGCGAACCAGCGGAAAGCGGTATGATGAGTATAGGAATCAAGTTCTTCTCCCGTATTCGGGTCGGAAAGCACAGTCCTGACAGTGTACAGATTCGGAGCTTCCGGAGACCACAGTAGCGGATTGGCAATTTTCTTGCCAGTTCCTTCCACACTCTTTGTCTCTCCCGCTTTCAGCCTCACTTTATTTCTGATTGTCTGCACATGCTTGCCATCGGGAGCTGTTATCACACTCGCCACCTCAAGCACTGCCGGACTGTCGCTGTCGTTTGTCACCTCGCTACGAACCCTGACAACAGCCTCTTTCTCACTCACTACCGGAGTGCTGATGAAGATGCCGTCGCTTCCCATATTGCCCATATTGAAATGACAGTCGGGAGTAGATATGAGCCACACATCACGATAGATGCCACCGAAGAATGTGAAATCAGCGGAAATAGGTGTGATGTCGGGACGGTCGTTATCAACTGTTATCTCTATTTCATTTTTATCTGTGATTTTGTCGGTCACATCAAACAAGAACTTGGTATATCCACCGGCATGGCTTCCCAGACTCTCACCGTTAATCCTGACTTCCGCTCCCTTACTGGCAGCGTCAATACGCAGATAATACCTGCGCGATTTGTCTATTTCCGGCACATCGAGCAGCCTGCGGTAAACACCCTTGCCACGGTAATAGCGCATACCCTCGTAGGCATCCATATTATAAGTATGCGGAATATTGACCACCGCCCACTCACTGTCGGACACTTTCTTAAACTCCCAATTGTCATTTATCGTCCTCGACTGACGCTTTGCATCGGTTGTCGCACACAGACTAAATGCTGCCGCGACAAAAACTGTTTTCATTGTAAGATTCATGTAACAATAAATTATATTTTTAGCCAACCATCTTCCGGCTGTCTGTCAAGCCTTTTTCTGTCATGCAAAGACTCAGACAAACAAAAACACAGATATACAGGTATCCTTTTGTCTACTATACTCTTTGACAGACTCACCAGTATCGAGGGTAAAGTTAGCCATTATATTCTATATCCTGCGAACTATCAGCAAATATTTTGCGGTTATATTATTGTACGCGCCTTTTTATAATGACGATTTGCCGGCACACAAGAGATATAACCAAACAGCTGTATGCAGACAAGCATTAGTGACATTATGTCACTTGTGATGGAGACGCAATTTTAACAATTCCCGCAGCCTCTTGCCCTTGTCCGATGCTTGGCTTTTCGGGAATTAACCAATAAGTCATTGATAATCAATTAAATACAATTTCAGCAAAAAGTATGTAGTTTTAGACGTAAAACGCATGGTTAGAGTCAAAATAGGATGTATTGATAATCAGCGAGTTATGAAAATTTTGTCTTAAAATTGTCTTTTTTCGGGTTCAAAATCCATTTTTGTTTTTCAGGACATGGAAAAGGCGACTCTCGTCTTTTTGAGGACATGATTCGGGAAAATGCCCGATTTTGGGCCAAAAAACGGGCTTTGAAAATTTTGTGCGCCTTGAAAATAAATTTTGTTCACCTTGCGAAAAAAATCAGTGTGCCTTGGAAATAAATTTTCAGCACCTTGTAATTTTGGGTTTTAGTGGGCTTTTGGATGGGGAGGGCATGTTTTGGGTTGAAATTTTATATCTTTTAGTCGGGCGGATTGTTCTATTTGCCCACTTGGTTTTCGAGGTTCAAAAGCCTCCGTAGAATCGCGTTTTTGCAACCTCGGCGGAGTCCGGTTCATTTTGAGGTGATTCTACGGAGTCGGGATTTAACATATCAAATTGTCAGATATATTCTAAATTTATTGACTTTTAAGACAGACTCCTCCGTCACAAAGCGACACCTCCCCTAACTTAGGGGAGGAACCAGGTTACCATGCTTATAGAAAAACTAACAGATTGATTGACAATGTATATAGCTCCTCCCCTAAGTTAGGTAAGGTGTCGCTTTGCGACGGAGGAGTCTGTCAGAACGCACAAAACACGCACACTTACAAAAAGTCAATAATTCTTTCCAAGAACCTACGAATATCAGCCAAAAGCATATTTGCCTCCAAAAGCAACCTGTCAAATCCATCAGCGAGACATCACCTACACCAAAACTCAGCCTTATAATAAACAAAATGAGCCACTTGAAATGCCGTATAAACCAAAAGAAAAAGAGATTCTTTATTCCGGCAATACAAAATCCGGCATTTTGTCGTAAATTTGCATAAATAGAGTGTGTGCAGCCGTCACAAGCAAATGCCTTAATGCAGGAATACGGACACCACCATTTCACCAAATTCATTTACCGATTATGACCAAAGGAAAAATAATAGTAGCGGGAATAGGACCGGGACATGCGGACGACATTACACCGGCTGTACTGAAAGCGGTGTCGGAAAGCGACATTGTAATCGGATATAAATACTACTTCCGTTTTATCGAACATGCGCTGAAAGATGATGCCGTGTGCATTGACAGCGGCATGAGACAGGAAAGACAACGGGCTGAGGAGGCGTTCAACATGGCACGCGAGGGGCATACCGTATGCGTCATCTCCTCGGGCGATGCAGGCATATACGGCATGGCACCGCTGGTACACGAAATGTCGGTGAGAAACAATGACGCACAAATAGAGATTGTGACCCTGCCCGGCATCAGTGCTTTCCAAAAGGCGGCATCACTGCTCGGCGCACCGACAGGGCACGATTTGTGCATCATTTCCCTGTCCGACCTCATGACCCCGTGGGCAATGATTGAGAAGAGAATAAAGGCTGCTGCCACAGGCGATTTCGTCACAGCCGTCTACAATCCCAAAAGTCACGGCAGATACTGGCAGATTTACCGTCTGAAGGAGATTTTCATGCAGGAGCGGAAAGCAGACACCCCCGTAGGCTATGTACGGAATGCGGGCAGAGAGGGGCAGACAGTGGTTGTCACCACATTGGAACAGTTCGATCCGGAAGACATTGACATGTTCACGGTGGTCATCATCGGCAACTCACAGACCTACACCACTGCCTCCCCGACAGACAAATCCCGGAATGTGATGATTACTCCACGCGGATACTACCGGGAAAACCTGACGGACGAGACAGCCCGTGTGGGACAAAACATCATGATAAAATCGTTCAGAACAATAGAACAGGAACTGCAAAACAAGGACATTCCTTTAGACAAAAAATGGGCTATGCTTCATGCCATACACACCACGGCAGACTTCGACATGGAACGGCTGCTGTGGATGGACGAAGGGGCTGTGGCATCAATCTACGACAAAGTGAGCAGCGGCAAACTGAAAACGATTGTCACCGATGTGACAATGGCTGCATCAGGTATACGCAAAGGCGCGTTGCAAAGGCTCGGCATAGAGGTGAAGTGCTATATCAATGACCCTCGCGGGGCAGAGATGGCAAAAGAGCTGAACATCACTCGTGCGCAAGCCGGGATGCGCCTTGCGGCACAGGAATATCCAGACGCGCTTTATGTGTTCGGAAACGCACCGACAGCCCTGCTTGAACTGTGTGAGCTGATTAGAAAAGGAAAAGCCTCGCCTGCCGGCATCATCGGCGCACCGGTAGGATTTGTCCATGTCGAAGAGTCGAAACATGCGGCCAAACCGTTCCGCTCCATTCCCAAAATACTTGTCGAGGGAAGAAAGGGCGGGAGCAATCTGGCTGCCACACTTGTAAATTCCATTCTTACATTTGACGATGCCGGACAACTCCGGCCGGGCAGGGATGTATAAGAAACCGGGACAAACCGCTCCGGAAGGATACTGAAAAAACATCGCATGTATAACCGCCGACAGCTATAAAGAAAGGAAAGAAGTATGTACCGTCTTATCATAGTGTTCTTTTTACTGAGCATATCACCGGGGTATGCCCAGAAACTGTCTGAACAGGAAGTCATCAAACAAGTGAGAGAGTTTCTCGTCGCACAAGACAAGGGACATGGCACCCGCTCACACTCCGGAGAGCCTGTCAGACTTGAAAAGGCTTATTCTTCACCGGAAGGGAATGTATGTGTGTATGACGCACCGGACAACGGATGCTTTGTGATTGCCACATGCGAGCCACGCACATCTGCCATATTGGGATATTCCGATGGCGGACTGTTCGGCACAGCCTCCGGCAATCCTTCTTTCCGGACATGGCTAAGATGTTGCAAGAACAACATCGCCGCCAATTGCGCACCGACATTGCGCAGTGCGGAGCTTCCGGATGCTGTATTGCCGCTGTTGTACGATACGTGGCACCAGTACTCACCGTTCTGGAACAAGACTCCGATAGTGGACTCCAAACAGTGTCTGACCGGATGCGTGGCACACGCAATGGCTGAGGTAATGAGATATTATGAGCATCCGAAACGCGGCAACGGCTCACACACTTACACTGACACTCGCGGATGTGGAGAAACACTGACGGCACATTTCGGAGAACATGCCTACGACTGGAAGAACATTCTCGACAGTTATACGGAAGGCAGTTACAGTCAGGAGCAGGCGGATGCCGTGGCGCAACTCATATCCGACTGCGGCATTGCCGTGGACATGCGCTACTCGCCCATCGCAAGCGGCGCATATCCGGTGCGGCAGCCAATGGCACTGACTGAATATTTCGGTTATGACAGAGGAATGCAAATATACTTCCGCGACTTTTTTCCATATTCGGAATGGGAGAACATGCTCAAAACGGAATTGGCAGAAGGACGCCCGATACTTGTCACAGGATATTCAGCAACGGAAGCTCATGCATTCGTCTGCGACGGATATGACGAGAACGGACTATTCCATATCAACTGGGGATGGGAAGGAGAAGCCAACGGGTATTACGACATGAGAGTCATGTCGCCGGATTTACCGGACTGGTTCGACAGGAACAATCCTGAGCAGGGACTGAATCTGACGCAGGTGGTATGTGTAGGCATACGTCCTGCAACGGAGACAGCCTCATCGGAACGGTATTCCTTCGGTTTTTCGGCAATAGAACCGAAAGACACTCATATCGGCAGAAATGAGACATTCAGAGTGGTCACGACCAACATGTCGAACATAGGATGGAACATACATTCGGGAAGAATGGCAATGGCATTAAAGACGGAGGGGATTCTGGAGATTCTGACAGACTATGAGCACGATTTTCTATTAGAGGAAACGGAAGACACCACTTATACAGACACATTGTCCATCGGTATTCCCGCGCATATTCCGGAAGGGACATACCGAATTGTCCCCGTGTATCAGGAAGGCTCGGAATGGCATGAAGCCCGGACTACGGTTGGTGTTCCGAACTATCTGCTTGCATATATATCGGCAGACAGTATCACCATCAAAGAAGACAAAGAAGCGGAAGCGCATCTTTCCATTACAAGAATTGATTTTCCTGATACACTGATACGTGGCTCCAACCCAGCCTACTCCATCACCTTACACAATGGAGAACGCGAATTTTTCGGCAGAGTGTATCTGGCATTGGAGTCGGAGAGCCGTCCGGGAAGCTACACGGTGTTCAGCCAACAAGGCATGACACTTGCACCGGAAGAGGTGACGACACGACGATTCAACCGCACTCCGTTCAACATTGTGAGGGGCAAATACAAACTGCGTATATTCCACGATCTGAACCTTTTCAACGACTCTATCGTCATGATTGAAGGTTTGCCGGAAAAAAGAGTGACGGTGGTCAATGCCTCCGAAGTGGGGATTGAGGATATTGCAGCGGACACGAAAGAGGCGGAGATAAGGGTTTATGACCTCAGTGGCACACTTAGGTTGTGCGTCCGTGCGGAAGATGCGGAAAGAGTTGTCCGACAATCTTCATTAAGCAAGGGTGTGTACATTGTATGCCGGGATAAGCAAAGAATGAAAATAGTTAAGTATTGAAGTATCCAAAACAACGAAGTGATGAAGAAATTCATAATCATAGGTTTATCGGACAGTAGAGAGTGCTGGTTTCCGCCCGAGGTATTGGAATGTATATCGAACGGAACGGTTTTCAGTGGTGGCAAGCGCCACAGGAAGATTGTGGAGCATCTGTTGCCGGCAAATGCTGAATGGATAGACATTACAGTACCCTTGTCGGCTGTATTTGCACAATATGAGCGGCACGAAGAGATTGTTGTCTTTGCTTCGGGAGACCCTCTTTTTTATGGATTTGCAGTCACCATACAGCGTGAGATGCCGGATGCGGAAATAAAGGTTTACCCTTCTTTCAATTCCTTACAGACACTTGCCCACAGAATGCTTCTGCCATATCACGACATGACTGTGGTATCGCTGACAGGCAGACCGTGGACGAAATTCGATGCGGCACTGATTCGCGGATGCGGTCTCATAGGCTCGCTCACTGACCGCCATAAGACACCGCTCGACATTGCCCGGCGGATGACAGACTTCGGTTATGACAATTATCTGATGACCATCGGTGAATGTCTCGGCAATGAGGAAAACGAGAGAATCAGCACTATGCCGGTTTCGGAAGTGGTTGAAAAGAATTTTCAGGCGGCTTTTCCTAATTGTGTCATTCTCAGAAAGACGGCGGAAAGGGAACGTGTTTTCGGCATACCGGAAGAGCGTTTTGCCCTCCTCGACGGAAGAAGCAAGATGATTACCAAAGCTCCAATCCGTCTTGCCTCACTCATGACACTAAACCTCGCCGGAAGTCGTGTGTTTTGGGATATAGGATTCTGCACAGGCTCCGTATCCATAGAAGCAAAATTACAGTTTCCGGAACTTGAAGTCATCAGTTTTGAAGTGCGTGAGCAATGTAGGGAAATCATGGCGGAGAATGCGCGCCGCTTTGGTACACCGGGCATTGATGCCCATATAGGCGACTTTCTTGACACGGACATTTCCTTACTTTCCAAGCCAGATGCTGTGTTCATCGGCGGACATGGCGGCAAATTGGTAGAGATAGTCGGGAAGATTCTTACAGTGATGGACAAGGGGCGAATTGTCATCAATGCAGTAAGCGAGAAAAGTGTACGTTTGTTTGAAGAAGCCGCATTCCGTTTTGGTTTGACGAAACCGGAATGCCACCGCATTGCTTTGGACGAGCATAATCCAATTAATATCATGCGAATTGACATTTAACGAAAAGGAAGAGAAGGCGGACTGACACAGCATGGATACACGTATATCCAAAGAATCTTTGGCACACATATTCCATCTGAATATGACAAATCTGTATACGACTGGCAAAACTTAAACAGACAAGTGTTGCCTATATCTGACTTATTCGTTACTTTTGCGATAGTTTTTCATTAAAATCAAAATGGTATGGCACAAATTATAGAAACGTTCCTTGGCGACATCACAACCCTGAAAGTGGATGCCATCGTAAATGCAGCAAACAAATCGTTATTAGGCGGGGGAGGTGTAGACGGAGCAATCCATAAGGCTGCTGGTCCTGAGTTGCTCGAAGAATGCCGTAAACTAAAAGGTTGCGAGACAGGAGAAGCCAAACTGACAAAGGGCTATAATCTTCCCGCCAAATACATCATACATACTGTCGGTCCAATCTATTTCAGCGTACAGCAGAACAAGGCGGAGCTTCTTGCACGATGTTACCGCAACAGCATGAAAATCGCGGCAAAGAAAGGCTTCAAGAGCATTGCTTTTCCCGCTATAAGCACAGGAGTGTATAGCTATCCTCTTGAAGAAGCTACAGAAATCGCAATATATGAGGTGCGCACCTCACTTTTCCTGTATCCTAAAATAGAAAAGGTCATATTTTGCTGTTTTGATGAATACACACTACAGATGTATCAGGAGAAACTAAGATGACAGACATTCTTTTATCTATATTGCTTTTTGCTGGCGGACTGGTGGCAATATTGAAAGGCGCAGACTGGCTGACAGACGGTGCCTCAGCTGTGGCAAAACGTCTCAATGTGTCCACACTTGTGATAGGACTCACTATTGTTGCTTTCGGAACTTCTGCTCCGGAACTGGTCATAAGTCTGCTTTCTGCCATCTCGGGACGGACAGAAATGGCTTTGGGAAATGTCATAGGAAGCAATATTTTCAATGTCTTTGCCATAATGGGAATGACAGCTCTGGTAGCACCCATAAAAGTCAGCAAGAACAATTTACGCTACGATATACCTTTATGTATATTGGCTTCGGTTGTTTTGTTTGTCATGGCGAACGACTCATTCTTCAACGAAACCCCGACCAACAGCATCAACCGTACAGAAGGCATCACCCTTCTTGCCTTTTTCCTCATCTTCATGGCATATACATTCGCCATTGCAAAGAAAGGACACAAGAATGCGGACTATCATCAAGAGAATGCCACATCACCAAAGGGAAATACCCGGAATAAAGAAGAGTTGCCATCTGTCGCTGTTGACGAAATGCCGATATGGAAATCCTGCCTGTTCATTATTGTTGGATTAACCGGACTGATTCTTGGAGGAAATTGGTTTGTGGACGGAGCGTCAGAAATTGCAGCGGCTCTTGGTGTAAGCCAGTCCGTAATAGCACTGACTATTGTGGGAGCCGGGACATCTGCTCCTGAGCTTGTAACTTCTATCGTAGCTGCCCGCAAAGGAGATACCGATATGGCTATGGGAAATATTGTAGGAAGCAATGTGTTCAATATATTCCTGATTCTTGGAATCTCGTCCACAGTTTGCCCTCTCTCACTCGGCAATATCACGATGTTCGATTTTCTGGTCTTACTCATATCTTCCACCGCCTTATGGTTCTGCTGTAAAACAGGAAAAACCTATCATACAGTCACTCGAACAGAAGGAACTCTTCTGACGCTCTGCATGATAGGTTACTACATTTATATTATAAACTTCATGAACTGAAGTACAACAGCCCGTTATCAGAAATATTTTGTTATTTCAGCATGAGCAAAATTGTCCATCTCATTCATCATATTGACGGCGGACTGCAATATCGGATACGCACATACGGCTCCTGTACCTTCTCCAAGACGCAACCCGAGTGCCAACAACGGTTCTGCATTCATTGCACCAAGCATCATACTATGCCCTGACTCATCGCCTTTATGTCCAAAAACGGCATAGTCCATGACTTCCGGATACAGACGCGAGGCGGCAAGCATACATGCCGTCATAATGAAACCATCGACAAGCACAATCATTCCAAGTTCGGCAGCACGAAGCATTCCACCTATCGCCGCCACCATCTCAAAACCGCCGAAATAGCGTATCACGGCCTTTACTTCATCTCTCGACATCGGAGTTGTCTCTGAACAGGGACAGACACCCGACTCTGCCATGAATTTGTCTACCGACATCTTAAGCACCTCATACTTATGTTTCTGGCCCTCCGAATCAAGACCTGCACCTGCTCCTACACACTGCGCAAGCTGAATGCCAAGAAAAAGATGCATCCATACAGACGATGGTGAAGTATTGGCTATACCCATTTCCCCAAAACTGATGACATTGCATCCGTCTTGATGGCACGCTTCCGTCATTTCCGCTCCAACAGAAAGTGCTTTCTCATACTCGGTCTCGTCCATAGCCGACTCATACAAAAAGTTGCGTGTTCCCTTTGCTATCTTCCTGTCAATAATGTGGCAATCACGCTCTTTGTCAAAATCATAATCGACACCCACATCCACCACATGAAGTTTGAAGCCATGCTGTCGGCAAAACATGTTTATACCGGCACCGCCGCGTCCAAAGTTCAACATTTGCTGCCATGTGATTTCACGAGGTGAAATGCTTACATTCTCACGCTCAATGCCGTGGTCGGCACCAAACAATATATGGCACGGATGATTAAGAACAGGCGACAGCGTGCGCTGTATCAGTCCTAATTGCAAGGCAAGAGATTCCAATCTACCCAATGAACCTTTAGGCTTGTTCAAATTGTCAATCTTCTCCTGCACCTTAGCAATAAAAGACTTTTCCGTCGGTTGTATGCAAAAATTCATATTCATAGAGTCATTTATTATCTTCAAAATCAATATTCCAGAATCAAATCACTTGATTTTTACGGCAATTCCACATACCATCATCACCACCTCATCAGCTTTTGAAGCCACATACTGGTTCATCCAGCCTTCCACATCCGTAAATTTACGCTGTATCTCATTGTCACTCACTCCTCCCGAGCCTATCTCATTAGTGACAAAAATGAATGTAGCCTCTTGCGAGGTAAAATTGTCAAATTCCTCTTTCAGGGCATTCAATGTACGCTCTACATGTTCGCCTGCCGCCTTTGCAGAATGCAAACACTCATTCTGCAAATCGAAGAAGAAGTTCGTTGCCCATAAAGTTACACAGTCCACAAGTACAGTACGTCCGGACACCTCATGCCTGCTCAACCACTTCTCTTCTTCTATATTGGTCCATTGAGAACCCCGTCGCTGCTTGTGGATCTCCACGCGATGTCTGAACTCATCATCCCAGACTCTCGATGTAGCCATATATACAGGATTCGGACTGAGCTGCAAAGCCAATTTCTCTGCATATTCACTCTTTCCAGAACGCTGCCCGCCCGTAACAAGGACTATCTTTTTCATATTGATTCCGATTATTTTTTTGATTCCGATTATTCCAGCCTCTATTCATCAAACTTTTTCAGTTCGGTATCAAACTGTTTCTTTGCAGCCAACTCATCATTGAACGTACAAGGTCCGTTGATACATCCACCCTCACAGCTCATCACCTCAATGAACTTCGTAGGACATTTTTTTGTCTTGGCATAACCACGAAGCAGAGCTATTGCTTTCTTGTCAAGTCCTTGAATAACCGTAGCCTGAAGAGACGGATCACCCACTGCATTTTTCACCGACTCAAACACACCTCCAGTCTTGGCAAAACCTTGTGCGTCGTGTCCTCCACGTTCAGAAGGCACAAACGGCTCACACTGTTCAATATCTATCTCATACCCTTCGAGTACGGCATCAAGTTCGCTGAAAGTCCAAACAAAATCCACACGCGGATTATCTCTTCCCTCACGACGCTTTGACGCACATGGTCCTATAAATACCGTAAACGCGTCAGGATGTTTCTCCGTAGCATATTTGGCGGTGTAAAACAACGGTGAGCCAGTTGTGGATATATATGGCAACAATTCTGGAATATGCTTCTTGGCAAGCTGCACGTATGCCGAGCAGCAGCTTGTGGTCATAAACGGGGCACCCTCCTCCATTCTTTCCTTAAATTCTTTCGCCTCATTACGTATTGTCTCCTCCGCTCCATAAGCCACTTCTATGACATCATGGAAACCAAGCCGACGAATAGCACCATACACTTTTTCAATAGGGTATTTGAACTGCGACAAAATTGAAGGTGCCACCATTGCCACAAGCTTACGCTTGCGATCGAGAAGCTTTATGACATCGAACACTCGCGATACTTCAAAGATTGCACCAAAAGGGCAAGCCTTCATACATTTTCCGCAGTATATACATTTTGATTCATCAATATGCTCCACCCCATATTCGTCTTTAGATATGGCTTTCACAGGACACACATCCTCACACGGTACTGGCAGGTAAATAATGGCATGGTAAGGACATGCCTGATGACAACGTCCGCAACTGATACAAATATCATGATCTATCGTAGCCTTGCCATGCTTGTCATACGAAATAGCCCCTTTTGGGCAGGCACTGTTACAAGCTTGCGCCACACATCCCCGGCAAAGATTCGACACTTCGTAATTGACCTTGATACACGATGAGCAGGCTTCATCCATTACAGAAAGCAATGTCATCTTTATCTCACTGTCTCCACGGTCAAGCAGTCTCTGAGCATAATCAGAAAGAGAGTCAAGCTCGTCTTTCTCGTCTGTCATGTCAAATCCCATCATAGCCATGCACTTGTATTTTGTCACAGCTCTCTCCTTATAAATACAGCACCTTCCACGAGGTTGTGACTTGCGCGGGTTCAGTTCCAGCGGCAACCTGTCAATGTCTTTTAGCAGTCTGTCGTTCTTCCACATGTTGACCATTCGTGCCAACAACTGGTAGCGGATGAACATAATATTGTTATTATTCTTCGCCATATTTATGAGTTATATATAAATTAGAATTTTCTTTATTTAGATTTCATATTCGCCAAACAAAACGGAGATGTCCTTTCTTCACATTTCAGACACCCAATGCCACCCTGTCAAGCATATCGTTCAGAAAGGCTATCGCCATTCCATAATTAGTAATCGGCACCTGTGAGGCTTTTGCCAATGCGATGCGATTGAGCACATGACGCCGGGTAAACATACAGGCTCCACAATGAATAATCAAATCAAATGGTGACAAATCATCAGGAAAGTCTGCTCCGTTCACATGTGTAATACGAAGTCCTTCCCCAATTCTCTTACGCAAAAGACGAGGAAGCTTCACTCGTCCTATATCTTCATGCTGAGGAATATGAGTACATGCCTCAGCAATCAGCACATGCGACTCCGGCAACAAGTTGTCAATTGCACGGGCACCAGCTGCAAATTCCTGTATATCGCCCTTACACCCAGCAAAAAGTACAGAGAAAGAAGTCAGCAATGTTACTTCCGGACAATATCTCTCCACAGTCTTGAATACTTGCGAATCAGTGATAATAAGCCGTGGCGGAGCAGCCAAAGCAGCGAGCAAATCCGGCATATTGTCAGCCGTACAGCAAACGGGCAGGCACCGCTTGTCAAGCAAATGACGCAATGTCTGCACCTGCGGGAGGATAAGCCGCCCTTTCGGTGCCTGAATGTCCTGCGGCATCACTAACAAGACCACATCACCAGCACGACAAAGTTTGCCCGTTATGTCCGAAACCTCACTTTTGTCAGTCAATGTCTTTGCAATGGCTGTCCTGAGATTCTCTATTCCGGTGCCTTCATACGCAGAAACCGTAAGCACAACATCAATCTTGTCCTGCACATTCTCCATTCCGTAGATATGCTTCAGCTTTGATTCTACTTCGTCCACTCCGCAAAGGTCTGTCTTGTTCATGACTGCAATCACAGGCACACGAAGTCCGGAGAAGAAATGTATCCACCACCTCTCATCCTCATATCCCGACTCATCGTCTACCGACATGACAATTACTGCGGCATCCACTTTCGCGGCAGCTTTCCTTGTTGCCTCATTTCTCAGCGCACCAAGCGTGCCTTCATCGTCAAAGCCTGCCGTATCCACCAGCACACAAGCTCCTAACTGCCCTATCTCTATATTCTTGTACACCGCATCAGCAGTTGTCCCGGGAACGTCCGAGACAATAGCCACATTTTGCCCGCACAGCGCATTTACCAAACTTGATTTTCCGCTATTCCGCTTACCGAAGAACCCAATATGCAGACGAAGTGAACGCTGAACATCCTGTGTCATACCCATATTCTTAAAATCTAAAATCCCGATGTCCTTTATCAATCTCGTCCAAATACTGTCCGGCACGTATCCGGATACGCTCATTTGGAATGCCAGACAATTCTTTCTCTATCAGCGACAAACCGACTGATCGCGTGTCCTCCGAGGCATAATCGCAAAGATACTCCTTAAGCGTAATCAAAGCATTCGGCAAGCAACAATTGGCAATCTGTCCGTTTTTCACAAGCGACATAAAACGGTCGCCAGTTCTTCCCTCACGATAACAAGCTGTACAAAAACTTGGCACATAACCCAACCTCAACAACCATCCCACCACTTCATCAAGCGTGCGACGGTCAGTCACATCAAACTGTGCTGAGTTCTCTTCCCCAGTCTCTTCTTCGGCATATCCGCCCACACTGGTACGAGAGTCCCCGCTTATCTGCGATACTCCCAATTCCAGAACTTTCTCGCGGCTGCTCTTGCTTTCCCGAGTCGACACAATCATGCCTGTGTAAGGAACAGCTATACGTATTACAGCCACCATAAGCTGAAATATATCATCCGGCACACAATTCTTGAAATCGGCAGTGTCAATATCATCGGCAGCACACAGACGCGGCACACTGATTGTATGAGGTCCGACCCCAAAGCGCGCTTCCAGATGTTCCGCATGCATCAACAATCCGGTGAAATCATATTTATAGGTTTCAAGTCCGAAAAGAACTCCGATACCCACATCGTCTATACCTGCCTCCATCGCCCGATCCATAGCCTCTGTATGATAGGCATAGTCACTCTTCGGACCAGAAGGATGCAGCAGCTCATAGTTCCGCTTGTTATACGTTTCCTGAAAAAGAATATAGGTACCAATTCCTGCATCCTTCAGTTTTCTGTAGTTCTCCACCGAAGTGGCGGCAATATTCACATTCACTCTGCGTATGGCACCATTCTTGTGCTTAATACCATAAATGGTCTTTATGCTCTCCAACACATAGTCAATGGAATTCATCACAGGATGCTCGCCTAACTCTATTGCAAGCCGTTTGTGTCCCATATCCTGCAAAGCAATAACTTCGCTACATATTTCCTCTTGTGTGAGTTTTTTTCTGCGTATACTCTTATTCTTTGCATGATACGGACAATACACACATCCGTTGACACAATAATTTGACAAATACAAGGGGGCGAACAGCACGATTCTATTTCCATAAAAGCGTTGCTTAATATCCTTTGCAAGTGCAAAAATCTTCCCGCAGAGCTTCTCATCCCTACATTCAAGCAACACAAGTGCCTCTCTGTGGGATATGCCCTTGCATAAGGCAGCCTTTGTCAGAATGCTTTCTATCAGTTCTCTGTCATTCTTGTGCGCCTCAGCATATATGATGCTTTCCTTTATTTCTCTGTCATTGATAAACTCTTCCGCTATCGAAGAGTCTGGTATATATCGCATATTCATTTCCTCAAATTCTATAACCTATTGACACTAATTGTTCCTCCAGCAGCCTTATTCCTTCCGCACACTCAGCTCCAAATGCAGCTTTTCCGTCATAAATGGAATATTTATCCCGAACTTCTGCCGGAGATATATTCGGCATGACAACATTGGCTCCGGCAAGTATACCGCGAAGACGTCCTTCTGGAGAAAGAGTAGCCAAAGCGGTTGTCGAAGGAATATGAGCTGTCGGAAACATCAGACGCAATATGCCTATCAGCAATAATGTGAGTTCCAAACTCCCGTGACTCTCATTCTCAAACGGAGTACCATGTGCCGCAATAAACGGGCCAATGCCTATCATCTCCGGCTGCAACTTATGGATGAAAAGCAAATCATCGGCAATGTGTCCGGCTGTCTGAAACGGCACTCCCACCATAAAGCCAGTTCCGGTCTGAAATCCCAGACGCTTCAGCTCATACAGACATTCTATACGTCGTGGAAGGGACATTCCGACAGGATGCAATTGGGCATAAAGAGTCTCATCCACTGCCTCATGACGCAACAGATAACGGTCAGCTCCTGCTTCCCGCATCATACAGTATCCCTCATGGCTTCTTTCGCCTACCGACAAGGTTACGGCAGCATCGGGCATCTCGCTTTTCAAAGCCCTTACCACAGAAGAAATCCACTCATCCGTCTGCTCCGAATCCTCGCCTCCTTGCAACACAAAGGTACGCAAACCAAGAGTGTAAGCATACCTGCATCGCTCAAGAATCTGTTCCCGACTCATTCTATATCGCTTCACGTCATGATTTGGACACCGAAGCCCACAATAACGACAACCGTTACGGCAATAATTCGAGATTTCCAGAAGCCCGCGAAGAAGAATCTTGTGTCCGAAATTCGCTTCCGCCACCTTTCTTGCTTCCGCCGAGACTGTATTGACCAAATCTGCTGAACACTTGGAAATCAAGTACACGTACTCTTCTTTAGCCAACACACGTTCCCTTACAAGCTTGCTTACCAGCATCCCAACATTATGACATTCTGTCCGGTTCATTCGTATAAATCAACAGATTACAACCTTCAATTACGTAAACTTCAAAATAATATTTTGCAAAGATACAAAAAGAAGTAACAGAACATGCTATGACTGAAATAGAAATATTGGCCATCTACAAGTTTCATACAGGATTCTATCTGCAAAGCCGAGGATGTCCAGTCATCAGAGCGGATTGTATATGAACTGCGCAGCAATACCGCAGCTCTGCTGTCTGCCAACACAGCAATTACCAAAACTAAACAAAGCGTAGAGAAGGTTGTAACAGAGACTGATGGATTTGTAAAACGTATCGAAGCTGTGCATGAAAGCATGCGTGGTACGCTTGCCGTTAATATTCCACCAAAAACAATTGAGGGGCTGAACAAGGTTGTGAACTGCATTGTAGACGTGATGAACAACGATTTGAAGACCTAGGCAACCAAGGCTATCTCTGACTTCAAAAAATCGTTGAAAGAAGAATCAACCACTCATGCCTAAGAGACAGACACCAAGCTAATGACCTCCTGCAATCCATCAACAATTATGAGTGCAGATGGGATGAGCACAAAAAGAAAATGCTTAACCGTGAATTAGAAATAATCAAAAGCTGCAAATCATTTGAAGGAACTTGACCGGAGAATAAGCATACCACGACCAATAGATCTATTCATTATCACAAACCTGCTTACCTTGTTCACAATCTTCTTCATCGCCTAGTTAAATATTTAATCAATTGGAGCGCAAACGATTTTCATGCGTTCACATAGTGGAAAATCGGTACTATCATAGCCACAGAATGCTTTTGCGTACGGAATATGGAGGTGGCAGGCGAAAAATTGAGCTGGCATAAAAATACCGCTGACCATTAGTTTGAACCTAACAGTCAGCGGCATCCTTATATTATATTATTATACCGAATACACCTACTTACCGCATTCAAATTCCTCAACCTTTACATTCGCATATTTTACTTTTATCCTATTGACTAATTCTTTGTTTGTTTTGAAGTAAGGACAATTGATAGGCATTTCTTTTAAAGGATAATGAGGTGTACCCTTTGTCTTGTATCGTTTGCAAATAGTAACCGATTCACAAAAGGAACTTGTTTGAGCAAGAAACCAACATATCTCACACAAGCAGACGTTCAAATTCTGTTCATAGCATTTCAATAACGAGTAATATTTTGCACCCTGTCTATCATTTTCATCCGTCAAAAAGCGAAATTCCTTGATGGTCGTAAGCTTTCGTTCCTCTAAATTAGCACATGAACAAGCATCTACATAGTATTTACCACTTGAAAATAGTGAGAATTTCAAAAAGACTCTCTCTATGTCTGAATGTGGAACTAAATGTCCATTGATATCTTTAAAATTCAGGAACGCAGCATCATATTCACCTATCGGAGATTCATGTAAGTGCTGCAAAACAGAAGCATTGTCCACTTGAACTTCAATCACTCGGAATTTTTCAGTATTCACATCTATATGACAGTCCCCAGCATTGATGCAAAATATGATAGATTCCTTTGTATCATTTTCATTTTTTATAACCAGGTCGCATTTAAACCTAAAGCCTGGCAGTTTATAGTCTATCAAGCACTCTGTATACCCATAATCTTTTAGGTTATATGGCATTTGTCTTCTTGCACAGCAGACATTGTCTTGATACAATCTACAATCATCTTTCTCTATACATTTCAAATATTGCGGAACAAGTATTGTAAAATCATCTTTCGTACAGAACCTGTGATGAATAACCTCCTTGGCAGCTTTATGTAGATATAAATCATCTGCACAATGCACATTTTCGTCAATATGAACGAAACTATAAGCACCCATGCGATTCACATCTATGGTAAGTTCCTTGCCACAAGCCACACAGTAGTAGCTATGAATATTCATATCAACCTTGTCATCCAATAGATTTACCAACCCTCCATTTTCATCTTTTGCAAAGACTCTTTGTATGTTTTGCCTATCCCCATAGCACCATGAGTCATCAAAGTCATAATTGCTATCATTTCCGCTCTTGATTGGAGTAAAGCCTGTATCCCGAATCCAAATGCGATGTTTTGTATCCTCTGTGATAAATTTACGCACCGCCTCGGGTTCAAGTTTACATTCATTTATATCAAGTTCTACGCAATCAATCTTGGTAGAGATTATCTTTCCCTTTTTTTTAGTATCAACGGCATGGCTATGCTTAAACTCAATCCAAATAACCTTCTCTCCATAATAGCCAATGCAATCAGGGCGAAGCTGTGTCTCTTTATCATAGAATTCAACTTCTACTCTATCAAGTCTCAGTTGTTCACCTCGTTTACCATCAAATCGGGTAGGAAGTTGGATGCAAAGAGTTTCTTTCATCACGTTTTTCGCCATCTTATGTAAAGCCGATTCTACCGCTCCTACGCAGTCTGCTCCACTCAGATGCGCAAAATGATGTGTTCGTTTCTCACCAGTTCCGCCATTTTTTGCACATAATTTACTTTTGCAATGAGGGCAGAAACATCCGCAATTTTTGCCATTTTCAACGCTGTCAATGTGAACAAGGTCACCTTCGCTATTAAGAGCGTATGTCAGATATGCTTTTTGGGGGTTCATGGCTGTCTTCGTTTTTGAGTTCAACAAAGTCAATCTTCATACCAAGTCCTTGCGCAATCTGCGTAAGCACATCAAGGTCTACAGAGAACTTGCCAGCCTCAATACGCTTCAAAGTATTAGGTTGGATGTTCGACTTAAGCGCCAGTGTCATAACACTCATCTGCTTTTGCTCACGCAACTCACGAATTCTGTCCCCTATGAACATACGATTCTGAAGATGATCACGCTGATAAGAAAAGACTGATTCAAATTGGTTAATCATGAGTTGACGATTTATCTCACCCATAATAACTCCATCTTCACCCTTATAGAACTTATCGAAGAGAGATGCCAGAAAGTCCGTGAAGGAAACATTTGCTTTCTGTTCCCATAGGTAGTTCATTTCTGAATGGAAGCCAATAATGAACTTATCACCTTGCGGTGTTTCAACCAAGACCCTCTTAGGATCAAGGTAAGTAGTTTTTGTTTTCATAAAAAAAGCCGAGTTTACAGTGCTGCACGGCACTTCTAAAAAATTATATATTCGAGACTCAACTATAAAATTAATATACTACACTAAGAGTCTATTTAAAATTGATTGAAATCTTTTCTACTAAAACTCCCGTATCAGCCTGATAATATCTTTCTTTGAAGTGCCAAACTAGAAAAAGATGTATCAGACTGATTCAACGGAAAGCGAGTGGCAATATACAACAAAAGTATTGAATATGCAAGAAAGGAAGCGGAAATATGATTTAGAATGGTTTGGAATGCAAATCTTTCAAGTGAAGATGCCTAAATACGCAAACTCGGAATAATGACTGCCCTAAACAGGTCAAGTCGATTGCCCGAAAAGTCAGATATTGACATTTTGATAAGAAACAGCCAGGAAAGACTGACATTATATCAGCAAAAAAGAGACGTCTCAAATTAACATTTCCGGAGGTCTTCAAGGGTATGAGAAGCGCAAAAACCGAGCAAATTTAATATAAACAACTGATTATCAAGCAAATACATTTTCAGCCAAAAGTATGCAGTTTTAGGTCAAAAACTGATGGGTGAACACAAAATAGGATACATTGATAATCAGACAGTTACGAAAAATCACGGTCAATACCATCGATTTTCGGGTTCAAAATTCATTTTTGTTTTTCGGAGCATAAAAAAGTTGTGGACGGTGTTTTTGAGAGAACATCCTTGAAAAACGTCCGATTTTTGACGGAAAAACGGACTTTTCAAAACTGGTGCGCCTTGAAAATAAATTTTGTGCGCCTTGCAAAAAAAATCAGTGTGCGCTGAAAATAAATTTTCAGCACCTTGTAATTTTGACAAATCCTCACTTTTACGGGAATTTATGGTTCTTTTGGTCGAGTAGAATAGTCTATTTTCCCGCTTGAATTTCGAGAATTTAAAACCCCCGTAGAATCGCCTCGAATGCAACCGAGGACAGGTTTGGTCGAAACGATGCGATTCTACGAGTTCGAGATTTAACATATCAAATTGTAAGGAAAAAGCAAAAGAATGCACACAAACAGCTAACACATTGGTATAACATGGAGACAGGTAATGAAAAGGATGGGACAGAATGTGTGTACAAACGACTCACAATCGGTGTGGCATAGAGCTTGCAAGACAAGCCCTATGACATCAAAACAAAAAAATCCCGGGCTGTCGTCTCATTTAGAAATTAGAACGACAGCCCGGAATTCTTTATAATGCGTTCAGAAAACTATCAAAGGCCGGAAACTGACAGCCTCATCAGTTTGCCTGTGTACTCAGGTTTGACAGGTTTGTTATTGACAGAAACAGAAGACGGTGTAGCTGTCACGCGGAACTTGGCTTTTGCCGATGGCTGGCCGTTGAGCATGACAGACACCTTGCCTGCGTCCTCTTTCATTATATAATTCAGCTTGGCAAGCGATGAGAAATATACGTCTGAGCCACGGCGTAAAGAGCTGCCATAGAGCAGAAAGACGTCCTTTGTGTCGGCAGCCTTACTTCCTTTCTTGTAGCTTACGGCAAACATGTAGGCGTCGGTAGCCCATCCATCGGCTTCAATCCATGAATTAAGATGCATCAACCGCCCATCGGCAAGCTGGTTGATATACAAATCGGTCACTTTGTCACCGTTAGTGATACGCAGCCCTATCCAATCTTTTCCTTCCCTGCGCTCAAACACAGGAAGCTCATTCTGGCCGGGAGTATCTTTAAGAATGACAGCAGTGAGAGCCTTTACACGGTCGGTCTTTGCCGGCAAGTGGAACGAATAATATTTTTCCGTACCCTGCAAGTTCTCCGTAGGTCCTTCAAGAATCTCCCAATAAAGATCGTTAGGATAGTCGTGTACAAAATCAGACTGGGCCAAAGGACGCGGATATACGGGACGTACCACCACCGACGAGTTGCCATTAGTGATTGTCAGGTCGCCGCCACGCTTGCGCGCCTCGCCGCCCGGATGCCACAGCCATTCATAATGTCCAATCTCATGACTTTTCAAGTCATCGATGATGTATATCACATTGTCCATCCACAAGAAATGTCTGAAATTGCGGCTGAACTTGTCTGCCATTGGTCCTGTACCGTCTGCAAGCACATATTTCACATTGCCCCCATCGAGCAGATAATCCATCTCTCCACGTATCTGACTGCCGTGATACTGCTGTTCCCGGCTCTGCCCTTCCCCATTGAATTTCACCACGTTGTGCGCGTCGCTCTGGAAGAAGTAATTGCGGTATTCCGGTTTTGAATATGAGCAGTTGCCGGCATCTTTTATTATGTCAACACCCTTATGGAACAAAATGAAAGAATTGGCATCAGCATGTGAATGATTCCATGTATGTCCCGACTTTACGGCCAGCATGGTAGCGTCTTTCTCCCATGAGGTACGCATCATTGCCCAATCGAAGTCGCGCAACAGGAGCGAGGTCGCGGACGAAGGCACAGCAGGTGCCTTGCTAAAGTCGGGAGTATAGAGAAATCCCATAGGGCGGTTCACGTAGAAGCCCTCTCCGTGCTGCCCTTGTTCCACTTGCGAGATATACCAGCGTATCTTGTCGGCATCCTCATTGCCGCAACCGTAGCTTTTCAGATGATAGAGCAGCATCAGACAGCTTTCGGCACTGACATTTTTGTGGCTGTCACCGAAATTGATGCTCCACAGTTGTCCTGTACGCGGATAGCACACGTGCATGAAAAATTCAGGAAGCAGGGACAACTGGGGTATCTCGTCAAAATTCTTTCCGTAGGCATTTTCCCATGCCGTCATGAACAGCAACGCCTCCTGCACACCGAAACGCGCATAGTTGATGCTCTCATACATGCCGCCGCCGTCATCGAATGTTTTCGGTTTGTGCTGCAACACATCACCCGCAAAATTAAACCATTGCGGAACGGCATCGCGCACAGCCTCCACATACTCGCGTGCCTCGGGCAACTCATTCTGCATACTCAGCGCAAGCAGACCACCAATGCAGGCGCATGAAGTCCACCAATTGTGCCCCATCGAGTTGAGCGAATGTATGCGTGTAGGCTCCAGCACCCAATCGCCGAGCAGCGGGTCGATGGCAATTCTCTTCATACCTTTCGCAATGGTCTTGCGTTCAGTGTCAGTCAGTCTGTTATACACCGCATCGTAGGCAATGGCAATTTGGAAAGACTTATGCGCCATTTGCAGCTCAGAGTTCCATGCCGGTGTACGCGCAAGCATCTCGCTGTCGCCCCAGCTCACGGTGTTTGTGGCTATATCCAGAAGCATGGATTTCAGTTTGTCGGCATACTGCACACTGTCTGTCATCTGATATGCAAGGGCAAGATAATACATCTTGCGAATATCATTCCGTTTTAACAAGTCGTCGGCAGTGGTCTTTATGTCCTTCCATCCTGCCGCCATCAAAGAGTCTTCACTGATACGTTTCTTGGCATCCTGCACACGTTCCTTTGTGAACAGCAACGAAGGATGCTTGATTGTCTGCGCCCATGTGCCGGTACAGCACATTGCCGCAATAACGAGTGGTAAAAATATTTTTCTCATTCTTATCGCATTTTTCTTATATGTATATACGAACCGCAATGCACAAACACTTAAATCGGACGGCTTATTTTGTACCGCCACAGGGAAAGAAAGGAGCGCGCTACAAACATTGGTTTTTCAGACACGAAAAAACAGGATACCACTGCTTATAAACGGTATCCTGTTTCTCATATCACACTCATTTTGCCAATGCCTCACGGATGACACTCGGACTTGGTTCCCCACATCGGGAATAAGTCCCGTCCTTTTGGATAAGCACGTATGACGGGATATATTGTATGCCAAACTGGTTGCAGACACTGTTCCACGACCCTTTGCTCATGCGGTAATGATGGCCGCGTATGTCGGCAATCATCGTGCGCCATAAAGCTTCCGGCGAACTTTCGCCTGTGAGATAAACGAACACGAGATTCTCGTCTTTAAGTTCGTTATCTTTCAACGGTTCCATACTTCGGATGGCTTCCCTGCACGGTCCGCACCATGTAGCCCAGAAATCTACCAGAACAACCTTGCCTTTATACCGGGAAGCGATGGCATTGAAAAGCAAACTGTCCGCCACTTCCGGAATGTCGCACACCATGTATCCGGTTTTGCTCCTTGCCTCTTCTATTTTCCTTCCATTTTCCTCTTGCAAACTGCGGCACACACCGGCAAAAAGCGGATGTTTCAATGATGCCAACACCTGTTCCTGCTCTTCGGTAAGGGGCTTCATGTTGTTGATGTCAGCAGTATATCCGCCGACTTTGGCATATTCACACAGAAAACTACAGGTGTCGCCGCTCATCAGGTACGCTCCGGAAACACCTCCTTCGTAACTATTCTCCACTGCGAATGCTGAAAAAGAATGGCTGGTGTACATGATTTCCGGAGAATCGAGCCGTAGCTGCCTCAACGGCTCTATGTGTTCCTTGCGAAATTCAGGAGCCTTATAATCGAGCGGCTTGCTTCTATCATATTGGTCGTGTACGCGGCGATAATTCTGTTCCATAAAATACCCGCCATTGAATACAGCCTCAGCCGCCTGACCTCTAAGCCGAATCGACAGCAACTCACGCAGCATATTCGGAAGAGCGGTGTCCGCTTCCAATTTCGCCGCTTTCTCTTCGTAAAGTGACATTACATACTTGACATATTCGTCTGCTGTCATGCGGTAATCGGCAAAAGAGCCGCTATAAAGCTCAAGAGAGTAGTCGCCTTTGTCATACAGGGATTCGACTGTGTTGAGATTAGCATAAAATCCGCGATAATAAGCCAATGGTTGTCTGTCCGGATTCTTGATTCCATAATTTTCCTCTGTATCCAACTGCACCAAACGCAACTGATTGGAATAGATGTCTGCTGTCTCTCCGGGCTTGAGCCACACACTTCCGCCGCAAGTTCTGGAGTTCATAACCGCAAAAGCCTGTGCTGTGCCATATTGGGTGAATACGAACTCCGCCACTCCGTCGTCCGAAACATCGGCAAAGAGTTCCCTCTGTGTACAAGGATAGAAGTCGTTCACATACAGATTCATCTTCCTTCCCATCTCAGGCCTGTAACCGAGCAAATGTACACGCAAGGTGGTTGTCCCCACTTCAAGCGAAGGTTCAGGAAGCGGCGCGTCCTTGTCTATTTTCATGTCTTTCAAGTCATCAGGCAAATCGTCAGGATATTCACCGAGGGTTCTTTTTCCGGTAAGGTCAATGTCGAACACCTTCCAGCTACGCTCACTCAAACCTTCCAACAAATCCAACGTTGTTGTTTTCTTGTCAATCGGCGGAAAAACAAGTGTAGCTTCTGCGCGCCCTGACTCTTTTATCACAGTATATTGTCCGGGAACAAAACCTGCATGTCCTTTCATGGCATACTGCTTTCCGTTTGCCTGAATGTAGAAATCTTTGGCAAAAGTAAACCCATTGCCGGGAGACATAAATATATCAAGCTGAAGCACTGTCGCCGTGTCAGACAGCTCTATCCTGCTTATCTCCAATTCTGGAGCATTCCGCCAGCCTGTCGCCGGCCGCTCTATCACCTTCAGTCTTTTTGCCGAGGCAATACTGGCACAGAATAATGACAAGAGAAGCAGGATAAAAAAATTTCTCATAAATATTCTATTATTATTGCTTGAGACATTCAAGCAGGATGTTACAAAGGTAAACAAAAAGGATTATAAGGATGTAAAACATCTGTTTGAACCAATGTTCTACAACCTTATAACCCTAAAATTATTTTTACTTCACAATGATGAGGTAATAGTTTTTCTTGCCTTTCTGAACAAGCAGATATTTGCCGTCAAGAAGGTCGTCTGTAGTAAACAAACGGTCGGCAGCCTCAAGTTTTTCCTTGTTCACACTGATTCCGCCGCCCTGCACCAGCTTGCGCATCTCGCCCTTAGAAGCAAAGATGGCTGCTTTGTCGGTACACAAATCAAGTGCTTTGATGCCGGCAGCCAATTCGTCCTTGCTCACTTCAAAATGTGGTACACCATCGAACACATCAAGCAGTGTCTGCTCATCGAGTTTCAAGAGACTTTCTTTCGTAGACTTGCCGAACAGGATATTGGAAGCCTCAACAGCCATATTGTAATCCTCCTCGGAATGAACCATGACAGTCACCTCTTTGGCCAGACGCTTCTGCAACACGCGCTGTCCCGGATCGGCATCCTGCTCTGCGATAATCGCGTCAATCTCCTCTTTGGTGAGCGAAGTGAATATCTTGATATACTTCTTTGCGTCCTCGTCCGGCACATTGAGCCAGAACTGGTAGAACACGTATGGTGAGGTATATCTGCGGTCAAGCCAGATATTGCCCTTCTCAGTCTTTCCAAACTTGCGGCCGTCACTCTTTGTCACAAGCGGACAAGTGAGCGCGAAACACTCATTGCCATTGATGCGGCGGATAAGCTCGGAACCGGTCGTGATATTACCCCACTGGTCGGCACCGCCAAGCTGGAGCTTGCAGTTCTTGTGCTCATTGAGGTAAAGGAAGTCGTATCCCTGCAAGAGTTGGTAAGTGAACTCAGTGAATGACAATCCGTCGCGCGCCTCTCCGTTCAGACGTTTCTGCACTGATTCCTTCGCCATCATATAGTTCACTGTGATATGCTTACCGATGTCGCGTGCAAAATCAAGGAATGAGAAATCCTTCATCCAGTCGTAATTGTTCACCAGTTCAGCCTTGTTCGGAGCATCGCTCTCGAAATCAAGGAATTTGGCAAGCTGGGCTTTGATACATGCCACATTATGACGGAGTGTCTCCTCATTGAGCAAGTTTCTCTCCTGACTTTTTCCTGACGGGTCGCCAATCATACCAGTAGCACCGCCAACGAGTGCGAGCGGCTTGTGTCCGCAACGCTGGAAGTGGCGCAACATCATCACACCGCAAAGGTGTCCGATGTGCAGCGCATCAGCTGTAGGGTCAATGCCAAGATATGCCGTAACCATTTCTTTGGCAAGCAACTCCTCTGTGCCCGGCATCATTGTATGAATCATGCCGCGCCATTTCAGTTCTTCGATAAAGTTGTTCATCTGTCTTTATTCTGTTGTTTTTATTCGTTTCTGTAACGCTTGTATATCAAATTGATTGATTTTGCAGGCAAAGGTACGGCTTTTGTGTTGAAAACAGAAGATTGTCGGTTGAAAAATGGAAGTACAATAAAAGAAAGAATCTTTTCGCCCGCCTCATTCTATAGACATGCAGTGACTATGACAGACATTCGGAATGACCGCTGTCATGCCCCATTCCATAAAGTTCATAGATTAAATCAAGTGTTCCCGCCAACTAAATAATACCAGACTCTCTTGCTGACATGCACGCAGCACACAGGACAAGCTAAAAAACAGGAACTAAACAAAAATTGAACCGCGCCCCAAAAGTTTTCGTACAACTTTTGGGGCGCGGTTCAATCTTGTCACAGTCCCACTCACACAACTTTCTGTATCATTTTTATTTATGGCTGTAAATATCTTGCAAGAAATCTATTTCCACTATTCTCAACTCACTCTTCACTTTGTCACCGTCTTTTGCCTTATACAGGTCAAGCTCATTGGCAACAGGCGCGGCAAGTTCGGTTATCTGCCCGAAAGCCTCGCTCTCCGTAGACGCGCCCTTCAAACGTATCATCATTTTTGACGCACATATCGGATTACCTTCCTCATCGGTCGTTTTCAGAGGCAACGACACATATCCGAGCGACATCGGAGTCTTTCCGCTCCACACAAGTATGGAGTCGGCATATATCTCAAGAGGATAGCTCCGCCTTCTCCATCCGGTCAGTTTGACAGACACTTCATCCACCCGTGACGGCTTGTCAAACTCATAACTTATCCAAGCCGTTGACAGTCTGCCGTCATTGCGCCACTCAGTCTCTTCATTGTCGTCCACACTATACACAGCTGTCCCGCTGTTGCATCCGGCTGTGACCTGCTTCACATCCACTGTCCGTTTCAGCTCTTTGTATGAAGGTGTTGAAGGAGTCTCACCGCGTTCAAGATAACATGGCAGCATGTCTGCTGAACAATCAGAATAATAGGAATGTCCCTCATGCTCTTTTTTCCGCCCGACTGTAACCGACTCCCATTCCACACTTGCCTCAGGAAGCCCCTCGGCACGGGCTGTCAGACGGATTGTACCGCCTTGCGTCATACTCCTTACAAGCGCACGGTTCACACCACACTCCACAGGAAGGTCTTTCGACAATACACAATTGCCCTCACCTTTGGCTATACCGCCCCGCCATTCTGCCGGTCCTTCAAGACTGAACCGTACCATTCTGTTGTCGAGCGGACAGCGGCGGCCGTCTTTGTCCACCACCTCAAACTCGACAAGTGCCATGTCGGCACCGTCGGCACTCATTCCCGAAGGCGAGGTTGTTACTGTAAGGCGCAACGCTGCCGCCTCACCGACAGTATTCATAATATAATCGGAAAGCTGGTTTCCCGAATCATCATACGACACGGCACGCAATGTTCCCGGCTCATACACCACCGAGTCGAAAACATGCAGGAACTTATATTCTACTCTCTCGTTCCCAACAGGCTTGCCGTTGAGCAGCAAATCCACTTTCGGTGCGGCAGACACCACATAGACAGGCTTCACCGTACCTTCGTCATAGTTCCAGTGTCCCATGATATAGGTCTGTTCCTTTTCCGGATCTACCCATCCGTTCCACATCACTTGATGCGCATAGTATGAGTCTTTCGGCAGGCGCATGGCATCGACCACACCGCTGGTGCGGTAATTCGACTCACCACGGTTATGGGTATTCGTATCGGAAAATACAATCTTCACACCTCCGGAACTTACCCTCTTTCCATTTCCCGGACGCACTTGCCAGTAATCGTACCAACGACGGATATGCTCCACCGCAAGCTGGTCTTGATTCAAGTTATACGCTGAGGCATCCGCATTCCGATACAACGGGCCATCGCCATTCTTATGATAAGGGAAACTCCAATCGTCCCAATACCGACGCAACCCCTCATCACGGCAATACTCCATTGCCCAGAGCGGCTTGTCACCACTCTTATTTATATAAAGCATCTCCCCGCCATACTCGGCAGACTGGCTGCCAAGCATCTCACGGCTGCCGATGGCACGTCCGCCATGTGGGTCATACGTATCGCGTATGGCCTTCATCTCCTGCATGTGCGCCTCGGAAATGCCTTTATTTCCACATTCATAGAACACCACGCTCGGATTGTTGCGATTATATATGATGGCATCACGCATAAGCTCCACACGATGTTCCCACCGTCTGCCTTCCACATCCTTCTCGGCATCACCGGCAGGCATTGCCTGAAGCAGACCAACACGGTCGCACGATTCCACATCCTGTTTCCACGGAGCCACATGCATCCACCTGACAAGGTTGCCCCCCGACTTCACCATTTCCCGATTTGAGTAGTCGCTCAACCATGCAGGCACGCTCATGCCCACTCCTGGCCACTCATTGCTGGTACGCTGTGCATATCCGTGTACCATCATCACCCTGTCATTCAGACGGAAAAGCCCATCACCAAATTCGGTTTTTCTAAATCCCGTGCGTGTCTCCACTTCGTCCACACACTTGCCATTGACTGTCAGACGGGTTTTCACGGTATAAAGATACCCATATCCCCAACTCCAGAAATAAAGCGACTCTATCTTTTGCGAGGCGGACAAGGATGCCGTCTCTCCCTTTCTTACATACTGCGGTGCAGAAGAAAATGAAGCAACGCTATAGCCATCATTATCTATCAGCTCCACCTCATAGCCTATCTCCGCATCCCGCTTGCTGTCGTTCTTGACTTCCGACACTGATGTCACCACCGCACTATGCCCCGGAATATCAAAATCACTGGCATAGACATACACTCCCGTAGTCTTCAAATTGGAATAGAGCGGCAATGTCTGATATATGTCATCCGTAATGTGCAGCCTCACATGCTTCGGCAAACCTCCGTAGTTCGCATTAAAGTTTTTGTTGTTCCACTGATACGGGCTATGCAATGTATCCTGTTCCTCATGATAATTCCAGTCATTATCTGTCAGCACCTCGATTCTGTTCTCTCCCTTATAACTTATATAAGGTGTCAGATCAAACCCGAATGCCATCACACCATTCTCGTTCATGCCGACATACTTCCCGTTCAGCCATACTTTGGCACTGTGGCGCGCCCCTTCAAACTCAATGAACACTTTCTTGTTCTTGTATTTTTTTGAGAGGGTAAAGGTTTTCACATACCGAACCGTATCGTCCGGAAGTTCCTCAATATGTACTTTGAAAGCATAGTCCTCGTTAAAGGCACGCGGTAATGTGGCAGTATGTGTACTGCCCTCGTATGTGTACTGCCAATTGCGGTCAAAGTCCAGTTTGGCACGCTGTGCGCCAACATGGAGAGCCAACAGCAGCATTGCGGAAAGAAAAGGTGTTCTCATGATTGGATATATTTATGATAAAAAAATAATGAGGCGGTTCATTCCGCCACCTCATTACTTATTTTCTGTTCTGATGGATATACCTTCCGGTTTTTCAACAAATATTTTGGAAGGCTCTTTCGGCAAATTCTCGTTGAGTGACTCTCCTGTTGATAAATCAGCGACACTCATCATCTGTATTTCACCCACGCTTCCTCCGGCATGAAGAACCGTATCCTTTTCCATACCGGAAGGAACTGTTCCTGTAAAGACCATAGAGTCGTTGATAAACACAAGCAGTGAGTCGCCCCCGAAATCACGCGATATGCTGACTTCGTAGAAACTTGTTACCCTCGCCTCTATATCTGTCTTTTCAAAAGACACGTACAACATGGCGAACACACACCCAAAGACAATTACCGCAAGGAACATCATGCCGAAAAGCAGTCCACGGTTTATTTTTGAAGCTTTGCTTTGCCGAATACTCATTTGCCCAATATCTTATTATATTCGTCCTTATTCTTGATTATTTCCACAGCGCGCATCAGGTCGTCATCGTCCTTCAACTGCTCCTCAATCACTCCTGCCTGGAAATAATAACGCTTGATGATTTCCTGTGCCATGAGCTTCTTTATATCTTTCTTGAAGTTATTGAGGTCGCGTTCCAGATTGTGCTCCAGTTTTTTCTCCAAAGCGTCAAACTCCTCTTTTGCCTCTTCAAGATAGCCCTCAAACTCCGCCATTTTCTTCAGGTCTTTCAAGCGTTTGTCACTCAAACGATCATACTTGAAACCACTTTCTATCACCATCTTCTTAAACTCTTCAAAGTCCTCGTCCGTAATGGTAAAATCTTTCACAGCCGGAATTGTAGGATGTGTCTTGCAATACTGTGTTCCGAAATCGACAAGCACATCATCGTTTGCCAGATAAAACATGATGTTTGGCATAGTGTCGTGCTTCACCTCCACATCAGGTTTGATACCGCCTCCATCGCGCACCTCGCGCCCGTTGGCTGTATGGAACACATTTGTCAGACTGTCGGGCACATGACCGTCGCTGTTATCCACAGCATTGCGCCTATGCTTGTAGTCGATTGCCTGAATGCAGCGTCCGCTCGGTATGTAATATTTCGAGGTTGTCAGTTTGACACTTCCGTTATAAGGCAAGTCTCTCGGCGACTGCACAAGCCCTTTTCCGAAAGAGCGCGAACCGAGCACCACTGCGCGGTCGAGGTCTTGCAGCGAACCTGCTACAATCTCAGCAGCGGAAGCTGTATTGCCATTAACCAACACAGCCACAGGCATGACTGTATCAAGCGGTGCCGACACCGTTCTGTATGTATTGTTTGAGGAGCGTGCCTTTCCCCGCATCTCCACAATGTCAAGTCCTTTCGGAACAAACAGGTTGATGATGTCTACCGCCTCAACGAGCAGCCCTCCACCGTTGTTTCTCAAATCAAGCACAATGCCCTGCGCCCCTTTCTCCTTCAGAGAGATGACCGCCTTGCGTATATCCTGCGAGCAGTCTCTTGTGAAATCTGACAGATTGATGTATCCGATGCCCTCATACATACCATAATAAGGCATTGCCGGAATCTTTATATTCTGTCGCGTAATCTTGAAGTCACGCGGCTTTTTCTCTCCCTGACGCTGTATGCGCAACAAAAATGTGGTGCCCGGCTCACCTCTCAGCATGTTGCTCACCTCGCTCACCGACTTTCCTTTCAAATCGTTGTCATCGATTTTGAGCATCACATCACCAACCTTCAATCCTGCTTCCGCCGCAGGCATTCCTGCATACGGCTCCATGATTATCACCGTAGAGTCCTTACGCATCCGTATGATGGAGCCTATGCCGCCATACTTTCCCGTGGTCATCATCTTCAGTTTGTCCATTTCCTCCTCTGAATAATATTCAGTGTAAGGGTCGAGTTCGTTGAGCATGGCATCAATGCCCACACGTATGAGTTTTTCCGCTTCGAGCGTATCGACATAGAACATGTCAAGCTCCCTGTATATCGTATTGAAAATGTCAAGATTCTTGGCTATTTCAAAGCTGCGTCCCGACTTTTTGTTCTGCGCCACAGCCGGCAGAATAACGAGTGCCGTCAATATGGCTGTTATAATCCTTTTCATTACTGTCATTAATCGTTTACAGACGTATATTTTTGTCGTTCACATTCCGGCATTCACATGCTGTCATTCCCGTATCAATCAAGTTTCCAGCTATCCTTCCAGCGAATGACCGGAGTGCCGTCAGCCTTGAAATCAATAGGAAGCCACACATGGAGCGAATTGGCAAGACTCTTCGGATTCCAAATATCCGCCATAAAGACAAGACGGTCATTGCCGAGGTTTAGTACATACGTGCCCTGTGTGCCGAAGCTTTTGTTCGCGCCTCCGTCCTTATGAGGAGCCGCCTCGCCTTCAAACGGTGACGGATGCTGTGTCCACGGTCCCCATATAGACTTGGCAGAGAACATGCGCGCCTCGTTAGGCGCCCATCCTGTACATCCGCTTGCAATAAGCCAATACTTGCCGTCGCGCTTGAAAATCGTTGGTGCCTCATTCTGTCCGCCCGGAGCTATGCGCACATACTTTCCAGTATAGTCCATGAAATCGTCAGTAAGCTCTGCCACCTGAAGTGTCAGGTTGTCCTCCGACGAGAATATATGATATGCCTTTCCATCGGTATCGATATATACAGTCATATCACGGCTCATCTGTCCGCCCTCCATATCGCGGTTAAGGAACATGCCCTTCTCAATGGCGACCCTCCATTCCGGTGTCCACCAGTCTTTGTAGTCCTCCTGCCTCTGCTCCTTCGCCGCCTTTATCTGCTTCTTGGAGAAGTCTTTCGGCCAGATGCCGGCATTAGGACGCAGCGAGCGCACAAAGCGGAACGGGCCTGTAGGGCTGTCGCTTTCCGCAAATCCGACACGTGCGGCAGCATAGCCCTTGCCTTTCAGTTCCAGATGGAACAGCATCACAAACTTGCCAGTCTTCTTGCAATACACCACTTTAGGACGTTCCATGATACATCCGCGCTCAATATCGTCTCCCTCCTTTTCCGTCACAGCCAATGCCACACCCTCGTCCTTCCAGTTCATGAGGTCTTTAGAAGAGAACACTTCCACTCCCACTTCTGTCGTGAATCCATGCTCAGGCCTGTTCTCGCCATACCAATAATAGGTTCCGTCATACTCGATGATACCTCCGCCATGCGCATTGATATGCTTTCCGTTATTGTCCGCCCAAACTTTTCCCGGAGTTATTTCTGTAATGTTCTGTGCCTCCAACGGCATAAAAGATACTGCTATCAGTATTGCAGTGAATATACTCTTTATCATATTCCGTTTGTTTTTTTATCATGTAAACAGTTAATGTGGCAAAGATACATATTTATTGGTAACAATTCCGCTAATTAGATTTTTTTGTGAGCGTAAAAAAACAACATTGAATACCTTAGAGAATATCGTTGTCGGGACATTCCCGCATCACGACAACACTGAGCCTCTGTATCAACCCGAACATGAAAGCAGAAAAACAGAGATTCTTCATTCTGCCAGTATAGGAATCACGAATTTTTATCTACATTTGTAGCAGGTATGTGCAATCCATACCCAGATAAAAACAATATAAGTATAAATAATAAAAGTAAGACAATGAAAAAACTCATCATGCTACCGCCATTAAGCTTTACAGAAGCACTCAGTGCCTCTGTAAACAAAATATTCCAAGTGAAGGGTCGCTCCCGAAGGTCGGAGTTCTGGTGGACAAAACTGGTGGTATTCTTGGCGGGATTCGTATTGACACCCATAGCAAGTTTTATTCTGGAAATAATCACCATTCCTCTAAACATCAGACGGCTGCACGACACAGGCAGGAGCGGATGGTGGTATGTCATACTTATAATACTTGAAGCTCTGCTGGTAGTTTTTTTCATTATCGACTATATCATGCTGATTGTCGGATTGTCAACAGGCTCCTCCCACCACCCAAGCGGCAATAACATCCCCTTCGTTCTATTGAGCTTCATCGCGAAATATGTCGTTTGGGTTATCCTCGTCAATGTATATCAGATAGTTCTGCTCATCTTCCAGTGTCTTGACAGCGAACAGGAAACCAACAAATATGGCGAGTCGCCCAAATATAAAATATTGGAAGAGGAAAACGAGGAGATGTAAGCTAACGGACAGTCGGAAAGCATATCGTCGCCTGCCGATTCCTCAGCAGACTGACGCTTGAAGAGGAAGGCTCTCTCCGCCAAGCTCCCACTTTGTGCCGGAGAGATGCCTTTCCCGAAAAAGAAAAACCATTCTACACTTCATAATGTGCAGCCACACATTATACTTTCAGCACTCTGTTTATTTACCTGTTCTATCATAAAAACACATTTTTTTCGCTCTTTCTTACGTCTTTTTACAACAAACCACGTCATATAGACAAATCGCGATTGTAAAAACAAGACTGAGAACAAACAAAAAACAGAGAACAAACGAAACAACAATGAGCAGCAAACTATCAAATATCCCGACTGCAATATGCCGGAATTTCTCCACACTGTTCGGAGAAGAAAGAAAGGACATGTTCCGGTATGCCTGCTACAAGATTGGCAATGCAGAGGACGCGGAAGACATGTTGCAAGACGTCTATCTGACTCTGCATGACAAACTGAGAGGCGGAACGGATATATGCAATTTGCGAGGCTATCTGTACAGATGCCTTTCCAACACGTGTACGGATTATCTCCGCAGAAGGCAAGGCATGAAAACAGTTTCCATTGAACAGGCAGACGGCATTTGCAATCCGGAGACAGAAAACTTTGAGCAGGAATACAGAAGGATAAGCACCTTGCTGTCTGCCATTCCCGAAGAGCAGGCGGAAGTGATACGTATGCGCATCCACAGCGACAAAAGCTTTGTGGAAATAGCCGAAATCCTTGAAATATCGGTCTCTACGGTGAAATCCAGATTTCAATACGGAATAGAGAAGATAAGAAAAGGACTGGCAAAATGAGAGTATAACGAAAGATGAGGTTACACATTAAAGAAACGACCATTATGAAGTGCGAAGATTTCAAGAATAGAATGAGTGTCCTTTGGGACAAGCCAAACCATACGCAGGAAGCAGAAGAACTGATGCGGCATATTGAGGAGTGTGAGACATGCAAGGCGGAATACGAGGGATTGAGCCGAACAATCAGTATGCTGACTCCGCACCATGCGCCGGAAATGAAGGCGGAAAAAACGGCAACCGTGCCGAAACACACAATTTCGGCATGGGGCAAGAAGATGATGCGCACGGCAGCCGCCATAGCCATATTTGCTGTGGGTGTGGCAACCGGATTGAGCAACTTCTTTTCTGTCGATGCCCAAGCGTCAAAATCATCCGAACTACTGAGACAGGCATTGCTGAGTATGCGCAGTGCGGGCAATTTTATCATGGAGCTGAAAGTAAGGACACAGCCGCAAGAGTCTTTTGCCTATTTCAGTCCCTACGACAGCATGATGAATGTAAATATCCTGTCGATGCAGACGAACGGACGGATGATATGGAGAATTGAAAAGGAAGAAGGACGCACGGTTGTATGCGACGGAGAGAGAAAATATATGTGGATGAAACACATGAAGGTAACCAGCGACATAAACGGTCAGTTAGAAGAAAACTTCTCGGTATTGCTGAATCCGAGCCTGCAAGAAGCCAAGAACCTGAGTTTCTTCGGCATGGAGGGACACAACGACATACACATGTCGGAAACAGACAGCACCACGATTGTCACAGTAGTGTCGGACCGACCGGGAAACGGGCTTATAAACTTATACAATAACGACACTTCGGGCAAGCGCAATAAGTGTACAACAGAAAGCACTTTCAGCAAACGCGACGGGCTGCTGCGAAAGATACGTATATGGATTGAAACAGACGGAGTGAAGACTCTTATTCTTGAAAGCCAGTCCATCGCCTACAATGTGGCAATGGACGCGGGCAGGATTCTCCAGCTGCCGGAGTCGGACGGTAAAGAATGGATAGCTGTCGATCAGGTGAACAAGAAGAGCATGGGCAGACGCGCAAAGAAAGAGAACGCGACCAAAGCCGCAGAACGGATTGTGCAGGCTCTCATCAAGAACCAGCCGGAAGAGGCCAAAAACGAGCTGTTCTATTACAGCCAGACATTGGATGTGCTGACAGAGCATTTGAAAGGGTGTCAGGCAACCGGGTTCAGCCAGCCCAAACAAGTGGACGATTATCCCGGTGTGTATGTATTCTACGAGCTGATACTGCCGGACGGAGAGACGCAGAAGCGGCACGTGGCATTGAAATTCAACGAGGAGCTTCGTACCTGGATGTTGGACGGAGGACTCTAAATATTTACCACAAGAGCCATACCAAGCCTTTTTCATACAGGCAACGGTATGGCTCTTTGTTTTGTTTCGGAACGAACAATTGACATTATGTCAGTTGGCAAACAAACTTGATTTTAACATTCCGGGCATTTGTTGGTGGTATAAAACGTACACAAACCCGTCTCATTTTACGATAAACGCCAGATAATCAAGCAGATACAATTTTACCTAAAAAGGTGTAGTTTTAGCTCAAAAACCAAGTGCTGAAGGTAAAATAGGATGTATTGATAATCAGCGAGTTATAAAATTTTATCGTCAAAACCGTCATTTTTCGCCACCCGAATTGAAATCTGCTCGGGAAGGCGCAAAAAACAGTCTGTAAACACATATTAAGGATTGACATAGAAAGCACTCGATTTTAGCCCGAAATACGGCCGTTTCAAAACTCGTTCACCTTGAAAATAAAATTGCAAGGTGAAATGAAAAAAATTGGTTGGCGCACGAGTTTTATTTTCACAGTACACAAAATTCGGGAAAAACAGGCTCAAATATAAATAAATGTATCTTTTTAAGATAAAAATTAATATCTTTTTACAAATTAATTTCGGCAACAAAAGACCTCCGTAGAATCGCACAAATGCAACCGAGGCAAGGTTTGGTTCATTTTGAGCGATTCTACGAGGGTCGGGATTTAACATATCAAATAGATAGCTCATCCACGATTTCAACAACGTATTGACACTAACAACTCACGAGAACACTTATGTTTGTATAAAATTCTGAATGTAAAAGTATCGGCTACATAAATATTATTTTCAATGCAACAGATTCCATATATTTGCAGCAACAACGTGAAATGTCAAAAGAATTGTCTTATACAAGTAAAATGTAATTACTTAATACAAAATTTATGCACAAGAGATTTACCCTATCTTTGCTGACCTTGTCCCTGTTCTATTGTTCGTATGCACAACAGATTAGTGTGGAGGAAGCAGCAATCACAGCCATGAAATTCAGACAAGCCTCGCAAGGCAATGAGGCTAAGGCAAACAAAACAACCATGCCCCAACTAAGCTATACGGCAAGCAGCCGGGGAAAGAACTGTTTCTATGTATTCAATCAAGGAGAAAATCAGGGATTTGTGATAGTTGGAGCCGACCAAAAGGCGGAAGAAATTATCGGATATGCAGACCACGGCACATTCGACTATGAAAGCATACCGGAAAATATGCGGGCGATGTTAGGCGACTATGAGGAACAAATCAGTTTTGCAATCACAAACGAGGCAGCCGTCCAACAGTCGGAGCCAGAAGAAAGAAGCGCGAAAGTCAAAACAAGCATCCTTCCTCTTCTCAGTACTGTATGGAATCAGAATCCTTATTATTCTAACGATGAGAGCAACTACAACAGTCTGTGTCCGAAAATCAAGGGGAAACAGTGTGTGACCGGATGTGTCGCTACGGCAATGGCACAAATTATGAACTACCATAAATATCCGACAAAAGGTGTAGGCAGCCACAGCTATACATGGAATGAAACGACATTGCAGGCTGATTTTGGCAGCACGACCTACAATTGGAATTACATGCTCGATGACTATAAGGGAAAAACAGCCGCCGCCTCATACGATGTGGCCCTGCTTATGCTGCATTGCGGAATCAGTGTCGATATGAATTACAACACTTCCGAAAACGGAGGCAGCTCTGCATACGACTCTGATGTAGCTACCGCATTAGTTCAATATTTCGACTATGACAAAGGATTGTCACTCCAAAACAGAATGTACTACACAAAAACCGAATGGGAAGACATGGTGTATCATGAGCTGGAGGAAAACAGGCCGGTATATTACAGCGGGGCATCCCAAAGCAGCGGACATGCCTTTGTTTGTGACGGTTATGACGCTGTCGGCAAAAAATACCACATCAATTGGGGATGGGGAGGATACTGCGACGGATATTATGCCCTAAGCGGAAACAAGGCGCTTGCTCCTCAAGGCACCGGAACAGGAGGTGGAAGCGACAACAGCGGATACATAAACAGGCAAGCCTGCATCATTGGAATACAGCCGAATGCGGGAAACAAGGCAACAACAACCTTTGTCGGTGAGGGAAATCTTGTGGCAAATACCAATGTGATGGACAGAACCGGAACACTGATTCTGACAACAGACGCAGACTATCCTTATTTTTATAATAAAGGCACAGAAGAGGTGTGGGCTATGTATGGTGTCAAAATGGTAAATAAAGCGACACAAGAAACTGAGATTATCGGTAACAACATGGTGTTTTTCGTAAACTACAATTATGGCTATTCTATTGAAATAAATGCAACAGATATACCGGAATGCGGCACTTACGAGGTTTCGCCAGTAATCAATACAGACGGTGAATGGCACGACATTCTTCTGCCCGCTGATTGCGATAAAACAGTAGAAGTGACACTCGTCAACAACAATTATCTGTTTGTGAGTGAACCGATGTTCTTCCACGATGACAGGAACGTATCGAGAGAGTATATGGAACTTCATGCTATGGTAAGAAATGAGTCGCAAAAGGAAATAAAAGCCGATTTCCATACTTTTGTATTCCACGATGGTTCATCCAAATGGCTGATGGAGTCAGAGGAAATCACATTCGCACCGGGAGAAAAGAAAGAGATAGTGTTTACCGGAAAATTCGCAGACATACCGACAGGAGAGGCTCATATAAGTAAACTCACGTGCTCGTATGACAATTTTTATGCAAATACGGATTATGGCTGTTGGATAAATATTGTATCGGACAGGAAAGCATACACTCTGCAAATGCCTGCCAACGGGTTCGCCACAATGTGCCTGCCATATACGACAGAAATACCTAACGGAGTGGAAGCATTCTATGCAAAAGAGATAGACGCAAGCGGTGTCATACATTTGGAAAAGATTATGGAGAAGATTCCGAGACATACGGCTGTCCTTCTACATGACAACCATTCATCGGCAGGCAACAGTTTTGTTTTTTACGAAAACGCAACCACCAAACAGTATTCAAACGTCAATCTGTTTACAGGAGTTCCTGAAGATGAAAGATGGACAATTTACAGCCCTCATTACATCTTGGGAGATTCGGACGGCATCGGCTTCTACAGAAGACAAGATGGCGCACTTCCGGGAAACACAGTGTATGTTTCCCAAAACGCTTGCAATCTGGACATTGACAAACTTACATTGGACTTTGGGAAATGGGCTGATCCGAACAGTATTGACCGCATAAAGCCGGAAGAAAAAGGAGGGGCACAAGGCAATGTGTATTATGATCTGTACGGAAGAATTGTAAAACATCCTTCACAAGGAATATACATTCTGAATGGGAAAAAGGTGTATATAAAATAGTCAGGTCAAAGGATTGTTTTCATACAAAATCGGAAAGTCCTTTTCTTGGAGGGCTTTCCGATTTATATATCCTCAAAGTTTTCAGGAAATAAAAAGAGGACACTCCTGCAATATCGCACAGAAGCGTCCTCCATTCCTAATTCCAATCGGTAGAAACCGTATCAGTTCATCTCTTTCAGAATTTCCAAAGCCCTGTTCAGCACTGTCGGATCATCAATCTGACAGATTCCTCCATCAGGCCCGGGTTCAAAATGGATGCCTACGGAACATCCTTCTGAATAATTGTCGCCACCAAAATAGTTTCTTACAGTTTCCTCCTCCATATTCAGCTCGGCGGCAATACGCCGGATGCTGCCAACAGGAAGAGAGGCTTTTATCAAACGAAGTTGATTGAAAGATATAGTCATAAAAGTCAGTCTTTTTAGTTTAACTCCAATACAAATGTAATGCCGGAGTGTCTTTTCCGGCATCTGTACATTCAAAAAAACACAGGAATGGTCAGAATCCTTGCGCCACGGCGAATATCACCACACAGATATAATTGAAAAACACCACTGTGAGAAACGCGTCCATATCACTTTTCAAGTAGCCGGACGAGGTGAATTGCTCGGAAATGAGACGTTTGGAGCCAATCCGCCGATGCACGTATTCCATAAGCACATAGAACAAGAATCCAAGCAGGCAGCCTATGATAAGACCAACTGTCACATCGCCTAAGTAATGCACACCAAGATAAAGCCGTGTAAAGGTAGTAGTCGCAGACCAAAAGAAGAGGACATAAGTCACTTTCGCGCTCCGGAAAAGCCAAGAAAGAAACATTGCCACACAAAATGTATTGCAGGCATGTCCGGAAAAAAATCCGAAGCGTCCGCCACGATAGCCATTGACAACATCGACAAGATACATAATCTGAGGGTCTTGGGTTGGCCGCCAACGTGCCACAGTGGGCTTTACCCATCCGGAACATACACGGTCTGCCACAAATATAAGCAAACCAATAGTAAGAACAACCAATACAGCCTCTTTAAGATTATTGTTTTTGAATATGATGACAAGCAGAGCTATTATTACAAGCGTCCAGGAAAACGTATTCGTAACAGTGTACATGACGTTGTCCCAGAAAAGGGAATTGCTACCATTTATCAGCAATGTAAGATGCTGGTCAAGTGTGTTAAGCGATTGCCAATCCACGAAATATACCTTATTTAAATTATTAGTTCATTATCAAGCACAAAATTGCAACTGCAAGTTTTCAAACCTGCTATGCCGAAGAAACAGGATAGTGTTCCGTAATGACATTCTCAAATCACTTCTATAGCCTCAACCGGAAGCCATCCCATTTTTCCCTCCTCAAACTTCACTTCTCTCCATCCTTTAACAGAGCTGTCTGTAATCTCTACTTTAGAGCCTTCGTGTATGATAAACAAGTCTGTGCTGCTTTCACTCGGAGAACTCTTGACAGCTACCACAGGCGAAATGATTATTGCAGAATGACGATCTGACAATTGCCGCCGCTGGGAACATGCGGAAAAATTGGAAAGCAGAACCACAAAGAAAAGAACAAACGCTCCGTAAATTCCTATCTTGCGCACCAAAAGACGAGAGAAGAAAGCATACACAAAGATACCGGACAGCATCAATATAAAGGCAACAACAGCCACTGACAGCCACTTGCTGATACTCATCGTATTGACAAGGTTGTACCACCATGAGACGAAAAACATCTCTGAGGGAGGAGTGACTTTGTCAATAGTCTTTCCACGAGCTATAGCAAGATTCTCACGAATATCAGCATCACCCGGATCAAGAAGCAAAGCGCGTTCATAATTAAGAATGGCATGAGGAATATCCGACAATTTATAGTAGCAGTTTCCAAGATTATAATACAGTTCTGACGCCACTCCATCGTTTGCAATCAACGACTCGTAATATTCCGCCGCCTCTTCATATTTCTCACTGCCATAAAGTTTGTCGGCCGCCTCTTTGGTGGCACCCTCTATCTTGGTTCCTCTGCCCAGAGTTTGCGCAAACATACAAAGGCACGCAAACATCAATGTCATGAATAAACAGTATCTTTTCATCTCTTCTATTTGTTTAAATGATAAGTTACAATATCTGTCACTTTCTCCAGTCTTATCAGGTATGCTTTCCATCACACAGATAAGAACAAGAAGACAAACAGCAGACAGACTTAAATGCTATTTTCTATTTTACCGATTATTGAAACAGAATCATTATAGACAGCCTCCATAGTCTCATTGGCATCACCTGGGGCATAACGTGCAAACTCACAGTCGTTGAGTGCTTTTATAAACTCGTCAACAAGAGTTTTATCAACACCTTTTGCCTGAAGATCGCCACTTATATTGTCCTTGTTAAGACATTCTTGCTGAATGTTGAGTTTGTCAGCAATATATCCCCAAAGTGCTTTCAATACTTCATCATAGAACTCATTCTGTTTTTTGTCCGCAAGGAAGGATGCCGCCTGTTTCATTCGCTTACGAGCCACCTTGTTGGCTTTCTTTCCACGCTGTTTTGCGACATTGGCATTTTCACGCAACTGCCTTCTTCCCAGTACCATCATAACCGCAAAAACAAGCAAAGGCACAATATAACACAGCAGATACTTCCACGAAACGAATAAATCGCCCAAATCATTACGCGTATCTACCTTACCTAATTTAATGTATCGTATGTCCTGATTGAGTTGCTTGACAGCCTGCTGCCCATTGGTGAAATCCGCAACAGCCTGTTTGGAATCGCCCTCACCCTTAACCACATTAATAGTACGCGCCTCCGTCTTCAATGTCTTGTAGGTTTTAGAAGCTGTATCAAAATATACAAACTCTACCTCCGGCAATGTGTACTTACCGGCATAACGAGGAACAGCAAGATACTCAAATTGTTTGGATCCGGAAAGTCCGTTGCGGGTCAGTGAGAAATTATCATTGACTTTCGCATCATAAGTCTCAAATCCTTTCGGGAACATCACTTCCGGAGTATTGATAAGTTTCATGTTTCCCGTACCATTGATGTCTATCTTAAAGTTTAGGGCATCATTGGTCTTCACTTCTTCCGAATTAACGGAAGAGGATATAGTGAACTGTCCCACCGCTCCGGAAAAGTTAGCCGGTTTTGGAGGAAGTGACGAAACATGAATGGTCAGACTCGGGGTGGTAATCTTCTTCTTCAACTCCATCATGCCACTGACACCATTAAAAAAGGCATCAATAGGGTCAATATTACGTCTTGGCTGTACCACCACACCTTCATAAGTGATAGACGGAATCACAAGGTCACCGGACTTTTGCGGAAACAACACATACTGACTCCATACCACTGTATGATAATTACGACCATTATAAGTTTCAAGCTGAAACTCCTTATTCCTCGGCAATTGTATTTCTTGAATCTGAAAACCGTCCAATGTAGGAAGCTTTCCGTCAAGCTGAGTCAGATTGACAAGCGTATAAATCTTATAGGTCAGCAAAATAGCCTCCTGCTCAAAAACGTTAGTACGGCTGGCTGTGGCTGTCATGAAAAGGTCTTTGGTGGAAATATCTGTACCGGAAGTCACAGGACGAGAAGTTTGTCTGCCTCTTGAGGAACCATTACTGTTTCCCTGCTGTGCCGTCCCGCCCTGTCCAAGAGGCAAAACTCTCACTTTTAGAGGTTTGGACCTTACTGTTTTGCCTTCTGCCTGTATGCTTGCACTTTCGATAGTATAAGTGCCTGCATTGTCACACAAAAGAACGAATGTATAAGTTACAGAACTCTGATGAGAGGTGTGTCCATTGATAATCTGAAAGGAACTGGAAGTGGAAGGACTTGGGCCATAAACCACTTCAAACCCCTTAAAATCAGGAGCCTTCAGATTCTGTACATCCTGAGTATTCACAGTAAATTGAACACGAAACTTATCACCAACTTCAACTGTGGAAGGAGCTGAGGCAGTGAAAGTAATGTCTTCTGCCACTGCCGATGACAATGTGACAATTATGCCAATAATAAAAATCAGAAATCTTTTCACAATCAAAACTATTTAGCTGTATTAAAAACATCATTTTAATGTACACTCCATTGAGAAGTCTATAATCAGATTTACCAGTCTTTATCCAAACTGCGCCGTTTATTGTTAGGATTCTGGTTAATCTTGCGCTGCACATTCTTTTCATCTTGCTGGGCAGAATTAAGCAACTGCTCCGCAGCCTCATCCGAGATGTTGTTCTTGTCTTCTTGCTGCTTATCCTCCTTGTTTTCGTTCTGCTCCTGCTGCGGCTGATTTTTCTCCTGCTCCTCTTTATTCTGATTCTGCTCATTCTCATCATCGCCACCACCTCCACCGGAAGAGCCGTTTTTCAACAGATAAAGAGCTTTGGCAAGATTATAGCGTGTCTCATTATCGGAAGGATTACAACGCAATGAACTTTTATAAAAATCAACTGCTTGCCGGAGCGCACTTCCCGCATCTTTACCGGATTTCATAAGAGCACACCCATTAGCATACATGAGGTTCCCCATGTTATGATAAATCTGTGCCTTTTTCATTTTGTTTCCGGTAGACATTCCGGCTGCATTCTTATACATCTCAAAAGCAGTGGAGTCTTGTCCTTGCATAACAAGAGCATTACCTGCGTTATAATACGCTTCAAGGGTAGGTTTCTTGTCTATAGCCTTAAGGTAATATGTCTCAGCCTTACTGTAAAGTCCCTCACGATAATACCTGTTGCCAAGACGTAAATAATCACGGTCAGTAGTCTGGGCTAAAGAAGAACATGCAATCATAGCCCATACCACAACCAATAAATATCTATTTATCATTATCTTCATAACACTATGTTTTAAAGTCATCGAAACAGCTTGAAATTCCGGAACAAAGGATTCTTCTTCTCCATAATACATATTTCAGCTATAAGGAAAAGAAAAACAAGTAATGCCACAGCCACAAACTGCTCGTCATATTCAGAGTACATCGTGGCCAAAACATCCTCTTTCTGCATTTTATCGATTTCTTTTTCAAGAAGCAACTGTGCCTGTTCCGTATGATCCACATTAATATATATGCCATTACCTGCTTTAGCAATCTGTTTTCCAACCTGCTCATTCAACTTTGTTGTCACAGTGTTGCCTGCCATATCTTTCTTATATTCGCCATTGCCCATAGGAATAGGTCCGCCAGCAGGAGTTCCGACTGACAAGACAAAAATTCTAATGCCCTTTTCCTGAGCAGCTTTGGCAGCCTCTACAGCACCATCCTCATTGTCTTCCGCATCAGTGATAAGTATCAGGGCGCGTCCTACTGTCTTCTTATCCGAAAAACCGGCAACCGCCCTATTTATAGCCTCACTCAGATTAGTTCCCTGCAATGAAACGGTAGAAGGGTGTAACTGTTCCAAAAACATCTTGGCTGAGACATAATCTGAAGTAACAGGCAAAAGGGTTATGGCCGTTCCTGCAAATGCTACAAGCCCAACCCTGTCTTCATCCAATTGCTCAATAAGCTTACTGACTATCATCTTCGACTTGTCAAGACGGCTCGGAGTGACATCTTCACAAAGCATTGAATTAGACACATCGACAGCGATAACCGCTTCTATACCAGAACGCTTTACTTCTTCATTTCTGGTTCCGAATTGCGGACGCGCCATAAGTACGACAAGCAATCCAAGAGAAAACATCATCAACGTACACTTAATATTACGACGAGAGACGGACACATCCGGCATCAAATGGCGCAACAACTCCAAATCGCCAAATCGTTCCAGACTCTTTCTCATGCGTCTTTGCAACATGATATATGCAAAAACAGCCACAGGTATCAACAATAAAAGATACAAATATAATGGGTGTGCAAATCTGAACATAAAATTGACTATTATGGTAATCTCTTCAAAACAACAATACGCATCAATATCTCAAGCAGAAAAACAACAAGTGCAGCCATCGCAAACGGCTCGTATAGCTCATTGCGCTTGCTGTACTGCCTTACATTAAATTTCGTGCGCTCCATCCGGTCTATATCCTGATAAACAGCGTCCAGTTCAGCATTCTTCTGAGCACGGAAATATTTACCTCCGGTCTGCTCCGATATATTTGTCATTGTCTGCTCATCAATCTCCACTGGCATCATCACTGTCCCTCCTGTCGGAAGCGGATAAGGAGCCATACCGTTCCGGCCGATTCCAATAGTATATATGCGGACATTATTTTTCTTAGCTATCTCAGCAGCTGTAAGCGGAGATATATTACCGCTATTGTTCACACCATCAGTAAGAAGTATGATAACTTTTGACTTAGCCTTGCTGGAGCGCAAACGAAGCAAAGAGTTCATTATTCCATCGCCAATGGCTGTACCGTCTTCTATTGTACCACGGGCTGCCATCTGACAATCCGCGCTATTGTAAAGATTCATCAGCATTGCATGATCTGTGGTAAGAGGACACTGGGTATAAGCCTCACCCGCAAAAAATGTCAGTCCTATATTATCATTATGACGCTTTTCCACAAACCGCTGCGCTATTTCTTTTAATGCTTCCACACGATTAGGCTTAAAATCTTGTGTCAACATACTGGTGGATACATCGACGGCAAGCATGATATCTATACCCTCCACATCTGTATCACTCCAGGTGTGCTTACTTTGCGGACGTGCCAGAATTATAACCACAAGAGTCAGAAGAATAATTCTAAGAATAAAAGGAACATGCATCAGATACAGACGGAATGATTTATGCACATATCTGTACTTGACTATCTCCGGCATTTTCAAAGCCGGCATACTTTTCTTATTCTTCAGAACATACCAGACAATATAAGGAATCAGCACTGCAAGCAATGCAAAAAAATACGGATTCTTGAAAACCATTACAATGACTTATATATAAAGATAAATTATTCGGTAAATCATATAGGCAACCACACTTATCAACACAACAGCCGCCAAACCAACACAGAAAACAAGAATGTTTCTTGCTTTTTTAGAACGCTTCTCCACTACAACAATTTCAGTCGGCTGAGGTTTTACCTCCTCTTCAATCTTTGTCTGATTGATGTATTCTATCGCACTCACAAGACTGCGGTCATTCTCATTCATGAGTGCATTGTATTTGGCAAACTTGACAAGATCTGCTGTCTGGAACAACTCTCTCAACTCACTAACAGCTTGTTCATCATTCACTTCACTCAGCCGCTGGATAATCTCATAAGAGGTCATCTCCATTGCATTAAAGCCATAACGCTCATTGATATACTGTCGCAAAGTATCAGTCAACTGAGTGTAATACTCCTTAGAGTCCTCTTTCTGCCAAATTTTTTCTTCTTTTATGCGCTCAATCTTTTGCATCGCCACCTTATGTGGAGCGATGCGAGGTTTAAGTCTGATATGACGTATGATTGGCTTATTGTCTTTCAAGCGTATCACGACATAAACAAGCATAACTGTGAGCACAAGCACTATAACAGAAAGCCAAAACATTAATGTCCAGTCTTCCCAGACAAAAGGAGGAGCCATTTCTGCTTTCATGCCGAATATACTGTCTACATGTAATGTATCAATATCGAAAGTATAGACTTTCAGTGCAAGATTCTTCGACTTAAACTCTTTATCACCCACTTTTACCACCATCGGCGGAATATAATATAAAGCCGTATCAAAAGAAGTGATAACATACTTCTTCTTTAATACCATACGCTTCCCTTCATTGATGTAATTCGTATCGGCATTCGTTGCTCCCACATATTCCAGCCCAGGTATAATTTGCTGCAAAGAATCGTATCGAGGAAACTCTACTTTAGCTCCTCCATCCACACTGACCTCAAGAGTTATACCAACATTTTGCCCTATAAATATATGTGTAGAATCAATCTTTGCATCAACCGTAACTTGGGCACTCGCATATACACATACACAAAACAATCCCACAACGGCAATGCACCACAATCTGAATCTTGTTGCTATATTCTTATACATAATCAACTACGCTTTTTGAATAAATTCATCAAAGCTTTCACATAGTCTTCATCTGTCCGTACTGAAATACTGTCAATATTTGACTTTGTAAAAGCATTACGGACAAAAGCCTGATAGCGCACCCACCATTCGTGATGAGAACGTCGGACAGCTCTTGATGATGTATCTACATAAATCTCATCACCGGTCTCCGCATCACGGACTTTCATTATTCCCACATCCGGTAATTCTGCAAGCCTCTGATCATATATCTGCAAAGCCACCACATCATGCTTACGGTTAGCTATTGTAAGCTGCTGCGTGAAATCCTTCTGGTCAAAAAAGTCACTTAACAAAAATACCGTACAGCGTTTCTTAATGGCATTGGTCATAAATTCAACCGCCTTGCCTATATCAGTCCGGTTACTTTCCGGTTTGAAACCAAGTAATTCCCGTATTATAAAGAGAATATGTTTGCGCCCTTTCTTAGGAGGTATAAATTTTTCTACTTTATCAGAGAAAAATATCACTCCTATCTTATCATTATTCTGTATGGCAGAGAATGCCAAAGTGGCAGCTATTTCAACCGCCATCTGACGCTTTGTTTGGTGAGAAGTTCCAAAATCAAGACTGCCAGACACATCGACCATCAGAATTACGGTCAGTTCACGTTCTTCCTCAAAAACCTTGACATAAGGTTTGTCAAGACGTGCAGTCACATTCCAATCTATATCACGTACATCATCACCGTATTGATACTCACGCACTTCTGAAAATGCCATGCCTCGTCCTTTAAAGGCCGAATGGTACTCTCCCGCAAATATATTATTGGAAAGACCACGTGTCTTTATTTCAATCTTCCTTACCTGAGACAACAATTCGGATGTTTCTGTTTCCATCTTATTCAAAATATAAAAATAGGATTGCAACTTCTAATACCAACAAAAATAATATGCCTGACACCACTGACATCAACATCTTGTCTGATTTGCATAATACCATGCCATACATCAAACAAGACTAAGACATATCATCATGGCACTTCAACCTTATTGATAATACGGCTTACAATCTCTTCAGAAGTCACATTGCCAGCTTCTGCCTCATATGTCAGTCCGATACGATGGCGAAGCACATCGTGAGCTACCGCACGGACATCTTCTGGAACAACATATCCACGATGCTTGATGAAAGCAAAAGCACGAGATGCGAGAGCCAAATTGATAGAAGCACGGGGAGAACCTCCAAAACCAATCAGTCCTTTAAGATCCTTCAAATTATATTTTTCCGGATAGCGTGTCGCAAATACAATGTCAGCAATATACTGCTCAATCTTTTCGTCAAGATAAACATCACACACAACCTTTCTTGCCTCTTCTATTTCCGATGTGCCCATTATAGGTTTGATGTTGACTTTGGTTCCGGAAATATTCTGACGGATGATTTTTTTCTCTTCCTCAAGTTTAGGATAGTCAATCACCACCTTGAGCATGAAACGGTCCACCTGCGCCTCCGGCAGAGGATACGTACCTTCCTGCTCTATCGGATTTTGTGTAGCAAGCACAAGAAAAGGTTGAGGAAGGTCATACGTAGTGGTACTTATCGTCACCTGACGTTCCTGCATGGCCTCCAGAAGAGCACTTTGCACTTTTGCTGGAGCACGGTTAATCTCATCCGCAAGAACGAAGTTTGCAAATACAGGTCCTTTCTTGGCAATGAACGTACTGTCTTTCTGACTGTAAATCATTGTACCTATCACATCAGCCGGAAGCAAATCAGGAGTAAACTGGATTCGACTGAACTGGGCATCAATCAGCGACGCAAGGGTTTTTATTGCCTTTGTTTTTGCCAGTCCAGGAACACCCTCAAGCAATACATGTCCATTGGAAAGTAATCCAATCAACAATGACTCCACAAGATGTTTCTGACCAATAATAGCCTGATCCATACCGGTCATGATGTTTGTAACGAAAGCACTCTGTCTTTCTATTCGCTCATTCAACTCACGAATATCAATAGATTCTGCCATAATATCTTGTTTGTTTATTAATTTCACAGTACAAAATTACCACTTTCATTTAACACTCGCTTTTAAAATTCCATAAAAAAGGAAGTATCAGACTCATTTTAAGAGTATTTAAAACCAAGCTATAAAAAGAGAGCTGCAAGTGCTATCTATACAACACCATGCAGCTCTGTGCCTCCTCCATGCGTAATATCAAGGAAGTTTTATTGTTATACCATAAGATATACTATTCGGATTCTTGAAGTTATTCACACGAATTATCGCATCTATAGAATCGGTTGTTCCATAAAATCTTTTGGAAATTCCATACAAAGTCTCACCTTTCTGAATAGTATAAGTCAACGGTGCCGCTCTTTTCATCGCTGATTTTAGAGCTACGTCATTTTTCTCGTTTTCTGTTTTTCTGCTCGGGTTTACTGCATCCTCCGGACGGGTAACAACAGGCTTTGCTGTATCTTCTTTTCGCTGCAAATCCGATCCGGAAGATTTTCCAACTGCACCATCGACAGAATCCGACACAGACTTACCGTACTCTCTCTGTGGTTCTGCAATCAAAGAGCTCTCACCATAAATGACTTCAATATTCTCTTGTGTATCATCAGTGATATAACGGTATACCTGAATACTTGCTGCCGCAAGCAAGATTCCCCCGAGAATCACAAAAGCCCAGAACTTAAGCCGTCTTTTTTTGTAATAGTTCTCATCCATATTTTCATCATCCGGACTGTTGCCTTTAGAAATGCCCTGATTAAACAATCCTGCATTTCCTGCCATAGGGTATTCATTTGCTAAATCCCCGCTTTCCAAACATATAGGATGATTATCCTCATTGGCTACATCACTCTTTGCTGTTGGTTTTGACTCCAAATACTTGATAAGCCTCTCCAATTTGCCCACTTCTTCGTGTACCTCACGTGCCTGAAGCGCAATTTTCTCCTCCTTTTTGCGTGCCTCATCCAAACGCGTACGCAACTCATTCATACTTTCCGGAGTAGAAATCAGCATGTCGATACCTGTAAATTCTTTTTCATGTTTATCCACATTCCAAAGAGCCTCTGAAGAGAGCACTCCTTCTCCATGTGCTTTTTTTTCTTCTTCCATCGTCTGAATATATAAGTTTTCTGTCCAATAAGAAATCCGTCAAACAAACAGTATTTTTCCAACAGACAAATTACTAAACTCGTTTTGCATACAAATCGAAATCATCTGAATCCGTAATTTCTACTTTGTAAAAACAACCAATCCTCAAAATTCCGTCTGAAACAGGAATCAATACTTCCGGATCTACCTCTGGAGAATCGAATTCCGTTCGCCCTACATAGTATTCACCTTCCTTACGATCTATAATGACACACATTGTTTTGCCAATCTTCTCGGCTTGCACCTCCGCCGATATACTCTGTTGAAGCTCCATCAATTCCGACAGGCGACGCTGTTTCACCTCATCCGGAACCTCATCCTTAAAATGACGGGCAGCATATGTACCTTCTTCCTCTGAATAAGCAAAAGCTCCCATACGGTCAAACCGCGCACGGCGGACAAACTCTTTCAGTTCTTCAAATTCCGTATCACCTTCTCCAGGAAAACCGACCATAAGCGTCGTGCGCAAATGTATTCCGGGCACTTCCTTACGTATGTCTTCTATCAGTTTATATGTCTCTTCCGAGGTCACACCACGGCGCATATTGGCCAACACTTGGGTATTGATGTGCTGCAAAGCAATATCAAGATACTTGCATACATTTTTCTTCTCACACATCACACGCAAAAGTTCCAAAGGAAAACTATTGGGATAAGCGTAATGAAGCCTTATCCACTTCACACCCTTCACATTGGCAATACACTCCACCAACTCCGCAATTGCCCTGCGCTTGTATATGTCAACCCCATAATATGTAAGTTCCTGAGCTATAATCTGAAACTCTTTAACACCTTTTGAAACGAGCGTCTCAACTTCTGCGACAATATCCTCGATAGGACGCGACACATGTTTGCCGGTGATTATCGGAATCGCACAATAAGCACATCTCCGGTCACAACCTTCTGATATCTTCAGATAAGCATAATGCTTCGGAGTTGTCAGATAACGGTCATTCCGCCATTCCGCATGGTATGCTTTTCCTAAATCGGAAAGCAACTCGTTCCAATTAAATTTCCCATAGAACTTGTCAACTTGCGGAATTTCCTTACCCAAATCCGTCAAATAGCGTTCGGAAAGACACCCCATCACATACAATTGCTTGAGACGTCCCTCCTCTTTTGCCTGACAGAACTCAAGTATCATATTTATGGACTCCTCTTTTGCGTCACCAATAAATCCACATGTATTTATGACTGCAATCTCTCCTTGTGGATTTTCTGAGTCATGGGTCACACGATACCCGTTCAACTCAAGCTGACGTATAAGACGTTCAGAATCGACCAAATTCTTAGAACAGCCAAGAGTAATTATATCTATCGTATTTCTCCTCATAAAAATTAATTGAAAGAAGAGCAAATGCTCATCTCCTCACCAACTTAATCCTCACCGAATAATGAGTTCACAAATTCCTTACGGTTGAAAGGCTGCAAATCTTCCATACCCTCGCCAAGACCTATATACTTGACTGGTATCTTGAACTGCTCTGAGATGCCTATCACCACACCGCCTTTGGCCGTCCCGTCCAATTTTGTAATAGCCATCGAAGTCACCTCCGTTGCTTTGGTAAACTGTTTTGCCTGCTCAAAAGCATTCTGTCCGGTAGAACCGTCAAGTACAAGAAGCACCTCATCAGGAGCGTCTGGCAACACTTTCTTGACAACATTCTTTATCTTGGTCAACTCGTTCATCAGTCCCACTTTGTTATGAAGACGACCAGCTGTATCTATCAGTACAATGTCAGCTCCACTTGCCACAGCCGAACTTACCGTATCGTATGCCACTGAAGCAGGGTCTGCCCCCATCTGCTGCTTTACAACCGGCACATCTACTCTCTCGCCCCAAATACAAAGTTGCTCAACGGCTGCTGCACGGAAAGTGTCGGCTGCGCCCAGGCAGACCTTATAACCGGCACTCTTGAACTGATATGCCAACTTACCAATAGTCGTTGTCTTGCCTACCCCATTGACACCAACCACAAGAACCACATAAGGCTTGCGCGAAGATGCTATCTGGAATCCTTCAGTATCACTCGTATTATTGTCCATCAGAAGAGCTGCGATTTCCTCACGCAAAATCCTATTAAGTTCGGATGTGCCGACATACTTGTCGCGCGCCACACGCTCCTCAATCCGCCGGATAATTTCAAGAGTTGTGTCCACACCTACATCCGATGTAATCAGCACCTCCTCCAAATTATCAAGCACCTCATCATCTACTTTGGACTTACCGGCTACCGCACGTGCTATTTTTCCAAATACGCTCTCTTTCGTCTTAGACAGACCATTATCGAGTGTATCTTTTTTTTGTTTTGAGAAAAAGTCAAAGAATCCCATACACAGTTTTTTAACGCAATATCAAATCAGCAAAAGTGCTCAAAAACGGGCACTCTGCTTTTGCAAATATACGACCTTTAAATCAAAAGACAAAAAAACCTCTCCAAAAGTCACATGGAGAGGCTTTACAAGAATGCTGCGAGCAGCATCAATATATTCCTTATTTCTTCAAGAAATCTTTTACGCTTTCATTAGGAAGCATTCTTTCGTCAAATACATATGCGCCAGTCTTTGGAGACTTACACATCTTAATAACCTTTGTAAAAGAACGACTGTCCTTGTTCTGGAGTGTAGCGACTGTTTTCTTTGCCATAATTCAATTGTATTATTTTATTTCCTTATGAACTGTAACTCTCTTAAGGATAGGGTTATACTTCTTCAACTCCAAACGGTCCGGAGTATTCTTACGGTTCTTTGTTGTCACATAACGTGATGTTCCAGGAAGACCGCTGTTCTTCATCTCTGTGCATTCAAGGATTACCTGCACTCTATTACCTTTAGCTTTCTTTGCCATGTCTATGTTCTCCCTAACTTTTATTATGCAATAACCCGAATATCTTTCCAATCACAATAGCCCTTAGCAACTGCCTGCTTAAGAGCAGCATCAAGACCTACACGGTTGATGATACGAAGACCGGCTGCGCTCACTTTAAGCACAATCCAGCAATCCTCCTCTACATAGTAGAATTTTTTAGTGAACAAATTGACATTAAACATTCTCTTTGTTCTGCGCATAGAGTGAGAAACATTGTTTCCTACTCTTGACCTTTTTCCAGTAATCTGACAAATTCTTGACATATTATTATTTCTTATTCAGAATGTGGATTCTATTATTAATATTTCTTTTTCCAATATTGGCGGCAAAAACTGACACGGCATAGTATCAGAGACTCTGATTGCCATGCCTGCATTTGCCAAGCACAAAACCTTATTATGCTTCAGCTGAAACCTCAACCGGCTCTATTGAAATGACGCTACGGTCGAGACGGCCACGTTTGAAAGACACAAATCCGTCAACAAGCGCATAGAGAGTATGGTCACTACCCATACCTACATTCTTTCCTGCATAATGCTTTGTACCTCTCTGACGAACTATGATATTACCAGCCTTTGCAAACTGACCACCAAAAAGCTTAACACCAAGTCGTTTTGAATGTGACTCACGTCCGTTCTTCGAACTACCTACACCTTTTTTATGTGCCATGTTTCTTTCTCCTTTTTAATGTTTTGTTAAGCGATTACCTGTGTTATCTTCAACTCTGTGAACTGCTGACGATGACCTCTGAGCTTGCGATAGCCCTTTCTTCTTCTCTTGTGGAACACGAGAACCTTGTCACCCTTTACAAGTGGTGTCAACACTTCGCAAACCACTTTCGCACCTTCTACAACCGGCGCACCGACAACGACAGTACCGTCATTGTCAACCAACAACACTTTTTCAAATTCAACAGTAGCCTGAGCTTCAACATCCTGAATGTGCTGAACATAGAGTTTCTTGCCCTCTTCTGCCTTGAACTGCTGACCGTTAATTTCTACAATTACGTACATTTTTGATATTTAATTATTAAAAAACGGTTTTGACCGGGAGGCGGAGCTAACCCGTAGCTCTCTTGTTTAGCCTCATCGGCATAAATCGGTTGCAAATATACATCTTTTTCTTGTCTTGAAAAAATAAAGTTCGCTTTGTTTTCGTATTTTACTACAAAACAGGCCATTTTTTCAATCTTCAGACTGCAATTCATTGGATTTAAGCTTATCAAGCATTTCAAACAACAAGCAGACATGAACTTAAAAAGACACCTGCGGGATACATAGATCATTTGGTCACCACTGACGGTAAAGACACAACAGGATGACATAGCCAATTCAAGCTACAATTGAGCTGCAATCCTCTTTGTTTCATATATACATGAGTTCGGAATAATAAAATCCCATTATATGCTACAACCCGAGAAATTAAGCAAAAGTCACACGGTTCTACAAATATGAAAAGATGGCTGTATAAAATCATTTTCACCGTATAAGATTCTCAAAACCACAGTGCGGTTTTGAAAATCTTACATACGAGAAAAACGTTTCTCCCCACAGATTTTTCAAATCTACTGTACTTAATAAGACAGTGGGCAAAATAGAACTGCACCCCAAAGTTATACAAAAACTTTCAGGGCGCAGTTCTATTTTGCCCACTGCTCCATTGAATTCCCAATCTTGACTTCTATGGCACAAAAACAGCGTTGAATATATCAAAAAGTTTTATAGGACAATATAATTACCTCTGTTCTGAATCAGAAACGCATAATATGAGATAAACGCATAATATGAGATAAAATCACATAGCGCAATAAGATTCCACTATTACAACAAAATAAGTTATCTGACTGTCAGATGGAAACACCCTTGTTTCTTTTCATACTTCACATAACACAGTTCCCTCTTACGCAAGTCATTAAGTACTTCCGACAACACCAGTTTCATCTCAAAATCCCAACGAGTCAGATGTCTGGCATCATCGTTGTAATGTCCCACAACAGGTACAAACCTATTATATGCAATATCAACTGTTGTGCCATAACAATGGCAGGAATTTGTCGTAGCATTCACATTACCGCGCTGCAAACGCTTCACATCACTGCCGGTGCGCAATACAGATGTGACCATGAGCAAATGTGGAGGCATTCCCTTAGAACGAAGAGAATCAATAAAGTTGACACTGATGGTATTAAGTAAATGTTGGGCTTTCGGCACCAAATAGGGCATAGAATGACTTAAATCATCTACTGTATAAAAAGGAGAATTAGTGATATTGACAAGTTTGTTGCTACGTACAAGCTGCTGTGCCTCCTCACGGGTATGCACAGGTATAATGCCATTGTGTTGAGCAGCTGCAAGTTGCACTTCATTAATGTCAGGAAAGCATTTGTCAAAACTGTAGACCCCTATAACCTTATTTCGGATAATGCCGGTATCTATCATTCCATTACCTTGCAGAGTGTCCGCCAACAATAAACTGTCAGTCGGTTCTATGTCCACATCTTCTATATCCTCACTTTCTATATCGTCAGGAAGAACGCTCTCTTCTGGTTCTGTCTGGGCAAGAAGAAAGGATAACGAATCCAGCGTCGCCTGTGCGCAATGCTTGTTTGCCATGATGTCGGGTACCTCTATGGAGCATACATGCCGAACAACAGCAATGAGAGCTATGGCGATACAAAACACAATGAGAAAATTGCGCTTGTTGTATTTGCTTCGGTCTTTGGTTTCTTGTTTCATTCTCAGTCTTTTCCTTATATGTATTCTTTTCAGTCTCTTCCGGAACGTACAATCTGATTATGAATCCTGTCATTCAACTCATCAGCAGCTATAAGTTGCTCGATTGTAATGTGCATCCTCCATCTCCAATAATGATTAGGATCTGCCGGTATATTAATTCTCTCGGAAAAAGCATCCGGATTGCGCAGTTTTTCGTCCATCGACAACCAGTCTTGCAACGACAAAAGACAAAGCATAGACGGACAGAACAAATGACGGGATATAATTTCCTCACACAGCCATCCTGAAAGTTCGCACGGTGCTTGTCCGTCTTTATGAAGTGCCTGATTATAGTATCTTTGGGCACGCTCATAGTCCTCTTTCCACCACTGTCGCAAAGTCGGCATGTCGTGAGTAGATATTGTACTGACAGACCGATATGGATTATGTGGTAACAACCCAAATTCCATGCCCATAGCTTTTGGCATGGATTGAATCTCAAGACTCAATATTCGCAGTTGCTCCATAACCCATGATACGCAGTCTGGCACCATTCCGAGATCTTCTGCGCAAACAAGCATACGGGTTGCTTGAGTAAGCAAAGGAAGTTTTTTCATGGCTTCGTCATACCAGAACTGATTATGACGACGATAGTAATAGTCATTATAAAGATTATTGAAAGCAAGTTTCTCGCATTCAGACAACGACTGATAAACAAAACTGTGCTGAGCTGAGATACGGGGATGATACATTGCAGAATGCTGACGATCTGCCACAAACAGAACATCACTGACAAGAGAGTACAAGCCATCACGCAAATCACAACTGTCCTTGTCTGTCTTCCGCCCGAAAGCTGCTTCTATTTTACGCTGTGTATCAAACTGAGGTTTTAGATTATAAAATCCTCCGTCTTGTTTGTCAAGATAAAGTAATCGGACAATATCGGCCTTATATCCGAATGTACGCTCAAGAGTTTCATCCGTAATATAAGGAGTTGTCATAAACCGACGTCGAAAAGAAAGTCCATATCCTTCAATATCATTAACACTCAAAGGCATGGAAGGAGAAAATTGCCCAAGTAAGCCATGAACAGAGTGCATAGGAATCTCCCATATACGGAAGAATCCAAGCACATGGTCTATGCGGAAAGCATCAAAATAGTCAGCCATCTTTCTGAAACGGCGCAGCCACCAGCGACATCCGTCAGCCTCTAAAGCAGTCCAATTATAGGTAGGGAATCCCCAGTTCTGTCCATTGACAGAAAAATCATCTGGCGGTGCTCCAGCCTGACTGTCAAGGTTAAAATAATAAGGTTCTGTCCAGGCTTCCACACTGTCACGGCTTATTCCAATTGGAATATCGCCCTTTATTATTACCCCATACTCATGAGCAGTCTTTCTCACATCAAGCATTTGCAAATGAAGCTGATACTGAATATAATAATACAAAGCTATATCTGGATAAGCTGGACTTTCACAACCACACATCCGCTCTATTTCCAAGCGGTTGTATTTAGAATGCTCTTTCCATAGTGAGAAGGTTGCCGTACCATTCTTATCGCGTAAATAGCAGAATGCAGCATAAGAAACAAGCCAGTCGGAATTGGCTGAAAAAAACTCTTTGAATCCCTCAGACTGAAGCACAGTATTTCCTTCCTGAGCATATATTAAACGAAGATATTCCAATTTCAAGGCGCACACCGTCTCATAGTCTACAGATTCGAGCAAATTGAGTTCTTGCTGCCTTATCATGAACTTTTCCATTTTCAGTTTATTGTTCAACCTGTGCAAGGCTGATATATTACAATAAACCGGATGAAGAGCATATATGCTTATGGCATTGTAAGGATAAGAATCAGACTTTGTTCCAGTTTTGATAGTATCATTTATCGGAAGAATCTGAACAGCATGCATACCCGTTTTAGCAGCCCAATGAATCATTGTCTTCATATCGCCAAAATCACCAATACCATAACTGTTTTCTGAACGTAAGGAAAATATAGGTACAACAACTCCGGCACATTTCCAATTGGAGATTTTGAATCTCGGAACTGAGTCTGATTTAAGCCAAACCTGTTTAGAAGTTAGTTTCAGGCTATGAACTTTACGGTTCATGCCCTCTTCCCACTGTAATATGCAATTATTATCATCAACAATAACATACTTATATTCTATCGGATGATAAATCAATGAAGCATCAATATTAAATCCCCATTCTTGAAGTGCAACAAGAGACATACGCATAGGTGTAGTCCAGTTTCCCAATTGTGAGGGACTTCCGACTATTGCAAGATGCTCTCCTTTACGCAAACGAGGCTCTACAACTCGAAACTGCAATGTCTGGTCAAATAAGTTCAATTCGGAATGCTCTTCATGGCGAGCTATACACTCTGTATAGGCAGAGCTAAACAAAGGCAACTCAGACGGAATAGGACGCCAAATATCATCTGCAAGATAAGATATATCATCCTTTATACAACCTATAACATGCGGAGCAATTTCCCATTCAGTCCAAACCAAACGGTCATCAGAATAAAGAGCGTATTTATATTCTACGCTGTCCGCAGTCTCTCCATGAAAAGTGACCTCACCTTCCCAACGCTGTCCATCAAATGTCTCAAGCGGACACACTCGTTCTTTTAGAATGGAATCACCATGCCTTACCTTTAATATTACACGCAGGTCCTCACCCCACTTTGTTCGGTATTCAATGCTGAAATGTATCTTCATCTTTCTATTCCTCTTTACTGACTTGTAGTTTTATTTTTACAGACTTGCATCTGTCAGAAAGTCTCCGGCAAAGTTAGCACAAATAAGTCAGCGCAGGAAA
>JAMPEL010000110.1 GCA_023665185.1 Roseburia sp.
GATTTTGGGTCGAAAAACGGGCTTTGAAAATTTTGTGCGCCTTGAAAATAAATTTTGTGTACCTTGCGAAAAAAATCAGTGTGCCTTGGAAATAAATTTTCAGCACCTTGTAATTTTGGACTTTACTGGGCTTTTGGGCGAGAAAGGTGTGTTTCGGGTTGAAATTATATGTCTTTTAGTCGGGCGGATTGTTCTGTTTGCCTGCTTGATTTTCGGAGATCGAAGACCTCCGTAGAATCGCGTTTTTGCGACCGAGGTAAGGCTCGGTTCATTTTGAGGCGATTCTACAGAGATGGATTTTAACATATCAAATTGTCAGAAAAATTAATGTGATACCGTTGTTTCTGACAGATTCCTCCGTCACTTCGTGACACTCCCTCCGTCGCAAGCTCCCCCAATTGTTCCTATCCCGCAATTGCCCCGAACTTAGGGGAAGGTGCCTGATTACCATGCTCGCAGAGTAACTAATAGATTGATTAACATGGAATACAAATTCTACCATCTGTTAGAGGAGGTATCACTTTGTGACGGAGCAGCCTGTCTAAACACATAAAAGACATCCGCCAAGAGCATATTTACAAAAAGTAAGCAGCCAGCCGAATCCATCAGCGAAACACCGCCTACACCCAAACTCAACTTTGCAATAAGCAAGATAAATCACCCGGAATATCGGATGAAGCAAATGTTTTGACAACAAGGCAATAACTTATGACGGTGCGGTGTATAGGAATTGGCAACACACCACACAATCAAAAAAAGACAATACAAGTGTGCTCAATCCTCCGCCCAATCCTCCGACAAACTAAATTCTTTGTCAGCAAACAGACCGGCAAGTCCTGACACCTGCTTCAGCCTCAACAGCTCATCCTTGTCCATACCGATATTGCGCATAATCCATGCATCCGACATTCCTGCCGAGGTAAGTTCTGCCACAATATGGCTCATCAGCTCTATTGTATGCGTACCCCTTGCCCTATTATGGCGGATGGTCGATGCCATCCTGCACGAAATGTCCTTGTCGATTACTGATACGGGCAACATGCCGTGCTCCCTCTCATAAATGCGTTTCGAGGTCTTCATCACCATATAACGGTGAAAGCCGTCCACTATCTCATATTTGTCCTCATCTTTCAGATAGTAGCATACACAAGGCATGGTGTAGCCGTCTTCCCATATCGACAGTTCCAGCAGCCTCATCTCAGGAGGAGCCACCATGTTGGGATTGTAATTATTTGCCACCACTTTCTCTATCGGTACAGCAATCACATTATATACCGGACTTTTAAAGTTTTCCATATTCTAATGTTCTATATTTTTTCATCACATCCTCACGCAAATCTTTCTCTTTCTTGGTAAGAGCGAACCCCATGTACTTGCACACATGGTCGTTTCGCAGAATGCAGATGCAGACACGCTTGTAGGTCGGAATCTCCTTGAACTCCGGAATATCAATGTCATCGATATATTCCATCATCACCGGCTTCTTCTTGGTGTGGTAGGCAGTTTCCGTCCCCACAGTAAACGCAACTCCCGCTGCCCGCAGCTTTTCTATAGTCGCATCACTCAAACACCCGCCTCTCGTCCGCCAAAACCTCATGCTCACGTTTATCTTCTCCAAATAGTTGGCACGCGTCTTTTCCGGAAGGGTGTCCAACAAGAAATACATATATTTCTTCCAAGAGAATCCGGGCGGACACTTTACAGCCCTCCAGCCCATCGCTGTCGTATGCCCATAAATCCCTGAGAAATTAACTCCATTGACACGGCTGACCATCCGTCCCCACATATCGGGGTCGATTGCACGATAAACACTCAACGTAGGTATGGCATGGGAAATGAACGGACTCGCCACACGTTGGCGACCTATCGGAATGCCAGCGCGCGAATAAAGATCGTAGAGCGGATTGTATGTCCATCCGAACTTTCCGTTCGCTGTCCATATATCCGATGTCTTCCAGTCATAAATCGGATAGGCATTATACACATGGTCGGCAAGTTTATGTGTCCATTTGTAATGCGAAAGCCGCCTATAGTTCTTCGCATTATGTATGGCAGCCCACCTGTTGAAACTTTCCTGCGTCCGTATGCCGACAAGACAACAAATGCGGTTGCACTTCTTTTGGCGGCGCAGCCACGGGGCGAAAAGAAACTGGAAGTCGTAGTCCCACAGCTCATCGGAAAAAAAATTGAAGTCGGCTGCCGTATAGGCTCCCTCCGGCATGTCTCTCACCCACAGTTCCCGTTCCGACTCTCCCCACGGCCGCCAATAGGATTGGTGCATGGAGGTACAAGTGGAAACCTTGAAAGGCACACAGCAATGGTAAACTTCCAGAATGTCGGGGTTCTCTGACATTGCCCGCCGCACATAGTCCGTAGTATGCCTGTACTGCACCTCGTAATCCATGTGGAACACTCCCAGCTTGCGCCCCGGCGCGTATCGGCGGATATAGTCAATGCAAAGGTTCAACAACACTCCGCTGTCTTTGCCTCCGGAGAACGAGACATACACATAATCAAAATAATCGAATATGATTCTCAACCTCATCTGCACGGCCTCATACACGTCAAGCCTCCTAATCATTCCTTATGCCCTCCTTTCTCATACATCATCCTGTCATAAATTTTCCACTCTCTGTGTATCTTAAATCCGTTGCGCACAAAATCGTCCACATGCCTCTTGTGTACGACAGCGGTAAGTGTAGTCCGACATGCCCAGTCAGCCACTACCCTCTCAAGCAGAGCGTCAATAAGAAAAGACTCATCGCCACATATATAATAATTGTCGATGCATGCCTCGCGCTCTTTCTCTTTTACAGGGATAAAACCTATCACCTCGCCTTTCTCTATGGCGATATACCAACGGTAATGCCGTGAGGTCTTGAACGGGTAGTTATTATTGAGCCTCAGTATAGCCGCGTTCATAACCAGCGGAGCCACAAGCTCATAGAGCCGGGCAGACGTACCTTCTGTAATCTCTATATCCATAGAACATCTGTTTTTAAGTCCTTGTATATATCTGCTTTCCGATTATATGCCTCCATATTCCACAGAAAAACAGCTTTCACAACCTATGAGAACACGGACGGGCAAACAACCGCCTGAACCAAACTATACAATAATATGGTGCAAAAATACGACAAATACCATATTTCGTGCTAACCAATCTTGTTTTTTTCCAAATCTGAGGAAAGAAAGCCTTTCCGGCATGTAGATATAAGGCACGCACCGAAAATGCCCACGCGTAAAAAAAGGGGAAAAGACTGTCTGATTTGAAAAGACATGGTTTGGAAAGAATATTTTATTGACATTTATCAAGAAAACCGGCAACACACTATTTTTTCTATGGCAAACACTTGACAGGTATTATAAAATGCCTACCTTTGCATCGTGTTTTTCATAGTATTAGATTTAAGGTTAACAAAGGTTGGGGTAAGGCGTTACCCCTTTTTTTATGTCCTTTGGTGAAGAACATGTACCGAATACCAACAACAAGGAATAAAATACAGTATAGCAATCATCTGCTGACTGCCATACAAATTGCATCGTGACAAAAAAGAGACTCAAATGAAACATACTATTCTTGCAGTTACATTATCTTTGGCAAACACATTCTTGCCTGCAAAAACCAAGGCGCAACAGACTGCCGACTCTCTGATTCTACACTTTTGGGACTCGCTGCCCATTGATGAATATGCGGAGTCCGATGACCAACAGACAGACTTGGCGGCATGGGCAATAGACGAAATGCCGGCATTCACAGAATTATTGCATGAAGGAGTCTCCGCATCTGTTACGGCAGAATCTTATTCATCTGTCATGGAAAAAGCTGAAAAGGCGGGTGCGGAATCTCTTTGGCATTGTATGCGCGACATGGCGGAAGATTGTTTTCACAATCCTAATTCCGCTTTCCAAAACGACGAGATTTATATCCCCATACTGGAAAAGCTCATGAAAAGCCGCTATATGAGCGGAAGCGACAGTACAAGATACGGCTTCCAACTGAAAATGTTGAAAAAGAACCGCATCGGAACTATCGCCGCAGAACTCGATTTAAGAATAGACAAAAAAACGTCCTCCACTCAAGTACCGGAACGAAAAAGGCGCACGAAGAAAACAGTCAGGCTGAGCGAATTATGCGGAGACTCCACATTGGTACTTTTCTATGACCCGACATGCGAGCACTGCCGGGAACAGATAGAGGAGTTCGGGAACAACGAACATATCACCGGACTATGCAAGCGTGGGATTCTCCGCATGGTATTTGTCAATGTGGAGCCTAAAAGAAAAAACAAGAATGTGTGGGGAAAAGACCTTCCGGACGGCTGGGTATTTGCGACAGACTACAGACAAGCTGTCATCAAACAGCACATCTATTACCTTCCGTTCGTCCCCCAACTCTATATATTAGGAAAAGGAAGGGTTGTGAGGGGAAGAAAACTATGAGGCTGAACTATGTATTAAGTAAAAGTGATTAGTGATTAGATTAAACAACCACAACTTCAAACTCAGAAACAACTAATAGAGCACATGGATTTGCCCTGCCCGGCAAATCACAAAGACAAAAGCCGGAAGTCAAGAAACCTCTCTAAGAGCGGCATTTCTTGGCTTCCGGCTTTACTTATTTACAATCCGATGCAGGATAATCAATACTTGATGAACTTGTCTGTAATGACATTGCCATTATCAAGCGTGCGCTTACGGATATTGATACCGTTCTGCGGAGCGACAATCTGCACACCACCGAGAGTGAAGTACTGAGTCTTGACAACAGTAGCCACAGCAGAACCGTTCTCCACACCACCGATACCTACAGCAGTCTCCTCGTTGAGCGGAGTATCATCGATAACGAAGATATAATTTGGTGTGTCAGTCACATTCACCTTGTCATAAGGACTCTTCCAAGAGAAACTGTTGCTCCAATATTTGCCGTCGCTACGACGTACAGAGAACACCTCATCGTCCTTCTCCATAGTATAGAATGTGAATACATTTGTTCCGTCGTTCTCTCCTGCCATCACATAGCCGTCAAGAGTGACATAGCCGTTCCAAGTCTTCAACTCTGTTCCAGTCTCTGTTGCCACAAACTCAAAGATCCAGTTATATTCAGCCGGGTCTGTAGTAGCCTTAATCACCTCATCAAGCGTGAAGAATCCGCCATAATAGTGAGGGTCGGCAAGGTCTTTCTGTGTGAAATGCTTCTCAGTTCCGTCAATACGCATACCGTGGTTGCCAGCGATAACTTTCTCGTAAGGGTTGCGCGCAGCATCGAATACGTCAGCAGCCTTGACAAGCTCACTGGAAAGTTTCTCTACAACAACCTGAGTGTTTTCCGGACTATTGATGTTCTCAAGCACTTCGACTGCTCTTGTACGAACTTCCACAAGCGCATCATAAGCCTCCTGAGAGTACTGTCCGCCGTCATTGCCCACGTTTCCGTCATGAGCCGCAATAATGCTGTCCGCATAAGCTATAGCCTCATTGAGCAGTGTAGGGTCTCCTGCACGGTACGGATCGTAGTAATCCATGCCAGAAGCCTCGGCAATCTCAGTAGTGAATACAGAGTCTGCATTCGCACATGAGCATACTGTAAGGTTGGTAATCTGAGTGCCCGCACTTGAGTTACGTCCTGAAGTATAGCATTCAAGCTCAAACGTCAGCTTGTCGCCCTCGCGCATATTCACGAAGAAATTCATGTCGATAGGCGCCTTACCGCTCTGTCCGTCATTAGCCACGCTTCCAAACTCCTTAGCGAAAATGAACTCGCTGCTTGCGCAAGTCTCCTCGCTTGCCTTCATGAAACGGTTGCGGATGTAAAGCGGATTCTCCACCTTGACATTCGGATTCGGACGATAGCAAGAGAGCGCCACCTTATATACACCGTCTTTCGGAGCAGTGAACATGATGGCAGGGTCAACATCTGTCATCGGGTGCAAGTTTCCGTTGTCTGAGATATAAAGCCACTCGCCGCCCTTTCTGTTCCATGCGGCAATCTCGCTGCTGCCGAATGTGCTGCCGGTATTGTGGTTTGCAAACGGCTCATACTCTCCGGTAGCCACTGTATATGCGTAGAATCCCCACGGTGTGTTTCCGTTGTTTGCCATCACCTCTGTGTCATATACCACTTCATTGTCAATAGTATTGAAACGGAAGAGACTGTAGTTGCCCTCAGCGTTGAAGTCGGTTGTCACCTTAGAATCAATCAACTGCTGCCATGCTGCCTGAAGCTTGTCCATATATAGCTGGTAAGTCATGCTATGGATGTAGCCCGCATCATTAGCCAGACCGATTTCCTCGCAGACCGCATCGTATATTCTCTTCGCCTCAGCACTATACTGTCCGTAATCATCACCAAGCTCGAAGTTCCACGCAAGCTCTGTATATTCGTCCATCAGTGACAAGAGAACATCAACATCGGCAGAAGAATAAGGGTCTACGAAATGCTCGGATGCCTTAGCCTCATCCTCTGTCACCTTTGTCACGTCAAGCTGACGCCAGAATGTACGGCTCCAATAGTCGCGCGCCCAAGTAGACTCAAGCTCCATAGCGGCAGTGTTCACCTCGAAAGAGATAATGTCACCGGCTTTTCCTGAGAATGCCATACCGAATGAGGTAGGTGTCTGAGCCACGAACTTCTGTGCGGCACCGTTTGCAAGATTACCCGCATTCTTTGCTGCGTCATATCCTTCTACAATGCCTCCCGGCTGTCCGTAGCTGAAGCTGAGACCCATTGTGAGCTTTGAATCTACATAGTTCTGGTTCTCGCCAGCCTTGTAACGGTAGCGAGGAAGAATGTCGAGAGTCTTAATCCAAGAGTCTCCATCCTCGCGGATAACAGTTCCTGCCACTGAATAGTAGCCGTCCTCAGGCACTACGAATGAAATGACAGAAGTGTACTGGTTGTTTCCCATCACCTCATAGCCGAATCCCTCACGAGGGTCCTGTGCCACATAGATGAACTTCTCCACACTGTTTGTGCGCGGTGTCTCGAATGTGTAGTCACACCATGCCCAGCGAATGTTGCTTGCCCAAGTGTTCTCGCCGCTCGGAGACACATTGTCGATTTCTGTGATACGCTCGCCACCTACTCGTTCAGGCTGGTAAATGTCAAGGTAGTTACAAGTGCTTTCGTCTGTGTACACAGCCAACTTGTTGTACAGACCTGTCTGGTAGCTATATTTCTCAAACATCCAGCGTTCACCGCCACCATTCGAGAATGTCTCGGATGTCATATCCGTGAGCTTCCAGCTTTGTGCGGAGGCTGTAAGGGAACAGCACAACGCACTCATTAAAAAGATAGAATGCTTCATAAAAACACAATTTATTGAGTTAAACAATTTATGCCTTTTTACTTACCATATACGGATATAATTGCACAAACACTTAACCTCACTCAAAAAAAACTTTCATATCCTTGCTTTTTCGAGAGAAAGCGCATCACATTTCCCGGGGATTTTTGTGTCATTATGTCAAACTCGAAAAGTCTTGTATTTTAACATTACAAGGGTTCACCCATGCCTAAATCGCACTCTGCCTCGGAGCACTTTTAAGATAAACAGCTGATAATCAAGCAAATGCTTTTTTTACGAAAAAGTGCAGTTTTTGATCAAAAACGAAGAGCTGAGCACAAAATAGGATGTATTGATAATCAGAGAGTTACGAAAATATATCCTTAAAATCGTCTTTTTTCGGGTTCAAAATCCATTTTTGTTTTTCGGGACATGGAAAAGTCGGTTGCCGTCTTTCGGAAGGAATGATTTGGGAAAAAGCCCGATTTTGGCCCGAAAAACGGGCTTTGAAAATTTTGTGCGCCTTGAAAATAAATTTCGTTCACC
>JAMPEL010000111.1 GCA_023665185.1 Roseburia sp.
TGAACCCGAAAAAAGATTATTTTAAGACAAAAATCTCATAACTACCTGATTATCAGCATATCCTATTTTAGTTTCAACATTCAGTTTTACACCAAAAACCACACCCTTTTCGCAAAAAACACATTCCATTGATTATCAATAACTTATCAGTAAAAATTCAAAAACACGAGCCTCAACCTCCAAGTCCCAACCGCGCAGAATGTTAAAATTGAGTTTTCTCGCCAAGTGACATAATGTCAAATGCATGTGCCGGAATGCATATTGGAACGACTGGAAAAAATCCAGCCTCTCTATTACTTATATCATAGCCCAATCCATCAAAACAAATTTCCATATTCAACAAAAATAGCTAACTTTGCACCACCATGCAGAGGCCACGCGAAAGTGGCAGCGGTGGGTTTTTATATAATATAGAAAGACGTTACTTAGCGTCTTGTGTTCTACACTCCAAACTTCGCAACTTTGAGACTTCGTAGGAAACAAGGCAACAAGGAATGTCTGCGGGATATGTACACGTTCATATTCAGCAACAAAGAATCTGTATAACATTCTTATACGGATGATTGTTGTTTGAATAAATACATATCGGCGTGGGCTTCTGCGTTGCTCGTTTTTACGAAGTGGGCAATGCGAAGGCCTGGAGTGTAAAATGAGCGACAGGTCAGATTCCCACGTTTTTCTATTTATATAAATGAAATTCAACATGTTAAGAACATCATTCAAAGGGGAAAAGGAACGATGGAGAAAAGGTGATATGAACATAGGAAAGAATATCAGAGAGGAACTCGAAAAACAGGAACGGTCGATTACGTGGTTTGCGAAAAAGCTGTCATGCACAAGAGCTAATGTCTACAATATATTGTCGAGAAACAATATAGACCTTGAACTCTTGGTCAGAATATCAAAGATTCTTCGCAGAAACTTCGTGAAGGAAATTGGTGAAGGAATCAACAACGATTGCGACTGATCCGAAGACTGTAAGACACACAAGCATAAGGGGTAAAGTGCATTGATAATAAGCATATTCGATGTCAATGTCCTTTATCCTCAATCAATATATACCTCCGCCATTTTTTTCAAAAGATTTGATACACAAGTATAAAATCATATTGTACAGAAGTTTGTATCCTTTCTTTCCTTTTTGAAATACTTTTGTAAAATTAAAAATGTCTCCGAACTGCATTTTCACACTGTGACAGCATACACCTTGTGCGGGCATACCAGGCAGTTCTTAAACAAGCATCAAAAAAGGGAATGAAATGAAGAAATCCACATTATTCTTATTATTGTTCTTACATGTAGTTGGCTTGCCGGCACAATCATTCAAGGAAAATGCCAAACGCGCAAAAGAAATACAACTCGATGATAAATACATCTGTGCCCTCGGACATGGAGAGACTCTCAAACAGGCAAGCAACAACGCTTTGGCTGCTCTGGCCGGACAAATATCGACAAGCGTGGAGTCGGAATTCAATTATCTGCTTAATGACGAGAACAAAAACGGCGAGAGCACCGCGTCTGCAAAAGTAAACAGCATCATAAAGACATACTCGCACACTACGTTGAAGAACACTCTGGAACTGGTTATCGAAGATGAGCCGAAAGCCACCGTATTGAGATACATTCTGAGGAAAGACCTTGAGACACTGTTTGAACAGCGCAGGATGAAAGTGCTCGAATATGCATCGAATGCCGAGAAATACGAAAAGGAATACAAGGTGGCCGACGCGCTCAGCAATTACTATGCGGCACTTGCCCTGCTGAGAAGCCTGCCCGATGGGTCGAACATGAAAATAAAACTTGGCTATACAGACGAACAACTGCTTATGCCTCTCATCTCCAACAGTGTGAATGAGATTCTGAGCAACGTGACAACAGGAATAGAGTCAGTAGAGAACTATGATACCGAAAGCATGATGGTAGTGAACTTCTCCTATAAGGGAAAGCCCGCCGCCAACTTCAACTATACGTATTTTGATGGCAAACAACGCTCTGAGATATGCTCTGCCAAAGACGGCATAGGCGAGATAACCATTGGAAAAGGATTCAATCTGGCAAAACTCGACCTTCATGCGGAATATATCTGTGAGGACGAGGCGAACTACGACCGTGAGCTGCGTGAGGTGATAGACAATACCGACCCAGTTCCGTTCAGAACAGCCAAGCTGCGGCTGGATAAGAACAAGAGCATGAAGACGGCGACAACAGGCAATGCCAAGACCGCTATCGGCAACGGCATAGGAAAAAACATGCAGCAGGACATGGTGTCCGGTGATGGGGATGTGTCGCCATACCTCAGCATCATGCAAAAAATAGAAACTGCCATACGGCAAAAGAACTATCACAGTGTAAGGGACTGCTTTACGGAGGAAGGATTTGAGATGTTCACCAAACTGATAAACTACGGACATGCCAAACTGCTGCGCGCTCCGGTGCTCAAAATCCTGCAAAACGGAGAGACTGTGACATGCCGCAGTTTCCCCATGAGCTTCTCATTCAACGGCAACAGAAGAACATTCACAGAGGATGTGGTTTTCCATCTGACACAGGAGGGAAAAGTGTTTGAGGTGGCTTTCGGACTCAGCAAACAGGCTGTGGACGATGTAATGAACCGCAACGCATGGGACGACAATGCAAAATCGACAATCATCAACTTTCTCGAAAGCTACAAGACCGCATACGCTCTCAAACGGCTCGACTACATCGGCAGCATATTCTCTGATAACGCCCTCATAATCACAGGTTCCATAATAAGAGAGTCCGGCAGGAAAGAAGTCGGTCCGAAAAATGTGGAACATGTAAAATACACGCGTCAGACAAAAGAGCAATACATGAAGAATCTGAAAGTCTGTTTCAGAAGCAATGAGTATGTGAACATACACTTTGCCGACAATATAATCAGGCGGTCTGCCGCAAATCCGAACATATACGGCATCCAGATTAAGCAGAACTATTACTCATCGTCATACGGTGACACCGGATATTTGTTCCTGCTCATAGACCTTACCGACTCTAAGACACCTATTATACATGTCAGGACATGGCAACCCGACAAAGACCCGAATATAGAAGACGGACGCATAGGAATGCAGGATTTCATAATATAAGACATACAGAATCATTATCAACAAAAACATATTTATGAGACAAAATCTATTAGCATTTACTGTAGTGGCACTGATGATATTTGGTACATCAGACATTCACGCACAATCAACAATTGATGTCGCCAAATTCACACGGTTGGAGAACGATCTGACCGCCCGTGTGACACGACCGGTAAAGGATACGGACGAGGGGAAACTTTGTGCCTTGATTCGTGTGATTACCACACTGAGAGACATTGAGTTCAAGGCCGATGCACTCGGCATCGTCAAACAAGAAAAACACAACGGGGAAATATGGCTCTATATTCCATACGGCGCACGCAGCATGTCGTTCAGCCATGACGGCTATTTCCCTCTTTTCTATCAGTATTCGGATAAAATAGAAGAAGGTATGGTTTATGAGTTGCGGCTGAAAAGCTATTCGTCTATGGAGACAGCGGCTGCAAGCAATGCCCACACACAGCTGTTCGTATTGAGCCACAATCCCGATGAGGCGTCCGTATTCATTGACGACATGGAAGTGAAATCGGAGAACGGTGTGTTTGCCGCCATGATGAGCAAGGGCACACATACATATAAGGTAGCCGCAGAGCAGTTCGACACACAAGAAGGCGAGTTTGAACTTGGCAATGAGCTTGTGCGCGTTGATGCCACCTTGCGCCCTCAGTTCGGTCAGTTCGAGCTTTTCACGCTTCCGGCTGAGGGATTCGATGTATATCTGAATAATGAGAATGTCGGCAAGTCGCCATATAAAAGCGAGAGACTCACCCCGGGAAAATACAATGTACGTATAGAAAAGGAAAAATTTTACCCTATCGACACTGTGCTGAACATAGAAAAAGGTGTGACGTCAACGCTTACTTGCACACTCACGTCTTTCTCCGACAGTCTTTTCTATAACCGTCGTTTCGGCGGACGTAAGTTATCCATAGGAGTACAGGCAGGCTACATGATGCCGACAATATCCACATCTTCCGGCGGCGGATTTACAGGCAGCCCGATAAACTATTCGTTTGCCGACCCTACGGAGAACGCAGATTACAAATCCACTTCTGGCTTCACAGTCGGTGTGTTTGGCGACTTAAGATTGTACAAGAACCTGTACCTGATGTTTGGTGTAGACTATACCTGCATCAAATACAGGAATTCCATAAGCGGCACGCTGAATGACCACATAGTGCAAACCACCTCTTCTACGGTGGCAAGGGGAACAACCGATTTCAGCTATAAGGAAGACTACACGCTTCATAACATCGAAATACCGGTGATGGCCTCCTACCGTTTTGTACTCACGAGAGTAGCCAGCCTGCATGTCAATGCCGGTCCGTTCATCGGTTACGGACTCTCGGCCAAAATGAAACTGTCCGGCTCGCAGGACTCCTACGGAGAATATTTTCTGAGATACGGGAACCAGGCAGACTACTCTACTCCGATAGGAACATTCAACTACAATGAGATTTGCTCCGGAGATATAGATTTGTACGGCAAAGAGAACAGTGTAAGTAAAATAGTAGAAAGTGGTGCGGGAGTCGGCAATACCAACCTTTCGGAATATTCATTCTCTGAATCGCCTCTGAACCGCCTCAACTATGGTCTCAAGTTCGGTGCCGTATATGAACTGAAAGGCTTCCGTCTCGGGCTGAACTACAGTCTGATGCTGTCGAACATGGCAAATAAGGATTATTGGGAAAGTACAAGAATACCAGTGTTCAACGGACAAACAGGCGGCAACAATATGAGCGGCTACAAACAGCGCGCCCATACATTGGAGATAAAATTAGGCTATGTATTCAGATATTAAAATTAAAAAGAATCAGATTATGAGAAAGTATTGGAATTTTATGATGTTGCCATTGATGGTAATGGCAATGTTGGTGTGTGCGTCGTGTGGTGACGACGATGACAATGAGAGCGGCGGTCCGAGCTACAAGACTAACATTCTGGGGGAATGGTATGCGGACAAAAGCTCATCGGACAAGAAAATCAAGACGATAATAAACTATGAGCCAAACGGCAAGTATGATTTTCAGACAATCATCTCCTCTTTAGACGAGGGCCTGAATGAGAAATTCTGTGTCTCGTCCACATATTCCCTCAACGGCAACGTGCTAAAAGAAACAATGGACTATGGTGACGGCTCTTTACCTGTTACAGAAACGTATAATATTACAAGCATCAACGACTACACAATGGTCTTGGCTTATGAGAAAACCAATGACATAGAAGTCTATCATCGCGTTATTGGCACATACAGTCTGACAGTTGGAAACACTTTGTCGTTCTACGCTTCAAGCATAGGCTTTACTCCAACGTCATTCACCTCGGCCGACCCTCACATCGCAACCATTTCTAATGACGGCAAGATTACAGCTGTCAAGCGCGGTATGGCATACATCACGGCATGGTCGGGCACAGACGCAGCCGTAATACGGGTAAATGTAAAGGACGGCAATAAGGTGACAGACGATTATTCCGATATGCTCGATCTTTCAAAGGAAAAAGTAAAAGCCCAAATGGGAGACAAATATCTGGCACTGGACAACGGCTTGACTTTTGTGTACTATGTAGGTGATTGGGATATAAAAGAAATCGATTTCTATTTTACTGAGAGCGGAAGAGTAGAAAGCGTTGTGGTTGAATACTGGCAGGATGTCGATATGAACGCAATAGACGAGTCGTTCAAACAGGAGTATTCTTTCTTGGGAACGGATGAAAACACGGATTTCTTTTACGGCTCCAACGCTTCTTTTGAATATCTTATCAGTCTCGAAAAAGAAGTCCATTCTATATTTTACAAAAAGAACCAGTCTGAGTTTGAATACTTTGACAGCTTCAAGAATATGAAGGCGGACGAAATAGCTGCGGCAGTAGGATATACGCTGACAGACGAGGACGCCGGACTTTTCAGCAAAGCATACAATGGAGACTATTTTGACTTAATATCAGTGATGTATGAAACAGAGACCAAAAACATGGAAATGATTCAAATCCGCTGTACAGAGAATGTCGCTCTGGAGGACGTTGAACCGTGGTATAAAGAAAACTATCCTTTTTATGTGGACGGACTTGGCTATTGCGAGCGTGAGGACTGGTGGAATATGAGTCCTATCACATTCGTAAAAGTATCAGTAAATAGCAGAAACGGCAGAACATACGTCAATTACTCAAACTTCTAATCCCTATACAAAATGAAAAAGGTATTATATTTATTCTCGCTCATCCTTTGTCTTGCCGCATGTAGCAATGACGATGACAACAACACTTCAAGCAATGAAATATCTCCAAGCCAACTGTATGGAGAATGGCTGCTCTATGACGAGATGTACGGACAGTATTTCACAGAAGTGCAGATTGACAAATCCTATTCGTACAAAAGTGTCGTATATGCAGTCCAGAACGGGAAAACACAAATAAGCGACACGCAATCCGGATATTGGGCTTTGTTTGTCAATACAAAATCAATACGCATCAATGCTTTGTCGGAAGCCACAGGCATACAGGAGACATTGGATTTCGAGCTGGTTGAGATAGACAACTACAAGCATGTCCTGCGCGACAAAAACCTGAACAGCCGCGACACTTATTATAAGGTGGCAAGCTCATACAATGTGACTGTCGGGGAGAACATAGCCTTGAACATGTCTGACATGAACTTCAATGCTGTAAAATACAGCTCTATCAACACAAGAGTAGCCACAGTAACCAACACAGGTTTGGTGAAGGCGACAGGCTACGGCGTCACATTTATCGTTGTGGAAGACAATAAAAACAACAAGATAGCGATAAAGGTTGAAGTCAGCTCACGTGTCAGCATACATGCCTCAGAGGTAAACGGAAGCATTGACAATATATATAAGGTATATGGAAGCAAGCCGGATCAGAAAATGGACTTAGGCAACGGAACCATTGCCATTGCATATAGAAACATTTCCGTTGAACCGACAGCAATAGGTATTGAAGTCTATTACAACAGTACAAGTAAGATTGTGACCCGCATCCTCGTGATTTATAAGTCGAAAGAGTCATATACAAGAGATTGCAGTTATTTGGAAGATAATTACTATAAGATTCCATCTGGATCTTACAACTTATTCTGCGACAGAGAAGATTTCTATTTGTCCACGATTAATATTATGCCATTTGAAAATGATGGTATATATTATATATCTTATGGCAGTACGCAACAATATTTGAATAATGGACATTATTAATTGATTTGCGGGGGACTTTGTTGAATACAGAGTCCCCCGCATTCTGTGGATGTATGTTTTTGACAGATGTTTTGATAGGATCAGACAGCCCTGACTTTTTGTAAGTATGACTTTACAGATATTTTTGATGGGTTCTAACAGACTCCTCCGTCGCAAAGCGACACCTCCTCTAACTTAGAGGAGGAGCTATATACCTTGTCAATCAACACGTTAGTCTCTCAACTAACTCGATAACCAGGCTCCTCCCCTAAGTTAGGGGAGGTGTCACGAAGTGACGGAGGAGTCTGTCTTAAAAGTCAATAAAATTAGAGTATATCTGACAATTTGATATGTTAAAACCCGACTCCGTAGAATCGCCTCAAAATGAACCGCGACTTGCCTCGCTCTCAAAAACGCGATTCTACGGAGGGTTTTGAGCCTCGAAAACCGAGAAGACAAATAGAACAATCCGCACGACTAAAAGATATAGAAAATCAACCCAAAACACA
>JAMPEL010000112.1 GCA_023665185.1 Roseburia sp.
AGGGCGCGGATATCGCTTACTTCTCGTTTGACAACACAGGCGCGTATGCTCCTGCAATGGCATCTCTTTCTACTTCGGTAGATTCTTTGACAATTGCTGGAACAGGCAATAGCGGAACATTCACCGTAGATGCTTCACAGCTTGCCGGTGACATTCAGATTTCAGCTACATCAGGTTTGGCTGTTTATCCTGTAAAACTCACAGCGGGTGCGAAGAATGCGAAAGTTCGTGTGACAAACCTCACCACTCTTGCTCACAATAGCGGTAAGGTGATACTCCGTAGCGGTGACATGCGTGCTTACGTGAATGTCGGCACTTTGGGCACCGAACTTGAACAGAAAGACCTTTCGCAGAATCCTGTATATGCAGGTGGTGCAGACGAAGAAATGTCGTTTGATGGTTTCAATCCTGGTGAAAATGGTTATACGGTAGAGTTCAGAGCTAAGGTTGATGACTTGTCAAAGGAATTTATGCCATTCGCTGTAACAGAAGAGGGTGTAGGTTTCAAGGGATATGTCACTTCTTCAAGCCTCGGATTCTATAATAGTACGAACCGTAAGGATGGAATAAGCAATCCTGCAAACGGTGGTACATTCTATAATACAGACGGTCTCTACCATACTTATCGCTATGCTGTGGCAGCTGATAACCGTGTGTTCGTTTATCGTGACGGGCTTGCAATTGATACGCTTCGTACAGCCGACTTCGCTCTTCAGCCGGAATGGGCTGTAGAAAACGGACGTGCTTCAAAGAATCTTTTGAAGAACCCTGATTTTGAAGGTGAATGGAACTTCAACAGCAAACGCAATATTACTGACCGTATCGAAGGTTGGAACGTAGCACCTTACGACCAGTACAATTCAACTCAGCAGATTGTGACAGAAGAGCGCAGCAATGAGGTAGACCAAAACAATCATGTGCTTCAAGTAAACCGCTATATGTGGTCTGACGGCTGGTCTGCTGCTGAAATTTCTCAGGTTGTAGATGTGGCTCCTAATGAAGTGTATTCTTTCTCAGCCCTTGCAAAAGGTGGTATAAAGAAAGACGGTACAGTTCTTGGTAGTCTGCGTATACAAGACATGCAAAACGCAGACAATAATGTGACAATTCCTGTGACAAGCGACAGCTATCAGACATACGCTTGTGATTTCGAGACAAAAGCCACTACGAAGCAGATCCGCGTGGTATGTTACTTGGAACGTGACAAGTGGGGCGCAAGCATCACAGGCTTGAAAGTTGATGATGTCAAACTCACCGGATACAGTCGTGTAATCAAGTCGCAGGTTGGTTTCCAGAATGAGTCTTCTGACATTGAGTACTTCAATTTTGACTGTACAGGCGCATACGCTCCTGCATTCCCAAGCCTTACAGCAGAGGATATAAGCACAGCTGTTGATGCTGTTGACGCTGAAAGCAATGGCGGTATCCGTGCAAAAGTTGCAGACGGTATGTTGATGCTGTCGAATGTCGAAGCACATTCTCGTGTGGCAGTATATACTGTCAGCGGTACTCCTGTAGGCATTCTTAATGACTATACGGATAATACAGGCATGGCTCTTCCGGGACGTGGTACATACGTGGTACTTGTTATTGGGGAAAATAGCAAGCAAAGTATTAAAGTAGTGTATTGATAATTGTTGGAGGGCAGTTTTTATCTATCTTTGCATAGGGAAGACTGCCCTTTTTGTCTTCCTGCATTAATGGAATACAAGTTTTTTTGAAACGGATATATAGATATAATATAATAGAAAGATGAATAGAATAATCTCAACATCTCTTGTGGCTTTTGCCTTTGCTCTTGGTGCAAATGCCGATGGTGGCAATATTGTACCCGGCGGTAATTGGAACGATACCAAAGGCTCCGCCATTAATGCGCACGGAGGATGTGTGCAGTATACAGATGGATTTTATTATTGGTTTGGTGAGGATAGAACTGGTATGAATAGCAACGGTGTCAGCTGTTACCGTTCTTCTGATTTGTATAACTGGACTCGTGTGGGGTTGGCACTTACTCCTACGGGCACAATGACAGACGAGAACCGTGATATTGCGAAAGGACGTCTGTTTGAACGTCCTAAAGTGATATATAATGCCTCTACCGGAAAGTGGGTCATGTGGGTGCATTGGGAGAACGGTTCTGATTACGGAGAGGCAAAAGTTTGTGTGGCTCAGGCTGACAAGGTAGAGGGACCTTACACTATGGTTGATGTATTCCGTCCGAACAATCACGATTCTCGCGACCAAACCCTGTTCCTTGATACAGACGGAAGCGCATATCATATATGCTCTACTAATATGAACAGCAATACCAATATAGCGTTGCTTTCTGATGATTATCTTACTCCTACCTCGTCAGAAACACTTCAGCTCCTCGGAAAGAAATATGAGGCAGCCTCTATCTTTAAAGTGGGCGATATATATTACGGACTCTTCTCCGGTTGTACAGGATGGACTCCGAATCGCGGACGCTATACTTACACCTACGATATGTTGGGTGAATGGGTGAGCGGCAATGACTTTAAGGACCAAGACGGAAGTACCGGCATCAACTTCTGTACAGACAGTGGAAAAGACAATACATACCAATCTCAAAGCGCATATGTATTTCCTGTACAAGGTAAGGACAAATGCTTTGTGTATATGGGCGACCGCTGGAACTCAAGCAATGTACAGAGTTCAAAATATATATGGCTGCCAGTCAGTGTACGTTCCGGCTATCCGGCAGTCCGCTGGTACGACAGTTGGAATATGAGTGTATTTGATGAGATGTACCGTTACAAACGTGCGGCAGAGGTTGAGGACGGTGGAGAGTATTGCTTGCTTGAGCGTAATTCCGACCGTATAGTTTCCCGTCCTAAAACATCGCTTACTCTTGAAAACGATGGGGAAAGCAATATATTCTTTATATTCCACAAAACCGATATTCCTTACGTATATAAGATTGAGGAGAAAGCGACAGGAAAATATATTGAGTCGCTGTTCGGCTCTCTTCGTTTCCAGACAGAGGCTGATAAAGATTCCCAGAAGTGGGTACTTGTTTTGGAAGAAGATGGATACTATCATATTCAGAACTACAGCGATGGAGCATGTCTTTCCGTTTCCGGTAATGAGACATTGGCAGGGACTACTGTCTATTTGAACGATAAGGACAAGAACATACATCAGAGTTTTGGAGTGTATTTTGATTCTAAGGCTCATCCGGAATATGTAGAAGCGGACATGTATGGAAAATCTTATAGAGAAAAGAACCGTGAACTGATGGCTGAGCAGAATGAAGTGATGGGCATCAAAGGAATCGGCAGTTCGCACGACTTGTATTCAAAATTAGAAATTAATGACGGACTTGTGACAATAAGCGGAATGTCTGCCACTACGGTTGTGGATGTCTACACTGTCAGTGGTGTTCGCTTGGCTGGTTCGCGTGGTTCTCATGCTTCTTTCAATTTGAATGCTGGAGTATATCTTTTGCGTATTGATGGCAAGGTAATTAAAATAAGAATATCTTAATCCTAAAGTCAGGAATCAGGAGTGAGGATAAAGACAGTTAGCCGGACTTGGCAGTCTGTTTTTTCCTGCTTCTGATTCTTGACTTTCTCAGTTAACCCGTTTGTCTCTTACTTCTTAAAGACTGATTTTAATGAAACGTATTGTTTATCCCGCACTTTTTGCTGCTTTTGCAATTAGCCTGCTGTTGTTTGAACTTTCCGATTATTTGTATGAAACAGCCGGCATGACCCCTTTCTATACCACAGACGTGTTTGTGCATGACATGACAGGCTGTTGTGGAGGAATGCTCGCTTTTGTTTCTTCTTTTCTGCAAAGTTGCTTTGCCATACCGTGGATTGGCGCATTATGCCTGACGGTTGTTCTAATGTCGATTCCCTATATATTGAAGCAACTTTCCTCAATTGACAGCCGTCTTGAACCTTTATGCTGGTTGCCCTCATTTGCTATGTTATTGAATTATACGCAGCTTGGGTATATGATTTATACGTTGAAGTCTCCTGCTGTCGCTTTCACCTTACCTCTCGGAGTCTTTATGGCTTTGATGCTTGTATGGCTGTTCCGCCTTATATGCCAAAAGGAAGGTCTGCCGGGATTGATATTCAAAGTCGTGTGGATTGCTGCGGTATCTACTTTGGGATATTATGCGCTGGGCTGTTACGCGCTGTATGCTTTGCTGCTGGCTGTTCCTTTCTTATGGGAAAAGTCTCAGGCATCTGCCGCACATCATGTTTCTTTCTCCGTTATATGTACATTACTTCTTCTTGTATCATTTCTTGTTCCATACATATTCTATCAGTCGGGCATCCTTCCGTTGCGTCTCGAAGCCGCTTATCAGGTAGGGTTGCCAGACTATCGTTGGACTGCTGCTGAACGCTCTCTATGGATGCCGCTTGTCTTTTCCTTATGCTGGATATTGTTTCTTTTGATCTTGTCTTTGTGTGCCCATCCTGAAAAGCGTACCGAGGCCAAAAAATCACGTCTTCTTTCCGCATTTCTATTCGTCTTCTTTGTAGGGGCAGGCTATCTTACTTATTACAATACATTCCGCGATACCAATTATCGGCAAATCCTGAAAATGAAACATGCTGCTGACAAGAGCGACTGGACAGAGGTGCTGAATATAGCCCGCAGTGCGGACTCTTCGTCCGACAATTATATTCCTCCCACACGGTTGCAGGTGCTGTTCACCCGTTTGGCTCTTAGTGAGCTGAGACGGGCGGCTGATGAAATGTTCAGCTATCCGGAGGGGGATACTCCTTATAATGCGTTACGCACAAGCCGCTATCTGCGGCTTATCGGCGGACGTACACTTTATTATTATTACGGAAAGCTGAACTATTCATACCGCTGGTGTATGGAGGATATGGTGGAATACGGTATGCGCCCCGACTATCTGAAGTATATGCTCCGCTATGCAGTAATCAATGGCGAGTGGCAACTTGCTCAGAAATATGCGAATACGCTCCGCACGAATCCTTTCTGCCGCGATTTTGTAGCCCGATATTATGATTCGCCTACTGATTCAGTGAAGAAAGAATTTGGCGAGGTGGTCAAACTGTTGAACTATGAGAATATACTTGACGGCGATGGAGGATTGATTGAAGTATATCTTCTCAATAGTTATGCCATGATGGAAGGCGGAACACAAGAGATGGTGAACCTTTCATTACTTTCTTGTCTTATACTGAAAAATATAGACGGCTTCTGGCAGCGTTTCTTCGCGTTGCTGCCTACGTTTCCAGACGGACGCATCCCGCGTCATTATCAAGAGGCTGTGCTGTTGTTCGACAAATTGAAGCCGGGAGTAGATATCAGTCGGTTGCCGATAGACGAGGAGGTGCGCAAGCGGTTTGAGCGTCTTGTGGAGGCTTCTGCGAACAACTCGCAGTTTGGCGATGAATACAACCGCTCGGTACTCCGCGCCTCATACGGAGACACTTATTGGTATTATTATTTCTTTATGACAGAACTGAAAACAAACTGACGGCAGCGGCATGTACACTGTTGTTCCTCTTGGACAATCCGTGGTGTACAGTCCTGCGTCTTAATCTTCATACCCATTAAAATACACTTACAAAACTTTATGAGATCTATTCAATACTCTTTGCTTTCTCTCTCTCTCGGTTTGCTTGCGTCATGTTCCGTTTCTGTACCGGATGATGCGGTGCGTAACGGACGCAAGGCGGTCATTTTTCCTGAATATGACGATGCCGTGATTCCGCCTAATATAGCCCCGCTCAATTTCCTTATCGAGGATGTGGCGGACAGTTACATCACCCGTATATACACCGCCTCGGGGCAGGTTGAGAGTGTGGTCGAGGGAAAGCAAGTGGAAATACCGGAAGACGAATGGCATAGTCTGCTTGCGGCAGCTAAAGGCGATACCTTGTTTACTGATGTATATATGAGGACTGCCGGAAAATGGTACGTTTGTGCCACACGGAAGAATCCAGTAGCGCAAGAAGACATTGACCCATACATCACTTACCGGCTTATTGAGCCTTCTTATGTGGATTATGAGGAAATGACACTGAATCAGCGCAACCTGACTAACTTTGAGGAGGTGCGGATTTATAACAACATGCGGTTGAGTGACGGTGATAACGGACAGTGCATAAATTGTCATGCCGTGCAGAACTATAATCGTAGTGGGAGGGCACAGTTTCATGTACGTCAGAATATGGGCGGAACCGTACTTACTGACGGGAAAAATGTGAGGAAGGTGAATCTCAAGACTGAGCAGACACTTTCTGCCGGGGTCTATCCCGCATGGCATCCCGTGCGGAATCTCATCGCATATTCCGTGAATGAAACGGGACAGGTGTTTCATACGCGCGACTTGCAGAAAGTGGAGGTCATTGATATGGCAAGCGACCTGATTCTCTATGATGCCGATTCCGACAAGGTCTACGACATTGACCGCCGTGCCGATGAGTTTGAGACATTTCCCGCATGGAGTCCCGATGGGCGGACACTCTATTATGTCTCGGCGCATTATGAGCAGCAAACAGCTGACATTGATGCGGAATTGGGACTGAATTATGAACAATTGAAATATGATATATATCGTAGACCATTCGATGAGCAGACCTTGAAATTTGGTGATCAAGATACGGTCTTCGCTGCCTCCCGCATGGGAAAAAGTGCGGTCTTGCCTCGAATATCTCCTGACGGGCGTTATCTGTTGTTCGCTATGGCTGACTATGGAAATTTCCATGTATGGCACAAGTCGAGCGACCTTTATGTCATGGATTTGAAACGCTGGGAGACGAGAAGCAGCAGCGCGTCTTCCGATTCTTTATCGGCAAACGATTATGTCTATCCGCTGACAGAAGCTAACAGCAAGTTTTCGGAGAGCTATCATTCTTGGTCTTCCAACGGACGCTGGATACTGTTCAGCTCGCGCCGTATGGACGGAAACTATACTCGTCTGTTTATTTCCTATTTCGATAAGGATGGACATGCGCACCGTCCGTTTGTCGTTCCTCAGAAGCATCCGAAATATTATCATCAGCAGTTCAAAAGCTATAATGTTCCAGAATGGATGGTTGCTCCGGTGAAGCCTTCATTGTCCGACTATACGGATGCCATCCGTAAGGAGGCTGTTCCGGCTACTTATGGCGGCTCCTCGCTGCTTGTGCCTCAGACAAGTGACGTGTCGGTTCAGCACAAGTCTGTGGACGCTTCATCCGGCGCCTCTTCACGTGCTGGAAGCAGAGTGGGGTATTGATGGACTGTAGTTGTAGGCTTCTTTTAAGTTTGTCTTTGGCGTGTTCGTACATACTTCTTGAGTTTTTATATTTTATAAGTATGCTTTTACGGATGTTTCAGATGTGTTTAGACAGATGTTTTGACTTTTTGTAAGTATGCGGTTTTGTGCGTTCAGACAGACAACTCAACATTTTTATACAGACTCCTCCGTCACTTCGTGACACCTTCCTTAACTTAGGGAAGGAACTATATACCTTGTCAATCAGATAGTTAAATTCTCCGCAAGCACGGTAATCAGGCTCCTCCCCCCCCCCTAAGTTAGGGGAGGTGTCACGAAGTGACGGAGGAGTCTGTCAAAAATATCTGCAAAACATCAAAATATCTGACAAATTAATATGTTAAATCCCGCCTCCGTAGAATCGCCTCAAAATGAACCGAACCTTGCCGAGGTTGCAAAAACGCGA
>JAMPEL010000113.1 GCA_023665185.1 Roseburia sp.
TTACACAAAGATACACAGAAAATTTGATATAAACTAATTTTCAACATCTACTTATGGCAAAATTGCAAACATCACGAGGGGTATTTCATTACACCCCAAAGACTCTCTATCTTGGAATAAAACAGATAGATAGGACTGTAGCTTTTGACAACCTAAAGGTATTAATGCCTCTACTTCATAAGAAAGGAATAACAGCAGGTCCTTTCCTCGGGACATTACTTGGGATTGTCAGAGAAAATGATTTTATAGAATGGGATGAAGACATAGACTTGTTCATTTTGAAAGAACAGGAGGATTTACTTAGAAATGCGTTATGGGATTTACAAGAAGCGGGGTTTGAACTTGTGAGGTATGAGCGAAGAGGATTATATTCTGTAATGAGAAACGGAGAATATATTGATTTTTATGTAATGTACCGAATTGGTGACAACTTACGGTATTCCGGTGGAGCAGATTTTATGTTTGAAAATTATATGACTGATACTATTACATGGGATTTCAAAGGAATACCAATCGAAGTACCCAGAGAATATGATGATTTTCTGACTTTTCATTATGGGGATTGGAGAACACCTGTAAAGTATGCAGATTTCAATCAATCAAAATTGAAGATATGTCTTGTAAAATTAGAATTTTTCATTAAGAATCATCTTCCTGATTTTCTATATTTCCCACTACTAAAGAAATACCATATGAAACATCTGGAAAAATTCAAAATAAAATGCGAGAAAAAAGGACGCAAATTGCCCGATAACATTACCCTATAATAAAATTAGAAATGAACATAGCACTTATTATAGCCGGAGGGTCCGGCAACCGCATGGGACAAGATATTCCTAAACAGTTCATGCATGTCGATGGTTGCCCCATTATAATACATACAATGCAATGCTTCCAACATCATCCCTATATTGATGCAATTGCAGTTGTATGTTTAAAAGGATGGGATACAGTTCTGCAAGCTTATGCCAATCAATTTTGCATAGACAAACTAAAATGGATATTACCTGGCGGCAATTCCGGCATGGAATCTATCCATAACGGAATTTACGGATTGAAAGAAGCCGGATGTGAAGATGAGGATTTGGTCTTGATACATGACTCTGTGCGCCCTTTGCTGTCACAAGATATTATATCGTCAAATATCGCAACATGCAAGGCTTTTGGATATGCCATTACAGGAATAAAATGCCGTGAGGCAATCCTTGAAAGCGAAGACGGATTCTCAACCTCAGTCAGTATTCCGCGTGATAAACTAATTCGTACCCAGACTCCTCAGACATTCAGGCTAGGCAATATTATAAATGTACATGAAGAGGCAAAACAGAAAGAAATTACAGACAGTGTGGCTTCTTGTACTCTTGTGGCAGAAGTTGGAGGGCGTGAAATGCATATTGTACCAGGTTCCGAAAAAAACATCAAAATTACAACTGTTGAGGATCTTGAAATATTAAAGGCATTAATGCACACATCTAAAGATGAGTGGTTGAAATAATATAAGCCATGACACATGCCGAATGTAAAAATTTAATTTTAGCTGATTATAAACGGATTAAAAATATATTGGGGGGGGGTAATTTTTCTATTTTCATCAAAACAGTTTTCTTACCCCAATGGAATTTTATCTTTTGGTTCAGAATCGGCTCATATCTTAAAAGCAAAAGGAATGTTCTTGCAAAAATAGCATTGGTTTTTATCAAGTGGATCTATAATGGAAAAGAACTCCAAACAGGGATACAACTACCTTTAGGGACAAAGGTTGGAGGAGGGCTTATTTTTATACATTATTCAGGGATCGTAATTGCGGAATCCTCAATTATCGGTCGCAATTGCACTATTTTACAAGGTGTTACATTAGGTCACTCTTTTTCCAAAAAGAACGATGGAACACCTCAATTAGGCGACAATGTAGTTGTATTTGCTGGAGCAAAGTTGCTTGGCAATATAAAAATAGGAAATAGAGCTATCATTGCCGCTAATGCCGTCGTAACAAAAGACGTTCCTGAAAATTGTATTGTCGCTGGACAACCTGCAAGAATTATAGCAAACGACACATCTGAACTTTTTTGTGATAGATGGAAAAAAGACTATGCAAGATGAATTATAAGTACGATATAGAAAAAGCTGCAACATTAGATTTGCCGTGGGAGAAATTAAGCGGTTGCAATATAATGGTCACAGGTGCGACCGGATTGATAGGCTCATGCTTGATAGAAGTATTGATGTCACGGAAAAACAGGAACTATACAGTTTATGCATCCGGACGCAACGAAGAACGCGCAAGGAAAAGATTTAAAGAGTATTGGAATGATCCGAATTTTCAATTCTTTCCACATGACGTAATAGAGCCATTAAAAGGAAATATCCATTTTAATTATATCATTCATGCGGCAAGTAATGCAAGTCCAAACTTCTTTGCCTCAAAACCAGTAGAGGTGATTAAGTCAAACATAAACGGTATAAGCAATTTATTTGACTATGGTTTATGCCATGGGTTAAAGCGACTACTATTTGTTTCCTCAGGGGAAGTTTACGGAGAAGGCGATGGACGTGTTTTTACTGAAGAATACAGCGGTTATGTCAATCCTATTTCAGCACGAAGTTGTTACCCATCGAGCAAACGTGCTGCAGAAACACTTTGCATTTCTTATGGAGCAGAATACGGAATTGAAACAGTAATTGCTCGCCCGTGTCATGTTTATGGTCCTAATTTCACAGAACAAGACAATCGGGTTTATGCTCAATTCATTCGCAATATACTTAATAAAGAGAATATTGTAATGAAAAGCACAGGTAGCCAATACCGGTCATGGTGCTATGTGGTCGATTGTGTTTCCGCATTATTACATATACTATTAAAAGGAGAGACTGGACAGGCTTACAATATTGCAGATGCCACATCTAACATTTCAATTAAACAACTTGCAGAAATGATAGCCAATATAGGCGAAAAAGAGGTTGTTATCACATTACCATCTGATGCCGAAAAAGCAGGATACAATGTCGTAAGTAAAGCTATTTTTTCTACTGAAAAATTAGAAAATTTAGGCTGGTCTATCAACGGAAGTATGCAAGACAAGATACGAGCTACAATAGAGTTTGAAAAAATGAGAAATACACATTAATATAAATGTGACACTTACAAGCCTACATTTATCTATACTTAAAGATTTGACACTCGTGGTTTGAAACAAACTGCCTGTTGCCTCAAGCAGAACAATAAAGAATGCACCCAACTGCAACAAATACGCAAAACAGCAAAATATTTGCACTCGGCTGCATTTTACCCCCAAAAAAAAACAAGCCAATCCTATACCTTAATACTACGGCGAAGCCGCCAAACAAAGATTTGAAGCCATGTTCACGCTGAGCATCTTTGAACACAGGATGAAAGATATACTCAACCACTTAATAACGACACACAAATTCTGACAAAGGAAACATGCTTAAACTTAAAGATCTGACTCTCGTGGAAAGCCGCGAGGCATTAGCTGACATTCCGGAAGGGAAAGTGCTGATAAACACAATTAACGCCCATTCATTCAATACGGCACAAGATGATGCGCTGTTCGCTGAGGCACTGAGCAAAGGGGATTATCTTATTCCGGACGGAGCAAGCATCATCAAAGCCTGCAAGTGGCTCGGATGCAAGTCGCAGCCTAAAGAACGTATCGCAGGATGGGACTTGTTCGAGTTTGAAATGGACAAACTGAACAGGAAAGGAGGACGCTGCATGTTTATGGGCAGCTCGCCCAAAGTGCTTGGTCTGATTGTGGAGCGTGCAAAGAGTATCTATCCAAACATCGAGGTTGTCACATACTCCCCTCCCTACAAGCCGGAATTTACAGATGAGGACAATCAACAAATCATATCGGCAATCAATAACGCAAACCCTGACTTGCTGTGGATTGGAATGACGGCTCCCAAACAGGAGAAATGGACATACAGTCATTGGAATGAGCTGAATATACACTGCCATGCAGGCACTGTAGGGGCTGTCTTCGACTTCTTTGCCGGAACATACCAACGTGCCCCACACTGGTGGCAGGAGCACTCACTGGAATGGCTGTACCGACTGATAAAAGAGCCACGAAGAATGTGGCGCAGATATGTCATCGGAAACCCTCTGTTCCTAAAAAACATACAGAAGGAAAAGGCAGCCAACTAACGCAGCCCTGACTTTTCCAAAAGGATATACCACCAAAAACTTATTGTCTCAAAAAGCTGTTTCATACGATTTATTCAGACGGGAGAAAAGGAACCTATTGGCTGCAAAACAGCACAACAAATTGCCCAAAGTATACATCCGACCATACTTTCTTGCACGAATATTATTCACAAAAGTACATGTTTTGCATGAATAATCACCGTAGCCTCACACTTTTTCGCACGAATAATCACCATTTCCATACATTTTCTTAAATGAATACACTCCGCGACTACCAGTCGGACATCGTGTCGCGCATCCATACGGAATGGAAGCGGCACAAAAGTGTGATGGTCCAGATGCCTACAGGCACAGGAAAAACACACGTGCTGGCGGCCGTGGTCAGAGATTTCCTGCAAGCGGAGAGCAAGAGCTGCGTGTGGCTCATCGCCCACCGGAAAGAGCTTGTCGCCCAAATTGAGGAAACGGTAGAAAGATATGGGATAAGGAAAGAAGACAAGACTGTCAAAGCCATGTCCATACAGTGGCTGGCACGACATTGGGACAACACGGGAGAATGTCCGGGACTTATCGTAATTGACGAGGCCCACCACACATTAGCGGAAAGCTATAAAGAGCTGTGGAGACGTTATCCGGAGGCACGCAAACTGGGCATGACCGCTACTCCTTGCCGACTGAACCGCCGGGGATTCACCGACTTGTTCAACGTGCTTGTCACCTCATGGAGCATTGCACAATTCATTGCCAAAGGTCAACTCTCATTATTCGATTACATATCCATTAATTCCGGAAGTAAGGAACAGCTGCTGGTAGAATCCTTACAAAAGCGCGGAAGTGACGGAGACTTTCAGGTGAAGGAGATGAACGAGGTGTTGAACAAAAAAACCGCCATCAGCCGCCTGTACAAGAGCATGGAGCAGTATGCCCACGGCAAGAAGGGAATTGTCTATGCCATCAGCATCGACCATGCCCGCACAATAGCAGAATACTACAACGAGAGGGGCATACGTACTGTTGCCATCGACAGCAAGACTCCAGATGCGGAGCGCAAAGCAAAGGTGGAGCAGTTCAAGCAGGGCGACATACAGGTGCTGGTGAACGTTGATGTGTTCAGCGAAGGATTCGACTGCCCCGATGTGGAGTTCGTACAAATGGCGCGCCCTACCTTGTCGCTGTCCAAATACCTGCAACAGGCAGGACGAGGGCTGCGAAAGGCCGACGGTAAGGAAACATGCGTGTTGATAGACAATGTCGGACTATACCGCATATTCGGACTGCCCACAATGGAATGGGACTGGGATGCCTTGTTCCACGGAAAGGAGAGCGGAAAAGGCGAGATGCCTTACCGATGCGAAAGAGCCACACAACAGACAACGGCACACTCCGATGAGGACACAACGGAGGCTCCGGACATGGAGATTATCGTATCTCACGACCGCTTGCCGGAACTGCTTGAAAAGCAAGAGAGGATGCCGGAAAAACGGCCGCAAAGAGATACAGAACTGAAGGTTTGGCAAGAAAAGGAAAATGGTCTGTGGGGATTGAGAGCAGGACGCAGACAAACCACAGAGGCTTGTTTCCCGAGAATTTTCGACACACGCTACAATATGGCGGCAGTTGAGTTCTGCGACCACACGTGCGGACTCACCAATGCTGACGGCACAGAACTGTGGAAAAGAAAGAAGTGCAAGAACATGAGATTCGCCTCAAACCATCTGCTTGCCGTCACATCGCCCGATGACAAGGTGTCATACCTCGACTTGCACAGCCTGCACACCTATGACAAAAAGCCGGAAATCAAGCGGTTCGGAAACATCGAACTGCTGAAAACAGGACAAACATGCCACAGCCGTACAAAGAACGTATATACGTACCGCCTCAGCATGAACAACGACTACATACACAAGGAAAATTTCTATCTGGCGATTTTCGACAACAAGATGCCTCAATCTGCTTATGCCAACAATGCGGCCCAACACGGCTACAGCAACTATGCCTGTCTGTTGAGCAATGACCACGACGACTATTACTGGATATGCCAATGGCTGTCCGATGGAAGCATCATTGTCATGAACAACCAACGGCAGTATTTCCACGCAAGGCAAGGAGAAAGAAAAAAGTACATCGGATGCGACTCATCAGAAAAGGGAAATGCAGACTGCCTCAAGGAAATCAGCCGCCTCATGGAGCAGGCAAAGCAACTCCGCAAGGCAAAACTGGCGGAACAGGCTACCCGAAGGCAACAAATATTGAATGAGTTCAGATGCGCCGTACCATTCAAAGCGGGCATGAAATGGGGACTGAAAATAGGCGAGAGAGTCACGGTTCCTCCCATCTACCGCAATGTGCGGCCACCGGTCGGACGGTTCTGTGCCGTAGAACGCAACTACAGCCAATGGGGAATTATTGCTGTGGACGGGAAAATAATGGTTGAGCCAAAATATCAGGAGGTTGCCATTGAGGAGAACGGCACAGCCATTCTGACATTTGTCACAGGAAAAAAGACCTCCGTCAAGCTACAGTAAGGCAGACTGTACATCACACCATACTAATAGCCATATCACACATCTTTTGCAGATGATGATATGGCTATTTTTTATTTTCAGTCCAGCAACATGGATATATTTGGGAATTTGCATCTACCGATGCACCACCCAAACAAAGAAATGCGGTTCATCCGACATTTCGAGTGACAGGACACACAGTGTGTATAGCCCTTATCAAGAATTTTGCTGTGTCTCCATACATCCATTGCATCGCTTGTATGTGCTTTATAAACGGAATTTCTGAACCCCAAACCATTCTGCCGCGCATATTGCAGGACAACAGTATGCGGACAAATGTATTTTGACATTATGTCACTTTGGCGGAAGGCTCTTTTTTTAACATTTCCCGCAGTTTCTTGCTCTTACCCAATGCTTGTTTTTTGGAAATTCACCGATAAACCACTGATAATCAATAAAATATATTTTCAGCAAAAACTATGCAATTTTAGACGTAAAACGCATGGCTTGAGTCAAAATAGGAAGTCTTGATAATCAGCGAGTTATGAAAATCTGGTCTTAAAATTGTCTTTTTCCAGACTCAAAATCCATTTTTGTTTTTCGGGGCATGGAAAAGCTGATTGTGGTCTTTTTGAGAGGATGATTCTGAAAAAAGTCCGATTTTGACCCGAAAAACGGGCTTTGAAAATTTTGTGCGCCTTGAAAATAAATTTCGTTCACCTTGCGCAAAAAATTGGTGTACCTTGTAAAAAAATTTTCAGCACCTTGTAATTTTGGCTTTTGTTGGGCTTTTGGGTGGAATTGGCGCATTTTTGCTTGATTTTATGAATCTTTTAGTCGGTCGAATTATTCTATTTACCCACTCGATTTTCGAGGCTCAAAACCCTCCGTAGAATCGCGTTTTTGCAACCTCGGCGGAGTCCGGTTCATTTTGAGGCG
>JAMPEL010000114.1 GCA_023665185.1 Roseburia sp.
TACACAAAGATACACAGAAAATTTGATATAAACTAATTTTCAACATCTACTTAGTGCAATTTTTTGATTACATGGTAAGAGTGAGTAATATATGGGATAAAGAGAGTCTGATAAGCCTGTGCTTCTTTTTCTTTTTACACTGTGTGCCGGTCTTAAGTGCCGGCACAGTGTCGGTTGAGGATTCGGATGTGAGAACGTCGGTAGACGCGACATTCCCTGCTGAAACAGACTCCACAAGAAACATTCTGATTGATGAGATTGTGGTAAGCGGTGATCCGAAAAACACTCTCGGTCTGGATATGCAGCCGGTGAGCTATACAGCGATGAAATCCGGGCAGATAGAAAGTCTTGGAGTGCAATCGTTGAAAGACGCCTCGCTCTTTGTGCCCAATTTGTTTATGCCGGATTATGGCTCGCGGCTCACTGGCGCAATTTATGTAAGAGGAGTAGGCTCACGCATCAATACTCCGGCTGTCGGATTGTATGTGAATGATGTGGCATGTGTCGATAAGTCTGCTTTTGATTTTTCTTTTCTTGGCATAGACAAAATAGAAGTGTTGCGTGGTCCGCAATCCACTTTGTACGGGCGCAATGCGATGGGCGGACTGATAAAGATTTATACGAAAGACCCCCGCAGCGCAGGCACAGATTTGAAAATAGGCGGAGCGACAAAAGACGGAAGCCGTTATGCGCAGTTTCTTACCTCCAATGCGGTGAATGAGGATGCGAGTTTTAGTCTTGGCGGCTTTTATACGGCAAGCGACGGATATAACCGCAATACATTTCTGAACAGACGTTCCAATGGCAGTGAGACTGGGGGAGGAATGTTCCGGTGGCTGTATTCCCCATTAGAAAATTCAGGATTAAAGATAGATTTTTGTACAAGTTTCGAGTATAGCGATGAGGACGGATACGATTATTATTATACTGGCTACGGTGATGATGAGAATTACACGCCCTACATCGGTAAGATTATGGAAGGCGAGTTGGGCGGATATTATCGTAACCTGTTAAATACTTCCCTTAAAGTGGAGTCGGCTCAGACCCACTTTATCCTGACTTCTGTGACAAGCTATCAGTTTCTTTCCGACCGTATGTTCATGGATCAGGATTTCTCGCCTCTCTCTATCTTTACTTTGGAACAGCGTCAGCGAAGCCATAGTGTGGCAGAAGAGCTTACTTTCAAGAGCAGAAATGCAAAGAGGATTGATTGGACATCCGGGTTATATGTGTCGCACCAGTCACTCCATACTTCCGCCCCGGTACGTTTTGGAATGGACGGTATACAGTCGCTCATACAAGACAATATCGACCGTGGATTTGCGGCTGCTAATGCGGCTATGCAACCGATGGGCATGGCATTGTCGTTGGATGTCGATAACAAGGACATGACGGTGGATGGGACATTTGAAACTCCCGTGTTCAATTCTGCCGTGTTCGGACAGCTCACCTTCAAGAATCTCTGTGTGGAAGGGCTTGATCTCACTGCCGGAGTCCGTCTCGATTATGAGCATACGAAAATGAAATATGACTCAGGAGCAAATACCGCATTCACGTTTTTGATGACACGTGGCGGGCAGCCGATGTATAACTATCAGTTGGATACCGAGTCGCGTTATCTTGGCAGCATACGGAAAGACTATCTACAGTTCCTGCCAAAAGTGTCGCTCACATATCGTTTTGACGACCACAACCTTGTGTATGCCTCTGTGTCCAAAGGTTTCCGCTCAGGAGGATATAATATACAGATGTTCAGTGACTTGATACAGACCGCCTTGCAGAATGACATGATGCGCACACTTTCGGAGAAGATGCCGATGATGAACAATTTTGTGAATATAGCGGACAATCCTTCGGCTGATTCCACTACGGTGTTCAAGCCGGAGGTAAGCTGGAACTATGAGCTTGGTGCGCATTGGACTATGTTTGGTGGCATACTCTCAGCCGATGCGGCTTTATTCCTTGTCGAGACACATAACCAGCAAGTGGCACGCTATGCGGAGAGCGGACTCGGCAGACAGATGGTAAATGCCGGACGCAGCCTCAGCTACGGCATGGATGTCAGTCTTGCTTCGTTGATAAATATAGGAAAAAGCAGCCTGCGCCTTCAAGCCTCGTATGGCTACACTCATGCCAAATTCCGCGATTATGATGGTGGAACATATAAAGGTGAGTCGTTTGTTTATGACGGAAATTATGTGCCTTTTGCACCCCTTCATACTTGTTCAATGGTGGCAGACTGGCTCATTCCTTTTAATGGCAATGCCGTAAGAAGTCTGAGTGTGGGTGCGAATGTGACAGGGACGGGACGTGTGTATTGGACAGAGAAGAACGATGTGTCCCAACCATTCTACATGTTGCTTGGCGCACATATTGCAGCTGATTTCGGATTGTTTGAAGTGAATATATGGGGCAAGAATCTTACCCGGACCAAGTATGTGCCTTTTTATTTTGAGAGCATGTCAAAAGGATTTGCTCAGACTGCCCGTCCGTTGCAGCTTGGGGTGGACGTGAGTGTGAGGTTCTGAGCCATTTCTGTTTTTGTTTATTCGATAGGCATTCTGACTTTTTGTAAGTGTGTTTTTGATGCGCTCTGACAGACTCCTCCGTCGCAAGGCGACACCTCTCCTAGCTTAGGGGAGAAACTATATACTTTGTCAATCAACACATTAGTTTCTCTATGAGCATGGTAATCTGGCTCCTCCCCTAAGTTGGGGGAGGTGTCACGAAGTGACGGAGGAGTTTGTCAAAAATATATGTATTACCTCAAAAATTCTGACAGTTTGATATGTTAAATCCCATCTCCGTAGAATCGCCTCAAAATGAACCGGACTCCGCCGAGGTTGCAAAAACGCGATTCTACGGAGGTTTTTGAACCCTGAATTTCAAGAGGACAAATAGGACAATCCGACCGACTAAAAGATATATATATCTTTTCCGAAACACACTTTTCCCACCCAAAAGCCCACTAAAACCCAAAATTACAAGGTGCTGAAAATTTATTTCCAAGGCACACTGATTTTTTTCGCAAGGCGCACGAAATTTATTTTCAAGGTGAACAAAATTTTCAAAGCCTGTTTTTTGACCTAAAATCGGGCATTTTCCCAAATCACTTCCTCAAAAAGATGGTAGCCGCCTTTTCCATGCCCCGAAAAACAAAAATGGATTCTGAACCCGAAAAAAGACAATTTTAAGACAATATTTTCATAACTCGCTGATTATCAACGTATCCTATTTTGACTCTAACTATGCGTTTTACGTCTAAAACCGCATACTTTTCGCTAAAAATACATTTAACTGATTATCAACGACTTATCAATAAGATCCCCGAAAATCAAGCACTGAGCCTAAGTCAGCAGCCGTCCAAAATGTTAAAATTCGCCTTCCCGTCCAAGTGACATAATGTCAAAACATACCTTGCCCGCATACTGCCGTTTGGCAATAGGTACGGCAGAATGACTCAAATCTGCGTGACTTCCTTATATATTATAATGTGTGGGCAAGAGGCACAATGGATGTAGAGGCACGGCAATTTGTTCAAGCTGGGTCTGTCCACAGTGTACCCACTGTGTGATTGCCGTTCTCACTCGAAATGTCGGATAGACTTGTTTTTTTTCTGCAACTCTTCTGTAATTACTCGTTTTATCATTAAATTTGTTCCCTCAACAAAAACATGACATAATGAAAATAGGTATTCTTGTGGCAATGTCATCGGAGCACGACCGCATTGCCTCTTTGCTCGAAGGGCTGACAGACTGTGCTTTCGGACATTTCATTTATAAGAAAGGAGTGCTGAATGGCAATGAAATCATACTCCGGCAGTGTGGAATAGGCAAGGTAAATGCGGCAGTGGGCACGGCAGAGCTTATACGCACATTTGCTCCCGACTGCATTGTCAGCACAGGTGTTGCAGGAGGCATTGATGCCTGTCTTGGAGTGATGGATGTAGTGGTCAGCAATCGTGTGGTTTATCATGACGTATGGTGCGGCATGGGGTGTGAGAAAGGGCAGATACAGGGGATGCCCGTATTTTTCGATGCCGGTAAGGTGTTGGTCGGTTGTGCCCTGAAAGTGGCAGACTCCACACAGCGTATCCATGCCGGATTGATATGCACCGGCGACCAGTTTATCACGAGTCGCGAGGAACTCGACCATATTAAGTCTGTTTTTCCTGAAGGACTTGCCGTTGATATGGAATCGGCGGCTATAGCCCATACATGCCATATATATGGAGTGCCGTTTGTCAGTTTCCGTATCATCAGCGATACACCGGGAGCCGACGGACACCAGCAGCAGTATGAGAACTTCTGGGGCGAGATGGCAGACCGTTCTTTTGAGGTCACGAAGAAGTTTCTTGCCGCCATACCTGCCTCAATGTGAAATTTATAAACAAAGCAGAATCTATGGAAATGAAAAAGATACCGAGTTTCACAGTCAATCATCTGACTCTGAAACGTGGAATATATGTATCGCGCAAGGACGCGGTGGGTGATGCGGTGATTACCACATTTGATGTGCGCATGAAAGAACCGAACAGAGAACCGGCATTGAGTCCGAGTGCCTTGCATACGATTGAGCATCTTGCAGCCACCTTTTTGCGCAATCATCCTGTTTGGGCCGACAAAATAGTTTATTGGGGACCGATGGGGTGCCTCACCGGAAACTATCTGATTGTGAAAGGCGATTTCGCCTCTGCCGATGTGCTTCCTCTCATGCAGGAGGCATTCCGTTTCATCGCAGGCTTTGAAGGCGATGTACCAGGAGCGTCAGCGCGCGATTGCGGAAACTATCTGTTGATGAATCTTCCTATGGCACGTTGGGAAGCAAGAAAGTATCTTGATGAAGTATTGATGTGTGCCACGGAAGAGAATCTGAGCTATTAAATGCTGCCTGTTCGTAAAAGAGAAGCGTAAAAACGGCGGTTTTTCTGCTTTTTATGTAATGTGCTCGGAAACACATGTTTTGAAACATACTTATTTAGTGTGCTGTTAAGTGACGAATGACTACCTTTGCAGCATCCTAAAAACAATCTTTTTACCTTAAAAAAATTAATACTTATTGAGAACAAGAAGAGGCGTTCGTGAGAATACCTCTTTTTTTGTGCTCTGCTTTTGGGAGACCATATAGGCAGTCTTGTAAGAGAGGTGCTTCATTCGTTTAGGGAGAGTGGGTGTCGCTTCCGCCTTCTTCATACAATGACGATACAGATGGCACGTTGATATTGCCGTGTCGGAAAATCTGCTTATCTTTGTAACTCGGAAAATTCTAAAACCTTTATTTATATGATTTCAGTAGACGGACTTACTGTCGAGTTTGGCGGTACTACGCTTTTTAAGGATATATCTTTTCAGATTAATGAGAAAGACCGTATAGCTCTTATGGGCAAGAACGGTGCGGGAAAAAGTACTCTTCTGAAGATACTTGCGGGAGTAAGGCAGCCCACTCGCGGAACAGTCTCCGCACCGAAGGATTGTGTCATAACCTATTTGCCTCAGCATCTGATGACCGAGGACGGACGCACTGTCTTTGAGGAAGCCTCACAGGCTTTTGCTTATCTGAAGGAGGCGGAGAAGGAGATTGAGCAAATGAATGAGGAGCTTGCACGGCGCACGGACTATGAGAGCGACTCGTATATGGAGCTGATAGAGAAAGTGACAGCTTTGAGCGAGAAGTTCTATGCCATTGACATGACCCACTTCGAGGAAGATGTGGAAAAGACTCTTCTCGGGCTTGGATTTGAGCGCAGCGATTTTTCCCGTCAGACAAGCGATTTCTCCGGAGGATGGAGAATGCGAATTGAATTGGCGAAACTGCTGTTGAAGAATCCTGATGTCCTTTTGCTTGACGAGCCGACCAATCATCTTGATATAGAGAGTATCCAGTGGCTGGAGGATTTTATCAAGACTTCGGCTAAGGCTGTGGTAGTGATAAGCCACGACCGTAAGTTTGTGGACTCCATCACTACGCGTACCATCGAGGTGACAATGGGACGTATCTATGATTATAAGGCCACTTACAGTCATTATCTTGAATTGAGGAAAGAGCGTAGGGAACAACAGCAGAAGCAGTATGAGGAACAGCAGAAGATGATTGCTGAGACAAAGGATTTCATTGAGCGTTTCAAAGGTACATACTCGAAAACATTTCAGGTGCAGAGCCGTGTGAAGATGCTGGAGAAATTGCAGTTGGTTGAGGTGGACGAGGAAGATACATCTGCTTTGCGCCTCAAGTTTCCGCCCTCTCCGCGTAGCGGTTCCTATCCTGTGCAGGCCGATGGTGTAGGGAAAACGTTTTATGATGAGGCGGTAACGGATGCGGACACAGGGAAATCCGGACATACAGTGTTCCGAAATGCAACCTTTACCATTGAGCGCGGTGATAAGGTGGCTTTTGTGGGACGCAATGGCGAAGGTAAGTCTACTATGGTAAAATGTATCATGGGAGAGCTGGCGCATGAGGGCACCCTTACACTTGGTCATAATGTGCAGATTGGCTATTTCGCACAGAATCAGGCAGCGTTGCTGGATGACGAGCTGACAGTTTTTCAGACAATAGACGATGTGGCGAAAGGTGAAATACGGAACAAGATACGTGACTTGCTCGGAGCTTTTATGTTTGGAGGCGAGGAAAGTACCAAGAAAGTGAAAGTGCTGTCCGGTGGGGAACGTACCCGTCTTGCCATATTGAAATTATTGCTTGAGCCGGTCAATCTGCTGATACTCGATGAGCCTACGAACCATCTTGATTTGAAGACGAAAGATGTGTTGAAGCAGGCTTTGCAGGATTTTGACGGGACACTGATTGTGGTCAGTCATGACCGTGATTTCTTGGACGGACTTGTTACCAAAGTATATGAGTTTGGACACCAGAAGGTGCGTGAGCATCTTTGCGGAATCTATGAGTTTCTTGAATCGAAGCGTATGGATAATCTTCAAGAGCTTGAAAGAAAAAGGTGACAGTGAGATAATGCTTTAAGAAAAGGCTTTGCCCGTTAATTCAAATGGTGGCAGGCATATAAAAAGCAGGCAGCGCGTACCGACTACGCGCTGCCTGTTTTGCAATTTTTTTTACCTCGTAAGTAGATGTTGAAAATTAGTTTATATCAAATTTTCTGTGTATCTTTGTGTAAA
>JAMPEL010000115.1 GCA_023665185.1 Roseburia sp.
TTACACAAAGATACACAGAAAATTTGATATAAACTAATTTTCAACATCTACTTAAGATAAAACTGATTTTACGCATGGGGTATGGTTTTATGTTTATAGATTGAACATACAAGTGGTTTATGGTCTTGATACCAATAAACCACTTGCAAAGATAATCAATACTTAGACTTATAGGTCAAATATTATCATGTTTTCATGATACATAACGCAAAGTTAGTGCTTTATGTCGAAACAGGCAATTCCCGCAATGGAAAGTTCCAAATGGAAATCAGTTTCTCTTTCTTGTATCACAAGCACATAAGCATACAGACAACATCTTTTTCTCACAAATCATTCTTATAAAACTCAGCCACAGCCTTCATGTATTGATTTTCAAGTCTTAGATGCTCCTGCAACCCCTTGTATATAGCATCCGCCTCTATATAATAGTCCGCCAAAGACAGTCCTCCTTCTTCCACCGCTGTTCTCAACACCTCCAGTGTAGCATACATAAGATGAGTGTCATACACTTCCACAGCCGATTTCAACATCTTTATTTCCTCATATTGCGCACGGACTTTATTCTCCGCCTGCAAATACTCATTGTCCCGCCTCATCTGCGCTGTCACAAACTGAGCCTTAGCCGCCTTCACCTTGTGGCGGTTTGAAAAGATGGGAATAGACGCTCCAACAAGAAATCCGTTGCTTGCTTCCCTCATTTCCGTATTGCGCCTATACCCTACTTCCAGTTTTGGAATACCTGTATGCTTGCTCACCTTCACTTCCTGTAGCGACACCTCAGTCTCGGCTTGAAGCATACGAAGCGCAGGGTCGGCAGACAATATCCGCTCTTTCATACTTTCCCAATCGTTCTCCATCACAAAATCCGGATAACAGGACTCACTGAAAGACAAAGGCTCATTGCCGTTGAGAGCCACAAGGGCTTGCATGGACACATTATGTGCCGCCTTGTTCTTTGCCCTATCAGCCAACACTCCCATCCGTTCCATCTTTATTTTATTGATTTCTATAATCGTCGCATCTCCCTCCGCCATTTTCTTCTCATAAAGCATGAGCAACGAATCTGCATTTTTCCCTCTCATCTCCAGCAAAGCCCTCTCTTTCTCAAGAAAAATCAAGTCTATACATAGATTCTTCGCTTCAAGAAGAATGTCACGACGCACAGTCTGATACTGCCAATCGAACACAGTCTGTTGCAAATCACCTGCCTTTTTGCGTGCGGCATAAAGAGTCGGAAAATCGAATCCCTGTGTGACGACAAGCTCCGAGCTTGCCATGCCGGATACCCCTTTCCTATAAAACGGGCTATACTCAACCGAGAGACCCTCAAGATTGTTACCAGCCTTCATCTCCCAAACGGCAGCTTCATTACCCTTTCTGACCGCCTGCAATTCAATGTTGTTCTTTTCCACACTTTCCAATACAACATCCATGCTTTGCGCCTCCATGCCGATATGTACACAAAGGGCAATAACCGATATGACAATTCTATTCATCTTTCTTTTTCATTTATCCATTCATAAACAATAGGAACAATAAAGACATTCAGGAATGTGGAAGTCAGCAGACCTCCAAGAATCACTTTTGCCATAGGACTCTGTATCTCATTTCCCGGCAGCTCACCGTTCAGGGCCAGTGGGATGAGGGCGAGAGCCGATGTCAATGCCGTCATAAGAATAGGATTAAGACGGTCGGACGAACCTGTAACGACACAATCTCTCACAGTCCCCATGCCTTCGTGCCTCAAGCCATTATATCTCGTAATCAGCAACATACCGTTTCGTGTGGCTATGCCAAACAACGAAATGAACCCGATGATTGCCGGAATGCTCACCTCCCCGCTCGTACATGCCAGCGCAAACACACCGCCAATCAGCGCAAGCGGAAGATTAAGCAGTATTACTCCGCTTTCCGTGGCATTTCCAAACTGCATATACAATAACAAAAAGATGACCACGATACTTGCCAATGACGTACACAGCAAAACACGTCCCGCACTCCGGGCATTCTCAAACTGCCCTCCGTACTCGATATGACACCCCTCAGGAAGCTGTATGTCGCTTTCCACGATACGTTTTATATCGCTTACCACACTGCCGACATCCCTTCCCGATGTATTTGCCGAAATCACGACCTTCCGTTTCACATTCTCTCTGTTTATGGTGTTCGGACCAGAGGTTGAAATCACCCTTGCCACATCCGACAGCGGAATCTTCCGCCCGTCAGGACAGTCCACCATCATGTCAAGCATCCGTTCCATAGTGTTTCCGCCACCATCATCGGCACGCACCACAAGATCAACACTTCTGCCGTCCTCATACACCTGCGCCACGGTCTCCCCCGACAGACAGACGGACAAACACTCACTGAACTGCGGCAGTGTGATTCCGTTCCTTGCCAACATTTCCCTGTCCGGCACCACACGAATCTCCGGACGCTCTACCTGCTGTTCCACATTCAAATCCGCAATGCCTTCCACCTCATGAATGGCATTCCTTATCCGGTTGGCAATCAAAAACATATTGTTCAAATCATCTCCAAACAGCTTGATGGCAATACTTGCCTGCGTTCCGCTCAACATCGCGTCAATACGGTGGCTGACCGGCTGACCAATTTCTATATTGGCACCTTTTATTGCCGACAACTTTTCCCGAACCTCATCCAACACCTCGTGGTGGGAACGTCCGTCAAGTACAAACGGTGCCTCAATCTCCGACACATTCACCCCCAAAGCATGTTCATCAAGTTCCGCACGCCCAGTCTTGCGCGCCACAGTCCTTATCTCAGGCACCGACAAGAGCAATTCTTCCGCCTGCCTGCCAATCTTGTCCGACTCATCAAGCGATATTCCCGGAAGCGAACTTATATTTATGGTAAAAGAGCCTTCGTTGAAAGCGGGCAGGAAACTGTATCCAAGCGTAAAGAAAACAGCCAATGCCGCCACAAACAAAACAATTGTTCCTCCTACAACAGTCCTCTTGTGGTCTAATGTCCACAAAAGCAACCTGACATATCCTTTTTTCAGCCATACAGCGACAAAAGCTTCTTTGGGCACTCCACTCTCTTGCTTTTTGCCGCCAAGAAGCATACTGCACAGAACCGGTGTCAAAGTGAGTGCCACCAGAGTAGAGGCAAACAAAGAGACAATAAAGGCAATGCCGAGAGGCACCAACATACGTCCCTCCATCCCACTCAAAAAGAACAACGGCACAAAACTCGCGACAATAATCAGCGTGGAGTTGAGTATCGGCATACGTACCTCACGCGAGGCATTGAACACCACTTCAACAAGGTGTTTCCGCTCATTCTCCGGCAACAGTCTGTTCGCCCTCAAATGTTTCCAAACATTCTCCACATCGACAATGGCATCATCTACCAGCGAGCCGATAGCTATTGCCATACCTCCAAGGCTCATGGTGTTGACGCTGAATCCCATATAGTGCAACACCAGCAATGCCACAATCAAGGAAAGGGGCAGCGTCACAAGCGAGATGACCGTTGTACGCACATTGGCAAGAAACAAGAACAATACAAGCACAACAAAAAACGCTCCCTCGTATAACGAGCTACGGACATTCCTTACCGACCCTTCAATGAAGTCTGCCTGACGAAATATATCTGTCGAGACACGAATGTCAGCCGGCATGTTCTTTTTCAAATCGCGAACCACACTCTCCAATTGCTCAGTCAGTTCGATAGTACCGGTATTCGGTTGTTTGGTGACTGTAAGCAACACAGCCGGACGGCATTTCTCCGAAGCAAGCCCAAGCCTCGGCTGCTGTGCCCCAATCCTCACTTCCGCAACATCCGCCAACCGGACGGGTGTGCCGCCTGTATTCCTCACCACAGCCTTTTCCATCTCATGAATATCGTCTGTGGAGATGTCGCCCCTTACAATATATTCGTTGCCATACTCATACACCACTCCCCCACTGCTGCTGTTGTTCATACCGCGTACCGCCGCCAATATTTCCGACAGACTCACTCCATAGTGCCTCATCTTCTCGGGATGCACCAATATCTGATATTCTCTCACATCTCCGCCAATGACCGACACCTGCGCCACTCCTCCGACAGTCAACAGGCGGGGACGTATGGTTTTGTCAGCCAATGTCCTCAAATCGAGCATTGAAGTGGTATCGGCAGTCATTCCAATGATAAGTATCTCGCCAAGAATGGACGACTGAGGACCAAGTACGGGTGTGCCCACATTGGAGGGAAGCTCATCGCCAATTGCCGCCAGTTTCTCCGACACTATTTGACGCGCCACATATACATCTGTATCCCAGTCAAACTCAATCCACACCACAGAGAATCCGGCGGTGGAAGAAGAACGCACCCTGCGCACATTGGCAGCACCGTTGACAGCCGTCTCTACCGGAAACGTAACAAGCTGCTCTACATCCTCCGCAGCCATTCCTCCGGCTTCTGTCATGACCACCACTGTCGGCGCATTGAGGTCGGGAAACACATCCACCTCAGTATTTCCAGCCGTGTATATGCCCCATACGGTAAGCAGCACAGCCGCCGCCACCACGAGCAGACGGTTGTTGAGTGAAAAACGAATTATTTTGTTCAGCATAATTCTGATAAATGAAAAATTACAAACACACCTAACGACTTCATGCATGTCGTAACAGGCACATTATTAATAATATAAACACATTCTGTATATACTCCACCATTTTTCTTTAGTGATTGTGCGTATGTGCCGGTATAATGCTTCCCGCACCAGCCAGCTTAACCCGAACCGCTCCTTGCGTCACCACCTTGTCTCCTACATCCAAACCCTTAACCACTTCTGTCCGCTCACCGTCCGACATGCCGAGGCTCACCGCCTGCTTGTGGTAGCAATCATCGTCATCCTGTACATATACAAACTTCGCTCCTTGTTCTTCCGTAATGGCAGACAAAGGGACAGTCATTGCCTGACGCTCTTCTTTGGTCAAAAGATAAATGTCGGCAAAGGCTCCAGACAGCAAAGTGCCGGTATTGTCTATTTCAAAAATGACCGGAATATATCCTGAAGTGTCCGCCATTGTCCTTCCATACGACAACAACCTGCCATGCAAGTCTGCCGTATGGTATATACTGTCGCTGTACGAGGTCATGAATCTGGCTGCCACTATTTTATTAAGGACTGTATAGTGGCGCGCAGCCACATCTGCCCGAAGACGCAGCTTGCGGTTTCGGACAATGCGCATCAACGGTTGCCCGACAGTCACATAATCGCCCTCACCGACCATACAGTCACTTACATAGCCATCTGACGGAACTTTCACCATCGTGCCATCCGCCGACCGATTGCCTGCCGTTGCCTCGTAGGCTATACGAGCTTCCTCATATACACTTTTGACGGCATTAAATTCTTTTTCCGATATAATTTTCTGTCCTACAAGACGGGCAGCCCGCTCATAATCCTTCTTAGCCGCCTCATACACCACCGAAGCACGTGCCGCCGGGTCTCCATCCTGTATATGCTCAGCCGAAAGGACAAATACTGTTTGTCCTTTTTCCATCCTCACCCCCTCGGCTATGCGCGTATTGAAATGTACAATTCCCGACACATTCGCCACCACCACTGTCTCATCCTCAGGAGAAGAAAGTATCTTGCCACTGGCACGGACTACACCGGCAAACGAAGCCAGTCCTACCGTCTCAGTTCTCACACCGGCAGCCCTTGCCGCACTCTTCTCAAAAACTATTTCGTTGGAATGGCTGTCTGCCTCCTCTTCATGCCGCTCAGCCTGTCCGGAAGAAGCATTGTGCCCGCATGCCGCCAACAGCATAAGAGCCGCAACTCCCGCAAATAAATTGTTTCGATTCGCCATATTTATATTGTTGTTACGTATTCAGCATTATTGCATCATTTTTTACGGATGCAAAAATACACAACGGTTATTGCAACCCGATTGCATTTGCAGATAACCCAAAAGAAAGGATTCATCCAACATTTAGAGTGATTTATCTTGTTCTTTATAGAGTTGAGTTTTTATGTAGGTGATGTTTTGCTGATGGACTTGACTGATTGCTTACTTTTTGTAAATTGATTTTCTGGTGTATTCAGACAGACTCCTCCGTCGCAAAGCGACACCTCCCCTAACTTAGGGGAGGAGCTATATACATTGTCAATCAGCATGTTAGCTTCTCAGCCAACATGGTAACCTGGCTCCTCCCCTAAGTTAGGGGAGGTGTCACGAAGTGACGGAGGAGTCTGTCGAAAGCATCGATAAAGTACCAAAATATCTGACATTTTGATATGTTAAATCCCACCTCCGTAGAATCGCCTCAAAATGAACCGGACTCAACCTCGGTTGCAAAAACGCGATTCTACGGAGGCTTTTGAAACTCGAATTCCAAGTGGACAAACAGAACAATCCATTCGACTAAAAGACATATAAAATCTCTTCAGAACACACCTTTCTCATCCAAAAGCCCAATAAAACCCAAAATTACAAGGTGCTGAAAATTTATTTCCAAGGTACACTGATTTTT
>JAMPEL010000116.1 GCA_023665185.1 Roseburia sp.
GGCAAATCATCAGATGAAGGGTATGGGGACGCTGTATTCGCCACAACGGAAGCCACAAACAGGCCCACACTTTCGTCCTGTGTACTGGGCGACACGACCGCCACTACAATAAAGGTGTCGGCACGCATACTTTCAGAAGGAAGCTCACCAGTTTCCGAATGCGGATTCGTGTACAACGACATAAAAGAAAATGTGCCTTTGGTAGGCTATCATCGGAACATTCAGGTAAAGGATAACAACGGCAATATGGAGGCTGTATTGTCTGGACTTCATCAGAGCACGACATATTACATACGCGCGTATGCGAAAAATGACACAGAAGAGTATGGATACGGAGAAATCATTGAATACTTTGTCCGCCCCACATCGCTTCCGACCGTCTCCACCTCTGCTGTCACAGATATTACCAAAACGAGTGCCAAAGTCTCAGGCATTTGTAGTTTTGACGGCAACAGCAAACTGAAGTCCAAAGGTTTCTGTTGGAGTACGACAAATGCCACACCGACAGTGAATGACAGCAGGCATGAGGTAAGCGGAGATGGTTCGTCTTTCGTTGCTGTCCTTACCGGACTCGTCTCCGGACAGAAATATTACGTGAGGTTCTATGCGGAGAATGAAATGGGAGTTACGTATGGAGACGTGATGGAGTTTACTACATTGGCAGCAGTTCAGGAACCGACAGTATCCACATCTGCCGCTACAGACATTACCAAGACAAGTGCGAAAGTCATTGGTGAAATTACCTCTGACGGGGGAAAGACCGCTACATCCAAAGGCTTTTGCTGGAGCACGACAAACACAACTCCAACCGTGAATGACAGCAAACATGAGATGAGCGGTGACGGGCCTTCTTTCATCGCTGTCCTTACCGGACTCGCCTCCGGACAGAAATATTACGTGAGGTTCTATGCGGAGAACGAGGCGGGAATAGCGTATGGTAATGTGGTGGAATTTACTACCATCAAAATAACTGCGCCAATACTCCAAAGCACCACTGTCAGCCAGATAACGACAAATTCCGCATGGCTGTCATCTTCTGTCGCTTCTGACGGTGGAGCGGAGGTTACATCAAAAGGTTTCTGTTTTAGTTCGACAAATACAACACCGGAAATAGGCGGAAGCGGTGTCACGATGAAAGAAGTGAGCCTTTCAGAACCATTCGCCACCGCCATCAACGAACTGACAGATGGAACGACATATTATGTCCGCTCGTATGCCATCAACAGCAAAGGCATAGGATACAGCAATATCCGTCTGTTCACTACACGGCAAATCGACATTCCGGACATCTCAGGTATATGGTATTGTGTGGAGGAAACCAATTCCAGAACTTACGAATACATGCTCACCCTCGGCGAGGACGGCTCTATCGCCATTGATGGTGTGGGATATTCTTATCTGAGCGGAAACTGGAGCCTGTCGAAAACAGGATCGTTTGCAGCCACAGGACATGTGATTGCAACCCAGACACAGAACTCGTGGGACAGATATACCGGAAGCGTGGACAACATGACCAAGCCGACTAAGATTACAGGCACACGCTATCGCGGAAACTCAAACCAAGTGGCAAATACGGAAGATGCAGTGGGCACACTCACCATGACACGCACATCTTCCAAGCCAACCCCGGCTGAGGACGACCCAGTTTTCCCGGAAACGAGATGAAACACCTTATTATAATATATAACAGATACAGTCAAAATGAAAAAAGCAATTATATTCTCCATTCTAACCACGCTCTTTGTGTCGGTTATGGCGCAAAACGTGATTGTAACGATTGACGGGAATCATTACACAACAGGAAAGAACCTTATCACAAACCCTTCATTTGAAGAGAATCCGGCGGCAAACAAATATATGGTGAACGGATGGACATTGGGCAATTACGAGCAGATGTACACAACAGACAGCGGTGGTGCCTTCCTCTGGTTCGCACAAGGCGGTCACGATGGAGGCGCGTACATTCAGGCGAACAAGCACACGGGTTCTGCGGGCGATGGCTCTATAGGACAGCGTTGGGAGATTCAGCCCGGAAAGAAATATTACATATCCTTCTGGCTGGCGAAGAATGCGGCAGAAGACCAATACGTGCCTGTACTCTCGCTGACAAATAAGGAGTCTACAGCCGGAGGACAGAATGAAGAGCGCAAACTATTGGGAAGCAGCGACGCAGATTTCGGCTATGGTAATTGCGACAACGGGGAATGGTGTGAGACTGTAGTAACTTTCGACTCTGAGGATTACACCTATCTCCAATTCAGTGCCCGTTGGCTGAAAGAAGGTGACACACAAGTCTGCTTTGACGATTTCTATCTGTCAGAGCTTACTCCTGTTGCTTCCAATGTATATGTGTTCCAGATGGATACTCCGGGCACACTTGCCGACAGCATACCCGAAGCACAGAAGACTAATGTCAGCACATTGGTGCTGTCGGGAACTATCAACGGTGATGATATTACATTTATAAAGTCGTTGCCCAACCTCAAAAACCTGGATTTGGAAAAAGCCACGATAAGATATGAAACGGGAAGTGTCAGAACAGAGGAATCAGAATTGATGCAGTTTGATTTTACGATACCGAATTCCAATAAGACACTTGCGAACGACACCTACTACTTGCGAAATGTGGAAAGTGGGTTGTATCTTACAGCAGATTTATACAATCACAACGGGAATCAAGCATCTTTAGGCACTCATGGCATTGATTTGATAGTCACACGACTCGAAAGTGGAAAATACGCAATAAAATCCAATATAGGCGAAGGATATTTCGGAACTGCCAATGGATACATATACATGGACACGGAACAGACAGAATGGAGAATCAATGAAGTTGAAGACGGTATTTACACAATATCTCTTGACGGACATTTCTATATTGGTTATAATGGAACAAACATTCTTGTATCTCAACTAACTAATTCCTCATCAGCCTCTGCCCAATGGAGATTTCTTACAAAAGACGATTTATGTACAGAAATGGAACTGACCGCTTCTGAGAAAAATCCGGTGGACGCCACATTCCTTATTACCGGACAAGGATTCAACTATAGGGATAGTTACCGCAATAATGAATGGAAGGGCGAGCCTGTTCTTGGAGGAGACGTAACAAATTATTGTGCAGAAAAATGGAATACAACATTCAATATATACCAGACAATAGTTGATATTCCCAATGGCTATTATATAGCTACAGTACAAGGATTTTATCGCAATGGTAACGGTTACGCCGCGGCAGAGGAATATAACAACGGAGAAGAAAAAATTTATGCAATGTTTTATGCCAATAATGTGTCAAATCCTCTTTTGTCTGTATTTAGTGAAAGTCAGAAACATGAAGAAGGAGGATGGGATTATGAGACTGTGGCTGGATATATTCCAAACGAGATGACAACAGCATCTGAAGTATTCACAACAGGTGCGTATGCCGACAACAAACTTGTTTTCCTTGTTGAAGATGGAAAATTGACAATTGGCATACGAGAAGACCAAACAGTAAATGGCAGCTGGGCTATATTTGACAATTTTGAGCTTGCTTATTTAGGCAAAGAGAAACCATCCATACCACTTACTCCAGAGGAAGCAAATAAGCCGGAGCTATATATTGCAGACGGCACTTACTATTTGAAAAATATGGAGAGCGGATTGTATCTGACAGCTGCAAATGCTTGGGGTACTCAGGCATCCCTTGACACTCATGGACTTGACTTAACTATCACACGGCTTGAAAATGGGAAATACACTATTGAGACCCAAATAGGCATCGGTTATTTCGGAGAGATAAATGGATATAGATTTATGGATGTAGAACCTACAGAATGGATATTTGAAGAAATAGAGAAAGACATTTATAATATTACAATTGACGGGACAAACTATATTGGTTATGACGGAACAACCATTCTCGCACCAGACTTGACAGACGCTACATCTGCCGCAACACAGTGGGCACTCATTACTAAGGAAGAACTTCTCGCTGAGTTTGCTTCAGCTTCAAAGAAAAATCCGGTTAATGCCACATTCCTTATCACAGGTCAGGGATTCACCCGTACTGACGACAACCGTAACAACGCTTGGCAAGACAGCCCAACTACTGGCGGTGATAACAATAATTTCTGCGCAGAGAAATACAACACAACATTCGATGTGTACCAAACTCTGACAGACATTCCTAACGGTATCTATGAAGTTAGCGTACAAGGATTCTACCGTAACGGTGGTTACACCGCTGCTGCAGCCGCTCACAACGCTGGTACAGAAGAACTTCTTGCTGTATTCTATGCCAATACAGAGACAACTCCTCTTATGTCTATTTTTGCAGAAAGCAAAGAAACAGCAGAAGACGGATGGGCAACACCTACAACTGCCGGATTCGTTCCCAATAATATGACAGACGCTTCAAACGTATTTACATCCGGTGCATACGCTGACAACAAGTTGCAGGTTATTGTTACAGACAATACTCTTAGAATAGGTATCAAACAAGATTCCCATACAGACGCAGACTGGACAATCTTCGACAACTTCACGCTTATCTACCTCGGTAAGGAAACTCCCAACATCAATATTCCGGAACAGCAAGGAGTTATTGTCAATGCACTCCAATATTTCACATTGACCATTGACGGTGACAAGAAACTGAGCAAGGGAAGCAAAGCGAGTGACACCTCCGTAAAACTTATCGACAAGGCGGACAACAGTGTGGCGGCATTTGGAGCAACCACCATTGTTGATGACAATACGGTAGATATTGTACTTGACAAACGCGTGTCCAAAGCCGGCACATACAGACTGGAGTTTGCGGCGGGCGAGTTCAGCAGTATGTATGACACCAGAAAGACTATCAGTTCCACCAATCTGCTCGCCGGTATGCAGCAACTGCAACAAGTGTCTTTCTTCAAGAACCTGAGCAATATAGGTACGGGCATCTTCCACGACTGCCCCAACTTGCTTGCAGTAAAGTGGAACAGCACACTCTATGCAAACTCCCTGTTTTTCGATGCACCGTCCACAACGGGCAACCTGATTGTGTACGTTCCGATTGGAACAGCCTGTAGCTATACAGGCAATGTGGTGAGAGGCATACAGGCAAGCAACATCGTACTTACGGACAAGAAGCCACTTATGATTCCTACAGCCTTCAAGGCAAAGTCAGTGAGCTATACACGGAGTTTCAGCAAACCGACCACTCCGGGTGTGGCAGGAGGATGGGAGACTATCGTACTGCCATTTGATGTGACAAGCATCGTCAGCGAGACAAGAGGAGCACTTGCGCCGTTCAACAGCGGTGACTCCGGTGTCCACCCGTTCTGGCTGGCAGAGCAGACGGGCAGCGGATTCTCTTACACAACTTCCATGAAAGCCAACCACCCTTATATCATCTCCATGCCGAACAGCGAGGAATATGCGGAGGAGTTCAATATCCGTGGCAACGTCACATTCTCGGCAGCAGACGAAACAGGCAGTGTCACCGTGTCAGCCACCTCCACAGAGGACATGGCAAAAGGACCAAACTTTGAGCTTGTACCGACATATACAACAGTGGCAAAAAGCAACACCGTATATGCCATCAACAATGAGGAGTACAACAATATGGAACCCGGAGCTGTGTTCGTGCGTAACGGACGGGACATATATCCTTTTGAAGCGTATGCGCGCAACTTGTCAAACGTAGTCAGTTCCCCACTCTACTATAGTATAGGCGGCAATATGGGTGAGGCAAACGGCATCGAGCGTCTGTACCGCAAGACATTCGACGGTCTGGAAGCCTACAGCCTTGACGGTGTACTATACATCCGTTCCCCTCGCATCCAGACACTCGGACTGTATTCTGCCGATGGCAGACTTGTCCGCCTTATGAACCTACAGGAAGGCATAAGTACGGAATACGGATTGCCTGCCGGAATTTATTTCATAGGAAAGCAGAAGGTTGCGGTGAGATAGAAATAAAAACAGCAGGTGTTTGGAATTGACATTTTACTGATGGATTTGACAGTTATCACCAAATGCCAACCACTGCATGAATGTTTTAGACTGACATTTTGCTGATGGATTTAACAGACTCCTCCGTCACTTCGTGACACCTCCCCTAACTTAGGGGAGGAGCTATAT
>JAMPEL010000117.1 GCA_023665185.1 Roseburia sp.
TCATTTTGAGGCGATTCTACGGAGGCGGGTTTTAACATATCAATTTGTCAGAGATATTCTGATTTTATTGACTTTTCTGACAGACTCCTCCGTCACTTCGTGACACCTCCCCTAACTTAGGGGAGGAACCTGGTCGCCATGTTCACGGAAAAACTAACTGTCTGATTAACAATGTATATAGTTCCTCCCCTAAGTTAGGGGAGGTGTCGCTTTGCGACGGAGGAGTCTGTCAGAATACACTAAAAACATACTTACAAAAAGTCAATTAGCCAGTCAGAGATACCAAAAACATTCGTCAAGAGCATATTTACAAAAAGCAAATAATCTATCTAATTCATCAACGAAACATCACCTACATCAAAACTCCACTTTGTAATAAACAAGATAAATCACTCGGAATATCGGATTTTACTTTTCTGTCGGATTTTTTTGCGGGCATACCCGGCAGGCTCTCCACACCTCACACTCCTCCGAACCTGTCCATTAATATTTTTTATCCCAAGCCCGCATTATCAGGAAGCCTGATAAATTTGCTTTTAGCCGAGGTTTACACTATATTTGCAACCTGTTACGGACTAAACAGAGAGAAACAAAAACAAATAATACACATTCATAACCAAACAAAAAAATCGGATGAAAACATTCAAAACGGTGAACGACCTTATGGGTTGGCTCATTTTTGCTGTTGCCGCCTACACTTACTGCTCTACCATAGAGCCGACGGCAAGCTTCTGGGATTGTCCGGAGTTCATCACCACAGCCGCAAAGCTGGAGGTGGGACATCCGCCAGGCGCACCATTCTTCATGCTTTTCGGAAACCTGTTCGCCTCGTTCGCAAGCGACCCGTCGGACATAGCTCGGATGGTGAACACCATGTCGGCACTTCTTTCTGCCGGCTGCATTCTGTTCCTGTTCTGGAGCATCACGCACCTTGCGCGCAAGCTGCTTTGCAACGAGAATGAAGAGATAAGCGTGGCAAAGCTCATCACCATCATGGGATGCGGCATCGCCGGCTCTCTCATCTATACATGGAGCGACACATTCTGGTTCTCGGCAGTGGAAGGCGAGGTATATGCCTTCTCCTCGTTCATGACAGCCCTTGTGTTCTGGCTTATCCTGAAATGGGAGAACAATGCCGACAAGAGCGGCAGCGACCGCTGGCTTGTATTGATAGCTTACCTGATGGGACTCTCCATCGGAGTACACCTGCTCAACCTGTTGTGTATTCCTGCCATTGTGCTGGTATTCTACTACAAGAAATGCAAGAACCCGACAGCAAAAGGCTCTCTCGCCGTACTTGCCGTATCGGCAGTCATCATTGTGGCTGTGCTCTACGGAGTGGTTCCGGGCATCGTGAAAATAGGGGGCTGGTTTGAGCTGCTGTTCGTGAACGTGCTCGGCATGTCCTTCAACACCGGACTTTACATCTATCTCGTCCTGCTTGTGGCATCGCTGATATGGGCACTGTACGAAAGTACGCAGATGCGCAGCAGAACACGCATCAATGTGTCTTTCCTTGTGGCAATGTCCATGCTCGGCATTCCGTTCTACGGACACGGAGTGGGCTGCGTAGTGATAGGAATCATCGCTATATGCGTGGTGGCGTTCATCCTTTTCAACAACAAGAAAGTGTCGCCTCGTATTCTGAACACCGCCCTTCTCTGCATGACGCTCATGACCGTAGGATACTCTTCTTACGCGCTGATTGTCATCCGCTCGACGGCGAACCCTCCGATGGACCAGAACTCTCCTGAGGATGTGTTCTCGCTTGGCGACTATCTCGGACGCGAACAGTATGGCGACCGTCCGCTGTTTATGGGACCGACCTACGCGTCACGACCAAATGTAGTGCGTTCCGGCGACAACCTTGTATATGAGCAGAGAGTAACCTCATCGGTATATCAGCGCAAGGACAAGGAATCGGCAGACGAGAAAGACAAATACATCAAGGTGTATGACAAGAAAGAGCTTGTCTACCCTATGAACCAGCAGATGTTGTTCCCTCGCATCTGGAGCGATGACAACTCACGAGGCTATCCGGCAGCTTACCAGCAATGGCTCGGCAACGGTCCGTCGAAGACTGTGAGCTATCAGATTCCGGGCGGAGAGACGCAGCAGGTGACACTGCCGACACAGTGGGACAACATGCGATTCTTCTTCTCCTACCAGCTTAACTTCATGTACTGGAGATACTTCATGTGGAACTTCGCAGGCCGTCAGAACGACATACAGAGCCACGGCGAACTGGAGCACGGCAACTGGATTACCGGTATCGCGCCATTCGACAACATGCGCCTCGGCGACCAAAGCAAACTGCCTTCCGACTTGCGCGAGAACAAAGGACACAATGTGTTCTACTGTCTCCCGCTGCTGCTCGGTCTGCTCGGCTTCTTCTGGCAGGCATTCCGCGACAAGAAGGGCATTCAGCAGTTCTGGGTGGTATTCTTCCTGTTCTTCATGACAGGAATTGCCATTGTGCTTTATCTGAACCAGACTCCGATAGAGCCGCGTGAGCGCGACTATGCATACGCAGGCTCTTTCTATGCGTTCGCAATGTGGTGCGGACTCGGCATCGCCGCTATATGCGAGGCTTTGGAGCGTTTGTTCGGCAAAAAGATGGAGAAGCGCACAGCAGCCATCCTCTCAGCAGTCATCTCGCTCGTTCCGGCAGTGGCAGTGCCGTTGCAGATGGTCAGCCAGACTTGGGACGACCACGACCGCAGCGGCCGCTATGTATGCCGCGATTTCGGACTGAACTACCTTGAGACGGTACCTCATGACGGTGTGATATATACCAACGGCGACAACGACACTTTCCCGTTGTGGTATAACGAGGACACGGAAGGCAACCGCACAGACGTGCGTGTCTGCAACCTGTCTTATTTGCAGACCGATTGGTATATCGACCAGATGAAGCGTCCGGCATACGAGGGCGAGGGAGAATCCTCTCCGCTGCCTATCCACTGGAACCGCCTGCAATACACAACCGGAAAGAACGAGGCTACCGAGGTGAATCCGGAGATAAGCATCGGCGGAGGCTCAATGACAATGAAAGAGTTTGTGTGCGAGATATACAAGCAGGATTCGGCAAGAGCGCGCGAGATTTGGGGCGAGAATCCGTTTGAGCTGAAGACTGTCATCGACAAGTTCGTGCTGAAACAAGGCATACCGGCCCAATACGCTGACCTTGTAGCCAATCTTCCGTCATGTATCCCTACCGACACAGTATATGTGACTGTGGACAAGGAAGCAGTCCGCCGTTCCGGCATGATGATTCCTAATGACTCCATCCCTGACGTGATGGAAATAAGCCTCAAGGGCAGGTCACACGTGTACAAGAGCTTCATGATGATGCTTGAGATGATTGCGCAAAGCAACTTCTCCCGTCCTCTCTACATGTCTACAACTGTAGGCTCAAGCAACTACGGCTCTCTCTACCGCCATTTCATACAGGAAGGTATAGCCTACCGCATCAGTCCGTTCACCTTCGAGCAGAACCGCCCGATGATGACAGTGGTGGACACAGAGAAGATGTATGACAACATGATGAACAAGTACCGCTACGGCAACTTGAAGCAGAAGGGACTCTACATCGACGAGACAACCATGCGTATGTGCTATACTCACCGCCGCTGGTTCGCCGTGTTGATAACCAACCTTGTGCAGGAGGGCAAACTCGACATGGCGCGCAAGGCACTGGCGAAGTGTGCGGAGGAGATTCCTTCCTATAACGTTCCTCACGACACTGGAAGCGGCTCTATCGAGATTGCCAACGCATACATCGCCTGCGGTCAGGCGGAGCAGGCAGTAGAGATACTTGAGCATCTGGAGAAGATTGCCCGCGAATATGTAGACTGGTATCTTTCTCTCAACTCAGTGCGCTTTGCGGCAGCCACAGACGAATGTTTTGATGAGATACGTATCATTGCCAATCTTCAGAAGACCTACGAGACACTCTCAAAGTCGGAAGCGGCAGGAAAGAATGCGGCCAAGTACGTCAAGAAGATGGAAGCTATAGACGTGACACTCAACAGTCTGTATGAGTCTTTCGTCAGAAGATGTGAGGCAGAAGGCATACACTTCAACTGACAAAACCAATAACATCCCCTCCGGTTTTTCTCTTTCGCAGAAACCGGAGGGGTAACTATTATGAAAAAAAACAACGGAAAAAATCTCATAAATGATTATAGAACAACCGAGCAAATGGTTGCGCTGGCTTTATCCAAGCGCAATCTGGCGCATGAACCCGGACGAGAAAGCGGTATATCTTACATTCGATGACGGCCCTATTCCGGAGGCCACTCCGTGGATTCTGGACACACTGGACCGATATGGTGTGAAAGCCACATTCTTCATGGTCGGGGACAATGTGAGAAAACATCCGGAACTTCTTGAGAAAATCAAACAAAAGGGACACAGGCTCGGCAATCACACTTACAACCATATCGGCGGATTCAGATGGACCAGCAGAGACTATCTGTGGAATGCCAACAAGGCGGACAAGCTGATACATACCAACCTTTTCCGCCCGCCACACGGATGGATGCGCACCGAGCAGTACATCCGGCTGCGACGCTACTACACCATCATCATGTGGGATGTGGTGACACGCGACTACTCATGCAGGCTGACAGCGGACGATGTGGTGGAAAACGTGAAGCTATATACGCGCAACGGCTCCATCATCACCTTCCACGATTCGCTGAAAAGCATCGACAAGCTGAAAACCGCCCTGCCCCGCTCCATCGAGTGGCTTAAAGAGCAGGGATATGAGTTCAAGATATTCGACGAGAACCAACAACGCAGCCGCCATCTGAAATAGAGAGATGCCTGCGGAACACTTGCAAACGGAATGACAAATACCGCACACTGTGACATATCGCAAATGATAAAAGCCGAAGCTATACGCCTCGGCTTTTCTGCATGCGGCATAGCCCAAGCCGACAGGATTGACGCGCGGAATGCCGCAGCCTTCTGCCAATGGATTCAGGAGGGACACCATGCCACTATGGATTATATGGCAAACAACATGGAAAAACGGCTCGACCCCCGCCTGCTTCATCCGGAATGCAAAAGCGTCATCAGCATGGCTCTGAACTATTATCCCAAGCAACGGCTTGCCCCCGACCAGCTGCAGTTCGCATATTATGCCTACGGAAAAGACTATCACGACATAATGAAACAGATGATGCGCCAGCTCTCCGAATATATCCTCTCCATGCTGCCGGACGCCTCGCTCAAGCTATGCTGCGACACGGTGCCCATACTCGACCGCTACTGGGCATGGAAAGCGGGATTGGGATGGATAGGAAAGAACACCAGCCTGATAATTCCCCATGCCGGCAGTTTCTTCTTCCTCTGCGAGATTCTCATCGACAAGACGCTTGACTACGACTCTCCTATGCCCTCGCATTGCGGCAACTGCACACGTTGCTTGCAGTCGTGTCCGACAAAGGCTCTGGCTATGCCGTACAGCATCGACACACGAAAATGCCTGTCGTTCCTGACCATTGAGAACCGCAGCTACGAACGGCTTCCGGCATTGGAAGGCGGAAACTGCATTTATGGCTGCGACCGCTGCCAGCAGGCATGTCCACACAACAAATTCGCACAACCAACAGCGGACATGCGCCTTCAACCATCGGAGGAATTTCTGAACATGCGTCCCTCCGACTGGCGGTCGCTTACAATCGAGCAATACAGGAGACTGTTCAAAGGCTCTGCCGTGAAACGGGCAAAGTATGAAGGACTGATGCGGAATATAAGGAGCATCGATAGGAATATGGAGGAATGATGCAGAATAACTTTGGGTGATGTTTTCTGACAGACTTCCCTAATTGTTCGCAGTCGGAATTGACATAATGTCAATTCCGATGGACGATGTATTTTAACAAAATCAAGACGTTCTCAATTCTGAATGATGTATGGTTTTGGAACATGACACCGATAAGTCATTGACAATCAATCAGATATATTTTCCGACAAAAAGGTGCAGTTTTAGTCCAAAAACTAAGGGTTCAGACCAAAATAGGGAGTGCTGATAATCAGCGAGTTATGAAATTTTTGTCTTAAAATTGTCTTTTCTCGGGTTCA
>JAMPEL010000118.1 GCA_023665185.1 Roseburia sp.
TTGCGAAAAAAATCAGTGTGCCTTGGAAATAAATTTTCAGCACCTTGTAATTTTGACTTTTAGTGGGCTTTTGGATGGAAAAGGTGTGTTTTGAGGGATTTTTATATATCTTTTAGCCGCATGGATTGTTCTATTTGTCTTCTCGGTTTTCGAGGCGCAAAACCCTCCGTAGAATCGCGTTTTTGCAACCGAGGCAGAGTCCGGTTCATTTTGAGGCGATTCTACGGAGATTGGTTTTAACATATCAAACTGTCAGAATTTTTGATGTAACACATGTGTTTTTGACAGACTCCTCCGTCACTTCGTGACACCTCCCCTAACTTAGGAGAGGAGCCAGGTTACCATGTTCGTAGAGAAACTAATGTGTTGATTGACAAGGTATATAGCTCCTCCCCTAAGTTAGGGGAGGTGTCACGAAGTGACGGAGGAGTCTGTTAGAATACACCCCAAAATATTCTTACAAAAAGTCAGGAAATCTGTCAAATTCACCAACAAAACATCGCCTGCATCAAAGCTCAACACCATAACAAACAAGACAAATCACTTGAATGTCGGATGAGCCTAAAAAAAGAAGCTGTCTAACAAGTCCTATTTTAATGATTTCACCCTTGTCAAAGTGAACTTCTGACAAGAGTTATTTCTCATATTCAGAAACTTGTTAGACAGCCTCTTTACAGAGCAACAGAAGTCATGCTTCATACTTGCATAACAAAGAATCAGGAAGCTCCAATCATCGCAAGAAACACATCAGGTTTGTCATTGATTATCAGTTCTTCTGGAAAACCAGCTTCTTCTATAAGCGGAAGCGCATACTGATAATCGGCAATATAAGATGTATGGTGCGCATCACTGCCCATAATAATCGGATTGTCGTATTTCTTGCTCAGACGCAGCATCTCCAAGAACATGGGGCGGGCAAGCACCTTATGCCTGTAAGGATTCAACGACTGGTTATTGAGTTCGAGTAATGTGCCGGTACGCTTTGCCGCAAGCACCACTGCCTCCATGTCGAAATCGCTTGCTGTCCCGTCGCAAGGATGACTGATGATGTTCACATTCGGATTCTCTATCGCGCCCAAAAGAGCCGAGGTGTTCTCAGCCTTTGTCCCGTCTTTGTAGCATAGAGAGTGCAGTCCGGCAATCTTCAGCTCAAAACATTTCATATACATGTCGCTTTCAAGGTCGAGCCTGCCTTCATAATCAATGATGTTCAGTTCGGCTCCCATCAGCAGACGCATATTTCCATAATGGCGCGGGACTATATACATATTACGAAAATACAACGGATCGCATGTGCCGGGAATGGCTGGACCATGTTCCGTAATTCCGTAAAGCTCCAGTCCCTTGTCGGCAGCAGCCTGTACCATCTCATTCAATGTGCTGAAAGCATGGCCGCTCACTATGGTATGTGTATGTACATCTAAACGTGTTCTCATTTTCGCTCTTTATATTTTATCCATGTAATGTGAGAGTTTGCAATAAAAAAAGAGCATGAGGCTGCATACGTTTTACATATACAGCCCCACCACTCTCTTTATCTCACTGAAATCATTTGTTTATATACATTTTCTTGCCATTGACTATATATATGCCCGCCTCGCCGATTTCTCCGACTTTCACTCCCGACAGTGTATATATACGCGCTCCTGACAGCATGGCAGCATCAGCAGGGACGCTTTCTATAGCAGTAGGATTGACAGACTTGCCTATGATATAATAATCCTCAGCAGGTTTCTCTGCCGAACCTTTCACACGCAGGAAAGCCGCGTTGGCTGCACATTTGTCGCCCTCAGCACGATAGAACCCGACACCATGCTCACCGTGGGCATCGAAAATATAAAGTCCGAGATTGTCTGCCACGCTGCTTGTCAGCACAGAATCGACACAAGCTCCGTTCAAAAGGTTGGTTCCGCTGATGCTTCCGGTCTTTATTGTCGGCACAAAGTCCAGACTTTCCTCATCCGACTGCACCAGAACACCTGTATTGGCTGGTATCACTTTCGAGGTCACTTTCTTTATCTTAATGGAATCGCCGTCATTATCGTATCCATTGACAGTGTAGACTGTGCATCCCTCTGGTACAGCCACCGGATAGGTGGTGAAGAATGAGTCCCAACCGTTCTCAGGCTTGCGGGTCACGGTAAACATCTTTATAGGGTCGAAACTTACATGAGGCGGCTGGTTATAGCCCACATTCTGCCATACGACAGCCTCCTCATACTGGCGGTCGTCCATAAGGGTCGGCATCTTGTAGTCGGTTGCCAAATCAGTAGCTATCAGAACCAATGAGTTGTTCGACTCATTAAAGTAAACAACCTCTTCGCGCCAGTCACCAAGAATGTCCGCCTGCAAGTTAGGATTGCTCTTCGTTGAGTTGATGGAAGACACACCATAATTATACAGCGTGTTCAACCTGCCGAAACTTTTCGAGGTGCTGTTCCATTTGTCGATATGCACTCTGTCCATATACTCATCATACAAGTCGCCGTCCCAATAAATGCGGAAGTTCAGACTGGAAGAGCTTGAGGAACCGTTATTCCAGTTACCAATGCTTTTCCCATAGCAGTCGTAAAGGTCGCTTGCCGCACTGGTGGCAAATTCGGAGCCTTCATGCGCATCATCAAAATCGGCAATGAGTCCTCTTCCTGTATCACCACCGGCAGTGAAATGGATAAGAAGCTCTCCGGTACGCGCATCGCGCAAGTCGCATCCGTAAGGACTCTCCTCATGTGCCATAAACACCTCAAGTCCGGCACGTTCCGGCACGAAATCACCAACATGCAAGGCATCGCCATGTCCCAGACCTGTACGATAGAGAAGAGTTCCGTCATCATCAAGAGCCGCCGAGCCGTAAATGATTTCATCCTTGCCGTCGAAATCCACATCGGCAGTGGCAACGGAATGCGCTCCCTCGCCCCACAGTCCCTGATTCTTGGAAGTAGACTTATGGTACCAGCGTTGTGTCAATTCCTCACCGTCAAAATCGTATGCCGCCACAAACGCTCCGCTATAATATCCACGGCATAATACCGCGCTTGGATGCTCACCATCGAGATATGCCATACATGCCAAATATCTGTCGGAACGGTTTCCATAAGTGTCGCCCCATACGGAAAGTCCCTGCGCAAAGGTGGTGTGATAGTTGATAGTAGTTATCTCACCGCCGGTCACACCGTCAAATACCGTGATGTATTCCGGTCCGCTGAGAATCCTTCCGTTTGAATCAAGATAGGACGCAAGAGGATTGTCGCCTGACATCACCACATAGTTTCCTTCTCCGTCCACAGTTCCGGGAGCCGTCTTGCAGATAAGCTCGCCATATCCGTCACCGTCGAAGTCATAACACAAGAACGGTGTGGTGTGGGCACCGGAGCGTATATTCAAGCCTAAGTCTATCCGCCACAACTGTGTTCCGTCCATCTTGTAGCAGTCGAGGTACGTACTTCCCGTAACTCCATTGCTGGCAGCATCTTTGGAGTTGCTTGGGTCCCACTTCACGATAATCTCATATTCTCCGTCACCGTCCATATCGCATACAGCACAGTCGTTCGGAGTGTAAGTGGCACCTGTGCCACGCAAATCGACAGGAGTAGATGTTTGTATGGCCAGTGTGTTTCCAGCCCATGCCTTTACATTCTCCTGCCGCTCTATGACATTGCCCTCCGCATCAAGCACTTCCAGTGTATAAGTGGAAGAAGCGGAACCTGTCTTGTCCAGATAATTGGTAACAGCTGTAATCGGAGCCGTCTTGTTCAACAGGACTGTCCCGTTACGGTAAAGATTGAAGCGCACATTCGGGTCGTCGGTTGCACGCAACCTCCACGACACAAGCATTCCGCTGCTTGTCTTCACAGCCACGAGTCCACGATTGAGCGGTGTAGCTTCCGGCTTTGGCTGACGGTAGGTCACGGTAAAGCGCACGTCGAATTTGAAAACGCTTTTCTCGCCCTGCATAATGGTGACCGTAGCCACTTTGCCTGCATAATCCACCACAGCTGTATACCCTTCCTTACATACTATATTAAAGTCGGAAGGGTCGCCATATTGTTTCTCCGGAAACGAGACGAGTCCGCCGTACTTTAAATCCTTGACAAGCTCAAGCAGACTGCCGGCAGAGCAAGTGGCATCCTCTATAAAATGCTCGGCAGTGAAAATTTCCTCATCCACAGCTCCTTCTATCACCACATTGCGAAATGCCATCGACTTTGGAGATTCGGTGTTCGTTCCGTTAAGGTTGTATATGTACAAGAAAAGATTGAAAGCCTTTCCATCGACAATATAATCGGACACAGTATATTCGTAATGGGTATATCCCTCTGCGTTTCCGTTCTGAATCTTGTTGCGTGCCGGAGTCAGAGCCTGAGCAAAAGCCTTGTCAGTCGCTGTGCCTGTAGACATATACACATCCACATTTCCTCCGTCAGTGCCACATTTGGCTGCATCAAAAGAGATTGTCACCGGCTTGAACTTATGCCCGGTCTCCGGAGTGACTGTAAATTTGAGATAGTGTCCGGATGTTTTCTTCTCCACACGGGTTGTCGGGGTAAACTGCGTGAATGCCGGAACATATTCCACCGCTGTATAACCATCGGCAGCACCTGAAGCCGACATAGAACCAGTGGCTTGCAGCTGCACTCCTGTGGCATATTTGGTGGTAACGAGCGGAATACAAGATTCATCGCCTGCCACAGTCTCCTGCGCCAGATTACCCATGTCGCTCATCTCCCACTTCACGGAAATGTTCTGCGCATTAGTCTCAAATGCGGCGGCAAACATCGCCATGAAAGCATAAACAGAAAGTTTGTTTGTTGTCATAATCAATGTATTAGTTTTTTGTTTTGGTCTGTTTTTATCAACCGACAGTCATCGCATCATGTCGAGAATGAACTTCTCGCCTACAGGAAGGAACAAGTCATGCCCTTCCGCGTTCAGATGGGCTGTGTCGTTCACACCCTGAAAATATTTCCGGCGGAAGTCCTCGTCACGCAACTTGATGACACATTTCTTGCTGTAATTGTCCAGCACCGGCACACGGTGTTTCTTGCAAATCTTCTTGATGGTCCTCACCACAGGCTCAAATCCATCGCGGTCCACATACCACGGAGTGACATAGCCAATCTTTCCTTTAGGATATTTATGCCTCAATTCCGTAAGCAACAAGTCGAGACTGTCACGGAACATGGCAAGCGAGTCGGTGGAATTGCCCACCATTCCGGCATCATTGTGCCCCGCAATAAGGAGAACAATATCGGCATCGTTGTCCATATCTTTGTATCTTACCATCATGGAAGGTCCGAACCCGTCTTTTGTGCGGTCGAAAGCCACACATCCTCCGTTGCGTCCGTAGTTATTGTATCTCATGCCATACTTCTCCGCAAACTTGGAATGCCATGATTCTGAATATGGACGCTTGTGATTGCGCACATAGCTGTCGCCAATCACATTGATGGTCTTTCCTTCCAGATAACCGGCTGCGCCATTTTCCTGAGATATATTCTGTGCCATAACATTGGTCTGAGCCAAAGCTAATGCGGCGGTTGC
>JAMPEL010000119.1 GCA_023665185.1 Roseburia sp.
TTCTGACAGACTCCTCCGTCACTTCGTGACACCTCCCCTAACTTAGGGGAGGAGCCTGGTTACCGTGCTTGTAGAGAATTTAACTATTTGATTAACAAAGTATATAACTCCTCTCTTGAGCTGATGGAGGTGTCGCTTTGTGACGGAGGAATCTGTCTGAACGCATAAAATACGCATACTTACAAAAAGTCAAGATGACTGTCCGGAGAACTGCGAAACATCCGTCAAGAGCGTATTTACAAAAAGTAATCTCCGTCAAATCTGTTTGCCAAACAACACCTACATCAATCCCCAACTACTATAACAAACAAAATAAAATCACTTGAAATGCAGGATGAAATGGGATTTTGTATGTGTATGGTGGATGTTGGAGACCATGCCGTTGCAGTGAGGTTTTGGGGTATGGACATAGTGCTGGAATGTTTGTTTTAGGTGGAAATCTGGCTGCAAACTGTATTCGCTAACTCTAATTATAGTGAACAATTATGTTTGTTTTAATGGTCTTTTAGCCTCTTTTTTGCACTTTTGAGGTCGAATTATCATTAAGTAAGGTTGAATTATCATTCTATATATGTTTTTTGGACTTACACTATTTATTTTTCTTCTATAATATTTGTATAGTGTGGTAAATTTGCAGCGTTTCCATTATTTGTATGTAGAAGCAAAGAAGGGGATGTGGCTGGATTGAAAAACAAAAATGAATTTAATAATAAATCGATGATGCAAGACAGAGAACATAAGAATGTAAAAGGATATAATTTGATGTCGAAAAGAGTTGTGGCGGGTTGTGTGCTTATGATGGCTTTTAATGCGGCTCAATATGCTCAGGAGAGAAAAGTGGAAGTGCAGTCTGTATTGTCCACATCCATAAAACTTGACACACCTATAGACATGCATCTGACTGATGCGGGGTGTCCTATAGTAGGGGAAGCGACAATTAATCTGAACTCGGAAGACTCATGGTTGTTTTTCGATAATATGAAACCAAATGAAGTTCTTGGTAAGTTAAACGATAATATTTTGATCAACGGAAAGCCGTTGGATTTGGACACGAATGCGCGGCTGGCGATTTATCGTCAGGGCGCAATCGTGATTCCGCACTCTCCAGATTATTGTCCGCTGACAACTTTTACAAAACCAGAATTTAAAGGAAGTAAAGAACAGTATCTGTGTAATAAGTTCTATACCAACTCCGCTCCGGAATATGCTCCGGAAGAATGGGTGCTCCCATTGCAAAATGATAATTCCATACGCTCGTTCCGTCTTAAAAGAGGCTATATGGCAACCCTTGCCAATGACCCTGACGGAATGGGATACAGTCGTATATTCATTGCAGACACTGCCGACATAGAGTTGGCTGAGCTTCCGGAACTGCTTGACGGCAAGGTTTCATATATCCGCGTGATGCGTTGGCAATACGTTTCCAAAAAAGGATGGGCTGGCTCTGTATGGAATGCCATGCCTGAAGGACTGAAATATGTGGGTGAGCAAAGCGACTTTACCAACAGCACTTGGTTCTATAACTGGAGTTCTACCACTGATTGGACAAGCAATCCCAATGCCGCACGGAAAAGTTATAATCAGGAGTTTGTTCCTGAGAAATGGGGACTTGGAGGTGATTTCTCCGAACCTTATAAATTGGAGGATGTGACCCATCTTTTAGGATTTAATGAGCCGGACCATTCGGAACAGTCGAATATAAGTGTGGAAAAAGCCATAGAGGAATGGCCGATATTGCAGAAGACTGGTCTCCGTCTTGGTTCTCCAGCTACTACTGACTTCAACTGGCTGTACAGCTTTATGTCGGAGGCGAAAAAACGCAATTACCGTGTTGATTATGTAGTGGTTCATGCCTATTGGGGAGGACTAAGTGGAGAGGAGTGGTATTCACAGCTAAAGGAAGTGCATGAGCGTACAGGCAGACCGATATGGATAAAGGAATGGAACAATGGTGCTAACTGGACGCATGAGGGCTGGCCTTCCGGTACAGAGGCACAACAAGAGAAGCAGCTGCGCGATTTGAAGAATATACTTGCCGTGATGGACACTGCCAGTTTTATAGAGCGTTATTCTATATACAATTGGGTGGAAGACAAGCGTGCCATTATTTTACCTAATGCGAAGCTGACTCCTGCGGGAGAGTATTATAGGGATAACAATCCGGAATACTTCTTTTCGCATGATAATGAGGTGGTGCCTGTATGGACTGTACGCACAGCTCCGGCACTTTCCTATAAGGGTATTACAGAAAACGGAGATGTGATGCTTGAATGGTCGGACGAGAACGTGGAGTTGATAGATCACTATATTATAGAGTATTCTGAAACTTCGGATTTTCGTAATGCGGCTATTGCTGATGTACTTAAGAATGAGGGACTTTGGAATAAAATGGCTGTCGATTATTTGTTGCCTGCAACGTCTTTCTCAGGAAAAGGTAGCTATCTCCGTGTAAGATCGGTATCTGTAACAGGAACAGAAAAAATCTCAAACGTGATAAATGTGAATTGTGTGGCAAATGAGGCGGATAAGGTTTTCTTTGACGAAATGATTGTCACTGAAAATTGGCGGCCGATTGTTTTTGGAAATCCTTATTCAGAGAAGCCTGCGGCCGTACTTGGTGTTCCTACTTATAGAAACAAGATGCCGCTCAGTAGCAGAATTAAAGACGTTGCGACAAACTCGTTGGATTTTCGTCTTTCTACATGGGAGTATCAGCTGGCACCTTCATTTGCTAACCCTGACACGATTGCTTTGGCCATACTTCCCAAGAAAAGTGAGGTTGCAGAGGTCTTTGACTGGAATGGTGTGACTGCACAAACCGCTGTCGTAGAGAATGTAGGCAAACAGTGGCAGAAAGTGGTGTTTGGAAAACCTTTTGATACTGTGCCTGTAGTTATTCCTTGTCAAATGACAGATAATATGACATCCGCCACATCGGTAAGAATAAAGAATGTGACAGCTGAAGGATTTGAGGTGTGTCTGAGGTTTGAGGGTACACTTGCCCAAACTTATGATGCCGTATCGGAAACAATATCTTATCTTGCTGTTACCCCTGGCAAAGGAAATATTGACGGACGGATGATTATTGTGGGAGAAACACCGGATGCGGCTGTGTCCGATAATCTGCTTGGAGGATATGAAATAGATTACTCTTCTGCACAATTTGAATCTGTTCCACTGTTCTTTGGTGCGATGCAGACAGAAGAAGACACAATTACATCTACTCTCCGAATCAAGAATCGCGATTGTTCTTCTGCTGTGATTTTCAAGGATAGAGAGAAGGCCGTGGCACATGAACGGGTAAAGCCGGAAAAAGTCGGCTGGATGGTTGTGGAAAGAACTGTTGCTGGCGGTGAGGTTGATGCTGTTTCAAATATAAAGTGTGACAAAGGGAATTTGTCATACAATAAGTCTGACTATAGCATACGATTGGATGGTGTGACAGAAAAAACGTATATTCAGGTTTTTGACTTGCAGGGGAGGATTGTTGTATCATCCAACAATACTGTAGGCCTCTCTCTTGCATGTCTGCCACATGGTGTGTATGTGGTAAAGGCCAACGGATATGGCGAGATGAAAGTGGTCAGATAACTGAATGGATAAAAGTTTAGTTTTTTATAAATGTATTAGTTAGTTAGATTTTAGGTTGCTCGGATTGAAGTGTACAGACGATATATTTTGTCTGTAACTTCAACTCCGGGGTATTTAGAACAAAATCTTGCTTTTCTTAATCTAATCCCCTTAATTTGTACTTGAAAAAAACAAATATTATTATACTAACATGTTTAACAAAATCTTATGAAGAGAAAAGTATTTAAGATTTCAGCTTTGTCCATGATATTTGGACTTGGCTGTATGCAGGCTTTTTCTTTGACCCCGAATCCAGACACTGGTGAACAGGTTGTGGTGCGTCTCGGAATGCTACGCAGTGCGGCTTTGAGCAAGGAGGCTTCTTTGCAGACTCCTGTGATGGATTTGAACGGAACGGGTAAAAGCGAGACGCTGACCGTTGTGGCTACAGGTCTCGAACAAGACGTTACATTGACTGTGACGACTGGTTTTACTGTTTCGCCGTCTGTTATTAAGGCGGGGACAGAGAAAACAGTTGTTACTGTAACGAATGTGTCTAATTTGGCAAATGTTACCGGACAGTTGATACTTCGCAGCGGTGACGTGCGCAGTTATGTGAATCTTGTAGGCAAGGGCACTCCTCTTGCGGTGAAGGACCTCTCACAGAACCCTGTGTATGCGGGCGGCACTGACGAGGATATGTCCTTTGACGGTTTCTCTCCAAGTGAGAGCGGCTACACCTTCGAGGTACGCGCCAAGGTGGACGACGCTTCCATGCAGCTCCTCCCGTTTGCCGTGACCAAAGACGGCGAGGGCTTGAAGAGCTACATCACCTCTTCCTCTCTCGGCATGTACAACGGCACGGGCAAGAAGGACGGCATCAGCAACCCTTCCAACGGCGGCACATTCTATAACACAGACGGTCTGTACCACACTTACCGCTATGCTGTTGCGGCAGACGGGCATATCTTCATATACCGTGACGGCATCGCCGTAGACACTCTCCGTACTTCCGACTACGCTTTGCAGCCTGAGTGGGCCGTAGAGAACGGCGACATCGAGGAGAACCTGATAAAGAACCCCGGCTTCGAGGGCGAGTGGAACTTCAACAGCAAGCGCAACATCACCGACCGCATCGAGGGCTGGGACGTGTCTCCTTACGACCAGTACAACTCCACCCAGCAGATTGTCAATGAGGAGCGCAGCAACGAGGTAGACCAGAACAACCACGTTCTTCAGGTGAACCGCTACATGTGGTCTGACGGCTGGGGCGCGGCAGAGATTTCCCAGATTGTAGACGTAGCCCCTAACGAGATATACTCATTCTCGGCTCTTGCTAAGGGCGGTATAAAGAGCGACGGCACTGTTCTCGGCAGCCTGCGCATCTATGACCTTCAGAATGATGACAACAAGGTCACAATCCCAGTTACCAGCGACAGCTACCAGAAGTATGCCGCCGACTTCGAGACGACCGCCACAACGAAGCAGATCCGCGTAGTGTGCTATTTGGAGCGCGACAAGTGGGGCGCGAGCATCACAGGCCTGAAAGTTGATGATGTCAAGCTCACAGGTGTGAGAAGGCTCACGGAGGACAAGATCGGTTTCCAGAACGAGGGCGCGGATATCGCTTACTTCTCGTTTGACAACACAGGCGCGTATGCTCCTGCCACAGCCGTACTCTCGGCTTCAGTTGACTCCCTGACAATTGACGGCACAAACTCCACGGCGGTGTTTACAGTAAACAACGCAAACTTGTCTAATGACATACAGGTGTCGGCTACTAACGGTTTTGAGGTCACACCTTCAGTCATCAAGGCTGGAGAGCAGAACGTGGAGGTGACAGTAAAGAACCTCACGAGTCTTGCTCACAACAGCGGGCAGGTGATACTTCGCAGCGGTGACGTGCGCAGTTATGTGAATCTTGTAGGCAAGGGCAC
>JAMPEL010000011.1 GCA_023665185.1 Roseburia sp.
TCGCGACCCCAACCTTGGCAAGGTTGTGCTCTACCAACTGAGCTATTTCCGCAGCATTTTCACTTTATAAAGAACTTGTTTTTCCGTTCCTTATGCCCTTCCTCCGAATTGCGAGTGCAAAGGTAGAACTTTTTGTGATACCTACAAAACAAAAAGCCGTTTTTTTTGAAAAAAGTAGCAAGAAAAAACAATAAAAGCACTTTTTACAATGCATTTCAAGCAACTTACACCTACATTCATACTTCTATTTTGCATTGAATCTGGCATTCCCAATTACCCATATTCATTAATTTTTCCTTCTCAAATACATTGTCTGTTTTGCCTCGCTGCGAATACTCTCAGTATGCATCGTAAAAGTACAAGCAGCGCACTAAATTCTCTAATCAGCTGTACAATTTACAAAACAGCTGTGTTGATTAGAAAATTTAGTATAGTGCATTTGAGTTCTGTAAGACGAAAACGAATTTCCTATACACAAAATTCTATAAACCGCAGTGCAGTTTATAAAAACCACAGTGCGGTTTACAAAATTTTGTTTGGCAAAAATAATTCTTGACAGCAATCATTTCATATTTGCAAAACGGTAGGACTGTCATTATGAGACTGACTACAGAAAGCGCGGACTGATATACGGAACTAAGAAGTACAGAAAGACGCTGCGGATTGTATAACCGGAAACAAAAAGGTCTGCAACAGGAGAACCGACATGGAAACAAAAAGGCGATGTTCCACTGCCAACTTACCATAGTGGAACATCGCATACCCGAGCCTATATCTGCACACGAAAAAACTCATTTCAGGCGCGTCTCATAAAAATCAATCCATTCTGTCACGATAATCTTCATACGTAAAATGCCGGAAAAGCTCAAAAATCCCGTCAATATGGAGCAATCCTATCGAAGGATGCGAGATGCCATTAAACATGCAGGTCTTCACCGTTGTGTAATGAATCATGTCCTCAAAGATGATGTTCTCCCCTACTTCCAACTCATGGTCAAATTGCCATAAGCCCATAAAATCGCCACTCAGACAACTGTTTCCGCCAATTCTATATACATATTTATTATTGCGCGCAACATCCAACGCATCATCATCCAAAGTCTCAGCTCCTCTGACAGCCGGCTTATAAGGCATTTCCAGACAATCCGGCATGTGGCACGTGAAACTGGCATTAATTATCGCGGTCTTCACACCTCCATTCTCCACCACATCAACCACAGACGTCACAAGAGGACCAGCTTGCCACGCAAAAGCCGAACCCGGCTCAAGAATCACACGCAGCCACGGATAACGCGCACGGAAATCGCGCAACGTATTTACAAGAAGCTCCGTATCATAGTCCTTGCGAGTCATAAGATGCCCACCTCCGAAGTTAATCCACTTCAATTGCGGAAACCATTTCGCGAATTTATCCTCTATATGCGCCAGTGTACGGCAAAAGGTATCCGCCCCACTCTCACAGTGGCAATGAATATGAAATCCCTCCACACCTTCCGGCAATTCTTCAGACAATGCCGACGAGAGTACACCGAAACGGCTACCCGGAGCACACGGATTGTAAAGTTCTGTCTCAATTTCTGAATATTCAGGATTCACTCTCAATCCGCAAGATACGGCCGGACGGGAAGACTGCCCGTGAGAGGCTACACCTGCATTATAGCGCGACACCAAAGGATAGAAACACCCATACTGGCTCATGGAGTTAAAAGTGATATGACTGCTACACTCCATTATACTCTCAAAGTCAGCCTCTGTATATGCCGGAGAGTAAGTGTGCGCAAGGCTGCCAAATTCCTCAAAAGCCAGGCGCGCCTCATATACAGAACTGGCAGTCGTATGGCTTATGTATTCTCTGAATATATGGAAAGACTTCCATAAGGCAAAAGCCTTGAAAGCAAGTATTATCTCCACCCCAGCACTGTCTGCCACTTGTTTTATCAACGCAAGATTGCGGCGGAGGAGTGATTCTTCCATCACATAGCATGGTGAAGGAATAAGGGAAATATTTTTTTCCAAAAGCGAGTTCATACAGTTCTTTTTTAGTTCTATTATTCAACAATTTTAAAACGGGCAAACTTTAGAAGCAGCTGCTTCGTTCCTGCATTACGGAAATTCACAGTGGCCTTACGGGTCTCACCGCTTCCTTCCAATCTCTCAACAGTTCCCACACCAAACCGCTCATGCTCTATACACTGTCCCACGGCGATTTCCGAAAGGCAGGAAGAAGCGGTTGAGGCAGAAGACACGGGGCGGCGGACTGCCGAGGAAATCGGGGACAAGCGACGGGCAGAAGACACCGGCGACACAGACGGTGTAGGCGAAGCACTTTCCTTATAGCCTCTCCTGTCTTCCACAGAAGAATTCTTTTCGTCTCTCGATTCCACCTTCTCACGGTATGAACGCGCTTCTCTTTCTTCCGCAAACATGTCGCGCGATTTTTTTTCCTCAGAAAAAAGATTACGGCGGCTCTTCCACGGAAGCTCAACCTCATCTGTATTTTTTCTTGTTGCAGAGTACATGGCGGAAGTTCCTCTGTCGAGATACTGCGGGTCTATATCACTGATAAAACGGCTCGGTGTTCCAAACTCCATCCGTCCATAGCGGTAACGGCTTTTCGCGTACGAAAGAAAGCAATGACGCTCCGCACGGGTGATAGCCACATAGAACAGCCTTCTCTCCTCTTCCATCTCTCTTGCGGAAGAGCCAGCCATAGCACTTGGGAACAAATTCTCTTCAAGTCCCACAACAAACACAGTAGGAAACTCAAGACCTTTGGCAGAGTGTATAGTCATAAGTGTCACCTTATGTTCATCCTCTCCCTTGTCCGTATCCACATCTGAAAGAAGAGAAACTTCCGACAGATAGTCGCTAATCAGAATATTCTGGTTGCCTTCCTCCATTCTCGATGTACAGAAGTCCTCCAATCCGTTCATCAGCTCCTCCACATTCTCCTGCCGGCTAAGATTCTCCGGCAGACGGTCTTGATAGACATCTGCAATGATACCGCTTTGTCTGACAATTTCCCGTCCGGCTTCTCTGGCGGTCTGGGAACGTGCCATCTCGATAAACGAGGCTACAAGCTCACGGAACTCACCCACGCGTGTGGCAGTAGCCTTCGACAAATTCAGTCCATACTCCAAAGGATCGTTAATCACATCCCAAAGACTCACGTTCTGCCCCGCAGCCACCGACACAATCTTGGAAAGTGTCGTATTTCCTATTCCACGCGCCGGATAGTTTATCACACGCTTGAAAGCTTCCTCGTCATTAGGATTTACCGCCAAACGGAAATAAGCTATGATGTCCTTTATCTCTTTACGCTGATAGAACGACAGTCCGCCATATATTCTGTAAGGAAGCCCGTTTTTCCGAAGAGCCTCCTCAAATACTCGGCTCTGGGCATTTGTCCGATAAAGTATGGCGAAATCAGAATACTCGCCTCCTTCCTTGCGATGCAGCTGCTGTATGTTCCTTATCACAATCTGTGCTTCCTCCACATCAGAATAAGCATCCCTCACACTTATTCTCTCTCCCGACTCGTTTTCGGAAAATACATTTTTCTTTATCTGCCTGCTATTTTTGCTTATCAGACTGTTTGCGGCCGCTACAATCATCTGAGTGGAACGGTAGTTTTGCTCCAGTTTGAACATTCTGCTGTTTGAATAAATATCCTTGAAAGTAAGGATATTGTCGATGTTGGCACCACGAAACGAATATATGCTCTGCGCGTCATCGCCCACCACACACACTTTTTGCGTGTCTTTCGTCAGCAGCCACACAATACGGTGCTGTGCGAAGTTCGTGTCCTGATACTCGTCTACCAGAACATACCTGAAACGCTCGGCATACTTGCGGCATATCTCCGGATTCTTGTCCAACAGCCAATAGGTGTACACCAGAATATCATCGAAGTCCATCGCGTCCGACTGCCTGCAACGGTTGCTATACCTTATATATATATCACGCAATGCCGGAACTTTGGCTCTCACATCATTCTGGTAATTGGCAGGATTGGCAGCATACTCTTCCGCGCTCACAAGCTGGTTCTTCGCATTTGAAATCTGCGAGAGCACGGATGCCGGCTTGTAGATTTTCTCATCAAGCCCCATTTCCTTCACAATATCCTTGACCAGTCCCCGGCTGTCCGCCGTGTCATAGATGGTAAAGTTGGGAGAAAAGCCGATGTGCTCATGTTCCGCACGCAATATGCGCAAAAAGACAGAATGGAACGTGCCCATCCAAAGATAACGCGCCTTCTCGTATCCCACGATGTTGGAAATACGCATTTTCATCTCATTGGCCGCCTTATTAGTAAAAGTAAGGGCAAGAATAGACCACGGCTCATAACCGTTCTCCAGCAAGTACGCTATTTTATGTGTGAGCACCCTTGTTTTTCCTGAACCAGCTCCTGCAATAATCAACGAAGGACCCTCGCAATATTCAACCGCCTCACGCTGACCAGGATTCAAAGACTCTAATATTTCTGCTTTCATCTGTCGTTTTTTAAATACAAAGTCTTAGGCAACTTCACATACTTGCTGCCTGCCACTCCTTTTATATTACTATCACTAATCTGCCTCATACTGACACCTTCATCTGTCAGCTTCAGCTCAAGAGTCTGGGCATCGCTACCCCTGTCGCTCACCGCACGCACTTCCGCACGACTGTCCTCCAGTCTGACAACCTTCAATATAGCCCAAGTACCATTGATGCTTCCTTGAAGAAACCCGAAACAACTGTCGAGCTCAAGCCCCGGAACCGGTATGGAATCATCATAAAGATTCAATTTCATTCGGATTTTCAACTCCTCATTGATAAACTGCCCCTTAAATTGTCTCTGGGCACATATAAACAATGTGCAGGAGATGAATAAAAACAATGTAACCAGACACCTTCTCATATTTCTGTTTGCTTACTTTTATTTATGCTGCCTCAAAAAGGCAGAACCGGATAATTGTGAACAAAATTAGAACAAAAACCCCAAACACCCCTATTGTCTTCAATTTTTTTTGTTTATTTGCAGTGATTTTAATTAGGAAAAACATTTTATGGGCCAATACAAACTATTAGTGCTTGATATTGACGGCACGCTTACAAGAAAGGACAAAACCATTTCGCCTTACACAAGGGAAACTCTGATAAACGCTCAAAAAGAGGGATTGCGCATTGTTCTTGCTTCAGGAAGACCGACATACGGCATCGCACCTATAGCGGAAGAGTTATGCATGTCGGAGTACGGGGGCTACATCCTGTCGTACAACGGAGGCGAGATTATAGACTGGACAACACGTGAGATACTTTATGCCAATGTACTTGACGATGCCGTCAAACCTTATTTGTACAAGTGTGCCAAAGACAACGGATTTCAGATTCTGTCATATTGCGACGAATATATTGTCACGGAAGATGCCGAGGATAAATATGTTCAGCACGAGGCTTTTCTCAACAAAATGCCGATAAGGCAGGTGGAAAACTTTCTTGACGAGGTGACTTACAAACTGCCCAAATGCCTGATTGTTGGCGACCCCGAGCCATTACACCAACTGGAAATGGAAATGGCGGAGAAACTGAAAGGCAAGATGGGAGTGTTCCGTTCAGAAGCATTCTTTCTCGAACTGGTTCCGGAGGGAATAGACAAGGCGAAATGTCTCAATATACTGCTAAAAGAAATCGGAATAAAACGTGAAGAGATGATTGCCTGCGGAGACGGATTTAATGACATATCCATGATAGAGTTTGCAGGACTTGGTGTGGCAATGGAAAACGCACAAGAACCAGTGCGCCATGCTGCCGACTACATCACCATGAGCAATGAAGAGGACGGAGTGGCAAAAGTCGTGGAACTGTTCTGCAAGTAGACAATCCAATTGAGTATAAGCAAAATTCAAAGAATAACTTTTGTATTCAAAGACTCCTCCATCGCAAGACAATCACAGAATTGAAGCAATTGTCTTGCGATGGAGGAGTCTTTGAATATATGCCGGCAAATATTTTACAGCATAAACCTGAAAGAAACCTGAAAGAAAGCTACCGAATCTCCAGCCAATCATCAATAAGCATTCGGGCTATGGATATTTTATCAGGAATCTCAGGCATATTATCCCGCGTAAACCATCCTCCGCTGCTGAGTTCCTCATCCTGCAGACGAAGCTCACCGCTGTCGTAGTCTGCCGTAAATCCTATCATCACCCCACATGGGAAAGGCCACGGCTGACTGCCAAAATATCTCACATTCTTTATTTTCAGATTCGTCTCTTCCTTTACTTCCCGCTCCACACATTGCTCAAGCGTCTCGCCTGTCTCCAGAAAACCTGCAACAAGTCCGTAGAAGTTACGTTTGAAATTACGTGCATGTACGAGCAAAATCCATTCTTTGCCCTCATGCCTCCTGCATATCCTTACAATGACAGCAGGAGACACTTGTGGCCATATCTCTTTTCCGCATCCCGTACAAACCTTGCTTATCACAGTTTGCCTTCGTGTGGGGGCACCACAACTGCCGCAATACTTTGTATTTGAATTCCAATATAACAATTCCGAGGCTTTCGCTGCCATCTCATACATACTCTTCGGCAGTAGTTTGTAAGAATCTCTGAGACCGACAAACATTTTGTCTGCCGACAAAGCAGGCACAGAAGAGATGGTGCAAGCCACGCAGGAAACTCCGTCCAAATCAGGAAGTGCCTGCACAAAATCGCCTTCCGGCTCCCGCTCCAGCGGAAACATGACAGAAAGAGGAATGGCAGATGTTTGCTTTCCGCCCACAGTGTCCATTCCGTTCATTTCCAACAGAATATTGCCATCACAGAACACAAACCAATATTTTTTCTCCTGTAGTTCCTTTGCGTTACACATGGAATATCAATCCTTATAAAAGTCTATATTTTCTTTGGTCAACAGCTCAATTGACACATAATGGTCACATTTCTGCTTGATGTGCAATACAGTGGCATTAAACAAGCTCCGGAAACAATTCTTTCCCTGAGTATGCGGATGCTGGGCTACCAAGAAATCTACCGAACCATTCTTGATACACTCCACATTGGCATCCACAGCATCATATCCAAGCAGAGATACATGTCCGTGCTCGGGCATCTCCTCACGCAAGAAATTTCCGATAATGTGTATGGAAGAGTTGAACGACAACCCGAATTTGATGTCAGGATTCTCAGTAAAGAAATTACGCATGATTTCTTTCATACCGGGCTTGTCATACGCATACAGAATGACCTCCTTAATCTCGCACTCCGGACAATGTTCCTTGATATATTGTCTGAAACCGACCTCACGGTTCATCTGCTGACGGGATGCCACACGTCCCTCGCCCAAAATCTTAAACAGGCAAAGTTTCTTGGGATTTCCTCCTGCCGCCATCAGTATGATGCGTCCCGAGAATTCCCCGCTTTTGATGGAATCCTGCCCGTAGAATGTGATAGGATTGAACTCAGGCCAGTTTGAGTCAATAAGCGCGAAAGGAATATTCTTCTCATTGAGCTGACCTATGAACTTGTTCATTATCGTATGGTTGAGGATAGGACCGACAACAACAGCGTATGGCTCAGAATTTACAAGGTTCTGGGATTCCGTCCTGAACGAATCATCATTAAACGGGTCGTATCTGAATATCTTGAATGAGACCTTGAAATCGTTAAAACGTCTCACTCCCTCTATAAGACCCTTTTCCACTCTTGCCCAATAGCTGTCCACTTCGTGCAAGGGAAGAATCGCGGCAAAATCATAAGTCTTGTTACAAGCAAGCGCACTGGCATAATGGTTGGGCACATAGTTTATCTCATCCAGTACCTTCTGCACCTTTTCGAGACTCTCTTTGGACACGTTGGTTCTACCATGTATAACCCTGTCCACCGTTCCGACCGACACACCGGCTCTCTCAGCTATATCCTTTATTCTGATTTTCGATTGAACTTCCATCGTGTTATAAACCTTGTCAATACACTGTAATTGTTTTCAAATATCGTGCAAAGTTAAGCGAAATAATGAATATCCTCAAAAATACATTACACATTTTTCTTGCAAACCGTCTCTTACCTTGTATATTCCTTGTCAAACCGCTGCGTTCTTCATCCATATCCTGTCAGGCAACAGGACTTGCCCGCGAAGACGTCTATTCTCCTTGTCGGACAGTGAGATTGTGACGATATTACAGTACGTTCACTTCGGCTTTTTCCGCAACTTCAAGCATTACTATGTGAGTTTGGGATAAGGGCAGCCCAAAGTTGAATCCGCCACTTGAGCGTATTCAATACGTTTTTTCCAAACAAGCATCCTGAAAAGGCAATTGACATTATGTCAGCTGGCGGAAAGACTTGATTTTAACATTTCGGGCATTTGCTTTTAATCTAAAAGGCAAACGGCCCGCCTCATTTTACGCTAAGTACCAGATAATCAAGCAAATATATTTTCATACAAAAAGGCGCAGTTTTAGCTCAAAAACCAAGCGTTTGAGGCAAAATAGAATATATTGATAATCAGTTTGTTACAACAAAAAGCATTTAAAACTCCTGTTTTTCGCAGTCAGAATCAAAACCTGTTTGGAGAGACGCGAAAAACAGCCTGTTAGCATTTATTAAGGATTGCCATAAAAAGTGCGTGATTTTAGCCCGAAATACGGACGTATCAAAACTCGTGCGCCTTGAAAATAAATTTTGTGCGCCTTGCGAAAAAAATTGGTTGGCGCACCAGTTTTATTTTCACAGTACTCTAATTTCGGGAAAAACACGTTCAAATGTAAACAAGTGTATTTTTTCAGAGCGAAATTTACTATTTATTTACAAATCATTTTCGGCAACAAAAAACCTCCGTAGAATCGCGTAAATGCAACCTCGGCGGAGTCCGGTTGATTTTGAGCGATTCTACGAGGGTCGGATTTTAACAAATCGAATTATCACAAAACGTGCTATTTTATCTGCGTTTTATATCTTTTTGCTACCATTTTGCGCATTTATCAGACTTTCAATCTTAAAAGTCTGTTTTAAATACACATCAAACAGAACAAAGAAAGCCTCCATTTTTTTTCAGAAAAGCATAACAAAAAACCAAACAAACGATATATCCGGTTTTCAGAAACAAAAAAACACCCGATATGCCAATACATATCAGGTGTTTCCGCTATTTGTCAGATATACAGTTCAATCCCTTATTCTTCAACCTCGCCGAAGTAATTCGTAGAAGCCAGTTGCTTTAAGTACTGTCCGTACTGGTTCTTTGCCATCGGCTCAGCCACTTCAAGAAGTTTCTCCTTTGTAATCCAGCCTTGATGATAAGCAATACCTTCAAGACACGCGATTTTCAGTCCGGTACGTTTTTCCAATACTTCTATGTAGGTCGAGGCCTCAGAGAGAGAGTCGTGTGTACCGGTATCCAGCCAGGCAAAACCGCGTCCGAGATTCTGCACTTTCAAGTTCTTTGCCTCCAGGAATGTCTGATTGACAGTGGTTATCTCAAGTTCCCCACGCGGAGAAGGCTTGATGTTCTTCGCCACTTCCACCACCTTGTTCGGATAGAAATACAATCCGACAACCGCATAATTGCTCTTTGGTTTTGCAGGCTTCTCCTCAATACTCAAACAGTTTCCCTCTTTGTCAAACTCAGCCACACCATAACGTTCCGGATCATTGACCCAGTAGCCGAAAACAGTAGCCTTGTCTTCCTCCTCTGCAAGCCGTACTGCCTCGTGCAACATTCCGGTAAAGCCGCGTCCGTGGAATATATTGTCTCCGAGCACAAGGCACACACTGTCGTTGCCGATAAACGTCTCGCCTATGAGGAATGCCTGAGCCAGACCGTCAGGTGACGGTTGCTCCGCATATTCAAAGTGTACTCCATAATCGCTTCCATCCCCCAGCAAGCGTTTGAATCCCGGCAAATCGTAAGGTGTGGAGATAATCAGAATATCCTTGATTCCCGCCAACATAAGCACAGAAATCGGATAATATACCATCGGTTTATCAAAAATAGGTATCAACTGTTTGCTGACCCCCTTAGTGATAGGATAAAGACGTGTACCGCTACCACCAGCAAGAACAATTCCTTTCATTTATCTTCTTAATTTTGAGTATAATGCGTTTCACTATTTAATAGCACCCGCAAATATAGTTTTTTTTTAAGTATTCGTCTGAATAAACAGCAAAAATTTGAACAAGGGCATAGAAAAAAACAGCACCCGGTCTCACGACCCGATGCTGTCCGTCTGCTATTTATATACGTAGCTAATAAAAGAGTCTTTTTCAGGCATTGTATGCCGTCTCACCATGCTCATAGATGTCAAGTCCCTCTTCCTCAATGCGTGGCTCCACTCGAAGTCCATGCACAAGGTCTATTCCTTTGAATATGACAAATCCGCAGGCTACAGCCCATGCGCCAACCACCAACGCACCGAAGAGCTGGGCACCTAAGAATCCGAATCCATAGCCATAAAACAATCCGCCTTCTGTGGCAAACAATCCTGTACACAATGTTCCTACAAAACCACAGACACCATGCACCGATGAGGCTCCTACCGGGTCGTCAATATGGAGGACATGGTCGATAAATTCCACTGACAGCGGCATTATCAAGCCACATATCAGACCGATACATGCCGCACCGCCAACTGACACAATGTCACATCCATCGGTGATGCCGACAAGTCCGGCAAGAATGCCGTTGAGAGTGAGTGACAAAGACGGCTTGCCATAGCGCACCCAAGAAAAGAACAATGTGGCAAGTCCGCCGGTACATGCCGCCATATTGGTCGTGACAAACGTATGCGATATGGCTATACGGTTTTCCTCACCGAAAGCGGCAAGCTGAGAACCCGGGTTGAACCCGAACCAACCGAACCACAGAATAAACACACCAAGAGAAGCCAACGTAAGACTGTGTCCCGGAATGGCACGGCTTTTTCCGTCCTTGCCATATTTGCCACGGCGCGGACCAAGAATCATGGCACCGATAAGCGCAAGCCATCCTCCGCAAGAATGGACAACTGTAGAACCGGCAAAGTCATGCAATGTATATCCGAATGTCCGCATCATAAAACTGTCTTCCTCACCATTCATCAGCCATCCGCCACCCCAAGTCCAATGGCCTTCTATAGGATATACAACCAACGAAATCAGCAACGAATACAATATATACATGGAGAACTTTGTACGCTCCGCCATCGCTCCCGACACAATAGTGGCTGCCGTCGCACAGAAAACGGTCTGGAATATCAAAAAGCCCTCTATTGGAAGTCCACCGGGTGCCTCGAAGAAGTCGAGACTACCCCACTCTGGCAATCCAGCAAATCCGGCACCTCCCGCTCCCCACATCAAACCAAAGCCTACAAGCCAGAAGCACACAGTGCCAAGTGTGAAATCCACGAAGTTCTTGAAAAGAATATTCGCCGTGTTTTTTGTGCGAGAGAAACCTGCCTCACAAAAAGCAAATCCAGGCTGCATAAAAAACACCAACATTGCAGCCAGCAACATCCATACTGTATTGATGGAAATCTCACTGTCCCTCATCACCTTGACTATATCTGAAGAAGCCACTGTCTCAGCCGCAAAAGAAAAGAGCGGCACCATTACCGCTGCTGCGGCAAATAAAGTTCTATATAAAACTGTCTTTTTCATAAAATGCTCTATGTTTGTGTTGTACTGTCACATTCATCTCTCTCGTTCTGCATTATACAAGGCTATATCGCCACGCTCACCGGTACGTATACGGATGGAGTCTTCCACTGGTATGACAAAGATACGTCCATCGCCAATCTCGCCTGTCTGTGCCGCCCGCACCACCGCCTCAATGGTTTTTTCCACATTTATATCACGCACGACAATACTTATCAGCACACGCTCTATGAAACTCGTGTCATATTTCACACCACGGTATATCCTCTCCTGTCTCATTTTACCGACACCTCGTACATCGTAATACGAGAACCATTCAATGTCGGCTTCGAGCAACGCTTCTTTCACATCCTCGAACTTTGTTTTCCGAATGATTGCCTCAATTTTTTTCATAACAAATTACTATTTTGATTCATACTTCATCTTTATATCGTTCCTGTCAGAAAGACACTCCTGCCGTAAGATACATTTTCCCACTGTTCGGATTTGCTGTCACCGAGGCAAACAGCGGAAGAGAGAAACGCTCCGTCATCTTCACCTTCTTTTTCACCTTTAGAGAAATATTTGTCACAGCAAAACCATCTACGGGATTCTCTTCATCCTTCATATATGTGGAAGAAGACTCAAAAGGCACCATACCTAAAGAGGCATCCCATTCAAGTCCGCCCAAACTGAACGGAGCTGCAATTTCAAAATATGAGGAGTACGCATGTTTGCCGTTCTTTTTGTAATCGTTTCCCGCAAAGTTGGTAAACCAATTCAGCGAGCATACTCCAAAATCATAGCCCACATTAAATTCAAAGACATGGGCAGTCTTGTGCGAGTCGTACAAGAAATATCTGTCCTTCCGCTCCATCCCCGAGAACCAATAATCAGTAATCCCTACATTGAACTTTCCCACAGAATAAGACAATGTAAAGTCAAGTTCTTTTGTATCATCTGAGTTGACCACACCATACGATCCCCACGCGCCCAAAGAAAGACCTTTATATTCTAATGACGCGGATGGCTGTACAGCCCCGCTTCCAAGACTCTGTCCGCGCCATATATAGCTGCTGACCGCATCTGCTCCCACAGAAACACCGACTTTACTTTGCCCATACATTACCACCGGAGCAGCAACAGTAATCAGAAAAATCGTACACTTAAACAATCTGTTTGACATACCTTAATAAATTAAACTAATTAATACAATATTTACCTATATACTATCTTTTTGTAAAAGACACCGCAAAGTTAAATATCTTTTTAATATTAAAACAATAAAAACAATATCTTTTTGTATTATATTTTCACAACACTGCAATCTATAAGCAGAATCTACGAAAATAATTACATATTAAAACAAAATACTCAAATATAATTACATTTTATCATAGTATAATATTTTTCACCCCACAAAAAGACACCATTCCACCTAAATATAAAAACAAATGGTGCGACAAGAAGCATTTTTATCAGACTTCTTGTCGCACCATTTGTCTATTCTTCGTACCGTTTCCTTATATATACCTCTTATTAAGTCCGTATGTACATATCTGGAAACATCCGCCAACACAATTCCAATTCATCAGATAAGCAGCTCAATAGAACGCTTTACGAACTTGTTGAGAGCCTCGCCACGCAGCATACCATTCTGAAGCAAAGCAAGGTCAATCAACTGGTGAACCACATTGTTTCCCTTTGCGTAATCAGCAAGGATAGTCTTTTTCTTGGATTTCTGCTCCTCAATGTCTTTCTCACATTTTGAAAGCTCATCCTTACTTTCCTGACTGATTTCATCATACTTCTTGTCCTTATTGCTTTGGTTAATAGCATCGCGGCGCGCTGTCAATCCCTTAATTTCAGCATCTACCGGTTTCAGAAGCTCAGCAGTGGCTGTCTCACTCTGTGACAGAACATCCTTGATAAGCTTGTGCTCCGTATTAAGAACAATGTTATACACGTCAGGCATCTCACCATAGAATGACATTCCCGGCTGAATCTTCGACATGTCCTTCATACGGCGCATATACTCGCTCTGAGTAATAATGACTGGCGCAGCAGTCTCGCCCATCGCCTGCACTTCCACATTGAACTCCATCTTTGCAATCTTCGGCATCTGTGTGCTGAACACTCCTGACAAAATTTCCTTTTTGTCTTCAGGAAGTTCCTCCTTGCTCACATCATCCTTCACAATAAGGCGATCTATCACATCGGCATCGACACGAGTGAAGCGGCTCTTTTCAAACTTCTGCTCAAACATGCCCACAATAGCCGTATCAAGCTGTCCGTCCATCAGCAACACGTTGTATCCCTTTGCCTGAGCTGCCTCGATATAGCTATACTGGTCCTCGCGGCTGTTCGCATACAGATAAATAAGATTACCGTCCTTATCTGTCTGTGTATCCTTGATAAGAGTCTTATACTCCTCATACGTATAGAACTTGCCCTCAGTGTCCTTCAGAAGAGCGAATTTATTGGCTTTGTCATAAAAATCCTGCTCCGACAGCATTCCATAATGTATGAATATCTTGATGTCATCCCACTTTGCCTCGAAGTCCTTGCGGTCGTTCTTGAATATCGAAGCAAGACGGTCGCTCACCTTCTTTGATATATAAGTGGAAATTTTTTTCACATTGCTGTCGCTCTGCAAGTAGCTTCGGCTGACATTCAGCGGAATGTCCGGAGAATCAATCACACCGTGAAGCAATGTGAGGAAGTCAGGCACGATACCCTCCACACTGTCTGTGACAAACACTTGGTTGCAATAGAGTTGAATCTTGTTCTTCTGAAGGTCGAAGTTCGACTTCACCTTAGGGAAATATAATATACCTGTCAGATTGAACGGATAGTCCACATTGAGATGAATCCAGAACAAAGGCTCATCACTCATCGGATACAGATCTCTATAGAAACTCTTATAATCCTCATCTTTCAGTTCCGACGGTTTCTTTGTCCACAGCGGTTCTGTCTCGTTTATTATGTTGTCCTCTTCTGTCTCCACCTGCTTGCCGTCTTTCCAGTCCTTTTTCTTACCGAAAGCCACCTTCACTGGAAGGAAATGACAGTACTTGCGCAACAGTTCCTCAATCTTGCCTTCCTCAAGAAACTCCTTGCAGTCATCGTCAAGATACATCACAATGTCAGTTCCTCTGTCGCTCTTGTCACATTCCTCGATAGAATACTCAGGACTTCCATCGCAGCTCCACTTCACAGCCTTAGAACCGGATTTCCAACTCTTGGTAACAATATCCACCTTCTTGCTCACCATGAACGAAGAATAGAATCCGAGTCCGAAATGACCAATAATGGCATTTGCGTCTTCCTTATATTTATCAAGGAAATCATTGGCACCGGAAAAAGCTATCTGATTGATATATTTGTCTATCTCCTCCTCAGTCATACCGATACCACGGTCGCTCACTGTCAGTGTACCTGCTTCCTTATTTACTGATACATGTACGGTAAGCTCGCCAGCCTCGCCCTGAAACTCGCCTTTCGACACCAGTGTGCGCAACTTCTGAGTGGCATCCACTGCATTCGACACTATCTCACGGAGAAATATCTCATGGTCGGAATAGAGAAACTTTTTGATGACGGGGAATATGTTCTCTGTAGTAACCCCGATATTACCTTTCTGCATATTGTTTTATTTTTAATCCTTAATTTTATTTTCTGCAAGCACACTTGCTCCGTTCTCATACAAAACAAAAAAAATGCCAGTCTGTGACAGACTGACATTTTGACAGTAATATTATCCTACCGTACTATTCCGCCGCCTCGGCAGCCGTATGCCTCACCACCTGAAGTTCTATTTTCTGCTCTTCACTGTTCAAACTGGCAACAATCGTGTCACCCTCTGCCACACCTTCCTCTACAATGAGTTCCGATATGCCATCTTCAAGATGGGTCTGGACAGAACGTCGCAGCGGACGCGCGCCAAACTGTTTGTCATAGCCTTTCTCCGCAATGAACCTGCGTGCGCCGTCCTCAATCTTAAGCTTGTAGCCGAGTCCCGCCACCCGGTTGTATATCTCACGAAGCTCAATGTCCACAATAGAAAGTATGGCTTCGAGTTCAAGCTGGTCGAAAGTGATAATCTCATCAATACGGTTCAAGAACTCAGGAGAGAACTGCTTGTTCAAGGCTTTCTGAATCACCGCACGGGAAACCTGCTTCTCGTCCATACCTGCCATTGCGCTGAATCCTACTCCGCGCCCGAACTCTTTCAGTTGCCTTGTACCTACATTGGATGTCATGATAATGACCGTATTGCGGAAATCGACTGTGCGTCCGTTACTGTCGGTCAGCCTGCCATCGTCCATCACCTGAAGCAGTATGTTGAACACGTCTGTATGAGCCTTCTCAATCTCGTCAAGCAGCACTATGGAATAAGGTTTGCGCCTTACTTTCTCGGTCAGCATTCCGCCCTCCTCATATCCGACATATCCCGGAGGCGCGCCTACAAGACGGCTCACTGTGAACTTCTCCATATATTCACTCATATCGACACGGATAAGCGCGTCTGCCGTTCCGAACATATATTCGGCAAGTTTCTTGGCAAGATAAGTTTTACCCACCCCTGTAGGTCCGAGGAACATGAATGTGCCGATAGGACGGTTAGGATCTTTCAGTCCGACACGGCTACGCTGTATAGCACTGACCAACTTGTCAATAGCGCGGTCTTGAGCTATCACCTTATTCTTAAGTTCCTGCCTCATTCCCTTCATACGCACACCTTCAGCCTGCGCCATACGCTGTACGGGAATGCCGGTCATGAGCGACACAGTCTCTGCCACTTTATCCGCATCCACAGTCTCACGGCTTTCAACAAGCGATGCCTCCCACTTCACTTTCATCTCCTCTAACTCCTCGACAAGATGTTTCGCACGATCGCGGTAGTTGGCTGCCAACTCATAATTCCGGTTTTTCACAGCCTTTTCCTTATTGAGCGTAGTCTCAGCAATAAGTTTTTCCTTATCTTCTATTTCCTTTGGCACAGAAATGTTGCTGATATGAACCCGCGAACCAGACTCATCCAGCACGTCTATCGCCTTATCAGGAAAACTGCGGTCGGTGATATAGCGTTCCGCAAGCTTCACGCAAGCCCGCAATGCATCGTCCGTATAAGACACATTGTGATGTTCCTCATACCTTTCCTTTATATTATTAAGGATAGTAAGAGTCTCGTCTGCCGAAGTCTGCTCCACCACCACTTTCTGGAAACGGCGTTCAAGCGCGCCGTCCTTCTCTATTGACTTACGATACTCATCAAGCGTGGTCGCACCGATACACTGCAACTCGCCCCGCGAAAGCGCAGGCTTCATCATATTCGCCGCATCCATAGCCCCCGCCTGATTACCGGCACCGACAATGGTGTGTATTTCGTCAATGAACACAATAATATGCGGATTTGCTTTCAGCTCATTGATAATCGTGCGCATACGCTCCTCAAACTGTCCACGGTATTTTGTACCCGCCACCACACTCGTCATGTCGAGTGCCACAATACGTTTGCCGAACAGCACACGCGAAACCTTCCTCTCGCTTATCCGAAGGGCAAGTCCCTCAACAATGGCACTCTTGCCCACACCCGGCTCACCGATGAGCACAGGATTGTTCTTTTTCCTGCGGCTCAATATCTGCGCCAACCTCTCTATTTCCTTCTCCCGGCCCACTACCGGGTCGAGCTTTCCTTCGGCTGCCGCCCGGGTCATATCAATACCGAAATTATCAATAGCAGGAGTGTCGCTGCCAGTCATTTTCCTGTCTGCCGTCTTGGCACGGCTGTCCGACAGTCCGCCACGGCTTGCAGGAGGAGCATCCTCGTCTTCCTCATCCTCCTGATAATCAAAATTTCCTTCCGGAGAAGCGGAATGCTTGGCAAATGTGCTGAAAAGCTCATCATAAAGCACATTGTTGTCCTCAAGCATCTTAGCCACTATATTGTCTTTCTGTTTCATAATTGCAAGTAAAAGATGCTCCGCCTCACTCTCGCCACACTTCATGAGGCGGGCTTCGAGGATGCACAGACGCAAAATATTTGCCGACTTGTCATCAAGAGAGATGTCTGCCGCGCTGTAACCCGACGATTCGTTGCGCACACGTCCCTCTATCTGTCTTTTCATATCAAGGAGATCGACACGGAACTTATGTTCAAGCACATCTATGGCATAGGTCTCCCCATCACGGATAATTCCAAGCATAAGATGCTCCGGACCGACATGGTCGTTGTTGAGACGCACCGCCTCCTCCTTGCTGTATGTGAGTATCTGTAATATTTTTTTTGAATACGGATTGTTCATCTATTTTTCTGATTTACTACATTGTTTATCCTATCATCACTGCATTGTTGCCTTGACCGGCATGAGCACATCCACTTGAATGGCACACACAATGTTTTGCAAAGCACAATTATTATAAGCAAAACAAATGCCAACAAGTTTTGTTGCCATCAAAACCATGCCAAGTATGCCATAATTACATATTCCGAAGCAAATCCGCAGTTCTCCGCATGGAAAAAACATAATATTCCGGAATATCTGAAAAAACGGACAAAATGGCAGAAAACAGCAGGGCACAGCCTGCCGCAACAGAGAGTGACAGCGACATTTTCACCCTGCCTGAGATATTAAAATCCAAATGTTCCAGAATCGCGCCCTGAGAGATTGAGAAAACTGCACTGCGGTTTTGAGAATCTTATGTACCAAAAATCAGTCTTCTCCCGGCTTGTTCTTCAAATCCACCGCACTAAAATCTCAAATCAGCAGCACTGATTTTGAGAATCTTACATGCCAATACCACTTTTATGATACAGACTGAAAAAGATGTTTGAGAGCAACGCATTTACACAAAATACGGGTTGTGTAACCCCAATTACAGTTTCTGAGACAGAGAACGCATCACAACTTGCAGAAAAAGAATATCTTTGCACTAACAAAAACAACAAACTATATGGAAAGTAAAATAAGGAATATAGAAACTATTGCCGAATACAATAGTCTGCTTGGTATGGAAACACTGCATCCACTGGTCAGCGTCATCAATTTGGCTAACGCACAAAAAATACGTCACCAGCGTCACACTTTCGGATTCTACACCATCTTTCTGAAAGAGGCGAAATGCGGCGACATCATCTACGGACGCAAATATTATGATTATCAGGAAGGCACCGTTGTATGTCTTGCTCCCGGACAGGTTATCGGCATAGAGGACAACGGAGAAACAATACAACCTCGCGGATGGGCACTGTGCTTCCATCCTGACATCATCAGAGGCACATCGCTTGGAAGTCACATCAAGGAATATTCCTTCTTCTCGTATGAAGTGAATGAGGCATTGCATTTGTCGCAAAAAGAGCGAGAGATTTTCACCGACTGTCTACAGAAGATACACCACGAGTTGGAACACAACATCGACCGTCTCAGCCGAAAGCTTATCGCCACCAACATAGAACTGCTTCTGGACTACTGCCTGCGTTTCTATGAGAGGCAGTTCATCACGCGTGAGACAGTAAACAGAGACATATTGGTAAGATTTGAATCGCTGCTCGATACATATTTTGATGAGGGAAAAGCCAAGACCGAAGGATTGCCATCGGTCAAGTGGTGCGCCGGAGAGCTGTGTCTTTCATCAAACTATTTCGGCGACCTGATAAAAAAAGAGACAGGAAAAACAGCGCATGAGCACATCCAACTCAAACTGATTAATATCGCAAAGGAACGCATACACAACTCATCGTATTCGATCTCGCAGATTTCATACGAATTGGGATTCCAATACCCGCAGCATTTCACGCGACTGTTTAAAAAGATGGTGGGCATGACACCCAACAAGTACAGGACAATATCAGCCGTCTGACATAGACCATGCTGAATATCCGAGCATCCCACACCTATTATATATACGCAAGTGACGGATTATCCCCTACCCCAATATCCGTAACTTGCGTATATGTCTTTTTTGCAAATCAAGAGGAATAGAGAACGACATTTGCCACATAAAAGCCAAAAACAATTTACTTTTTGCATTTATTTTACAACCTTTATTTGATATATTGATTATTTACACTACCTTTGTGAAAACAAAATAACAAAAAGAGCAAGTCTATATGAGCAAATTGATAAAGCCAAAGGGTTACCAGCAACTGCTTGACCCTGCACAAACAGAACAAGGTATAAAACAAATAAAGGACTTCTTTCAAGCAAACCTGTCTACCGCCCTACGTTTACGACGAGTCACAGCCCCTCTTTTTGTCATGCGTGGACTTGGCATAAACGATGACCTGAACGGTGTAGAACGTCCGGTATCGTTCCCCATTAAGGACATGGATGACAAAGTGGCAGAGGTGGTACACTCATTGGCAAAATGGAAACGAATGATGCTTGCCGAATACAACATCCAGCCCGGATACGGACTGTACACGGACATGAATGCCATACGCGGAGACGAGGAACTTGACAACCTACACTCGCTGTACGTAGACCAATGGGACTGGGAAAGAACCATCACAAAAGAAAACCGCAACCTCACTTTCCTGAAAAAAATGGTGAGGAGCATCTATGCCGCCATACGCAGAACTGAATATCTCGTATGCGAGACATACCCTCAGATAAAGCCTTTCCTGCCAGAAGAGATATATTTCATACACAGTGAGGAGCTTCTGCAACGCTATCCAACGCTCACTCCGAAACAGCGCGAGGATGCGATATGCAAGGAATACGGGGCCGTGTTCATTATCGGCATAGGAGGAAAACTCAGCAATGGCAAGGAGCATGACTTGCGCGCTCCCGACTATGACGACTGGACGACGGACAACGAGGAGGGATACAAAGGCTTGAACGGTGACATCATGATATGGTATCCTGTACTTGAGCGCGGTTTCGAGCTTTCATCTATGGGTATACGAGTGGACAAGGAGGCTCTCCTCTACCAGCTTGAACTGACCGGTAAGGAAAACCGCAAAGAATTATATTTCCACAAGCGTCTGCTTGCCGATGAAATGCCATTAAGCATCGGAGGCGGAATTGGCCAAAGCCGCCTGTGCATGGTGCTTCTCCACAAGGCGCACATCGGTGAGATACAGGCAAGTATCTGGCCCGACAATATGCGCGAGGAGTGTGCAAAATGCGGAATGCCACTGATTTGAATTGAGTTTTGGTATATCATAAATCACGGGCGGGACATGCACTCATGTTGTGCATGTCCCGCCCTGCGTAGTGTATATATCTTGATTATGGCAATCCGCCCTATTCCCTCAGGAAGTTATCAATAATAAGCCGTGTATTTGACGGCATATCTGTTCCGCTGACAGCAAAATGTCCCACTTCCATGTCTTTAAGCCATTGTTCAAGTATGGTTATCAGTTTGTCCTGCCTTGTTATTTTTCCCGGATTTATTTCAAGCATAAGCACTTCCAGATTATCAAGATTCTTTCTCGTTGCCATAAGAGAAAGGTTGTCAACATTATCAACAAGCATTGGTAAGATATAGCTGTATGCATTGCCACTCTTTTGTTTATTAGCGTCATGATATATGTATCCATCAGTCAGAATAACAAGTATATTCCGATAATCAGGACGCACACACAGGGCATCAACTTTTGCATTCTTGTTACAAAAGAATCCCCATATATCGCTACCAATCCAATTACGTTCACATAATGTCTGCCAATAAATCTGTGAAAGATTTTTTGAAAATTTTATGTCCAAAAACAAACTTATTTTCATCTGTTCGGGATAAGCTTTAGAATAAAGCAGGCTGCTTGTAATTTTCGATAGTGTACTTATCCCGAGCTAAGGTCTTTTATGGTTCATCCGACATTTTGAGTGATTTATCTTGTTTTTTATAGAGTTGTCTTGATGTAGGTAATGTTTTGCCGGTGAATCCGACAGACTTCCTGACTTTTTGTAAGCATATTTTGGGGTGTATTCTAACAGACTCCTCCGTCACTTCGTGACACCTCCCCTAACTTAGATGAGGAGCTATATGCCTTGTCAATCAACACATTAGTTTCTCTACGAACATGGTAATCTGGCTCCTCCCCTAAGTTAGGAGAGGTGTCACGAAGTGACGGAGGAGTTTGTCAAAAACACATGTATCACCTCAAAAATTCTGACAGTTTGATATGTTAAATCCCATCTCCGTAGAATCGCCTCAAAATGAACCGGACTCCACCTCGGTTGCAAAAACGCGATTCTACGGAGGCTTTTAACCCCCGAAAATCGAGCAGACAAACAGAACAATCAAGACGACTAAAAGATATATAAATTTCACCCAAAACATACCTTCCCCACCCAAAAGCCCACTAAAGTCCAAAATTACAAGGTGCTGAAAATTTATTTCCAAGGCACACTGATTTTTTTCGCAAGGTGAACGAAATTTATTTTCAAGGTGAACAAAATTTTCAAAGCCCGTTTTTCGGCCTAAAATCGGGCTTTTTTCCGAATCATATCCTCAAAAAGACGGCAGCCGCCTTTTCTATGCCCCGAAAAACAAAAATGGATTTTGAGTCCGGAAAAAGACTATTTTAAGACAAAATTCTCATAACTCACTGATTATCAACACATCCTATTTTGACTCAAACCACGCGTTTTACGTCAAAAACCGCGTACTTTTCGCTAAAAATACATTTGATTGATTATCAACAACTTATCGGCAAAACATTCAAAAGTCAAGCACCGAGTCAAAGTCGATAGCCGCCCCAAACGTTAAAATTCGCCTTCTTTCCAAAGTGACATAATGTCAAAACATCCCTTGCCCGTATTCTGCTGTCCTGCAATATGTGCGGCTGGATGGCTCAGGTTTGGGACTTCCGTTTGCAAAGCACATACACGCGATGGAATGGATGTATGGAGATACCGCAATAAATATTTGGCAAGGGTTATATCCACAGCGTATTGCGTATCACCCAAAATGCGGGATGAACCATTTATATTTGTGAAAGAAAGATTGAAACCACATGTCCAGACAGATGCAAACGGCAGTTTTGTTGGTGTAACCTATGAGCCTGAGAATGGCATTTTCAAACGTACCTGTAATGCTGTGCAAACAGACCAAAGCAAAGATATTGTCGAGTATGCAGATGATTACCTCCAAAAGAAAATAAAATGAGACTGCACCGCAAATGTTCATACGATGCAGTCTCATGCAACAATAAAGATAGGGAAAATAATCAGCCTTTCATCAACAAATATCCACAGATATGGTGCTGACAAAAAGCACAAAAACAGTCTTCATTTCAGATACCAGTTGTCAGGATTCATCAAGACAGCTTTCATCTCAGCCTGATTGCTGAAACGGGCAGAAACCTTGTCTGCCATATAAGCCGGATAGCTGTTACGATGGCGGGCAATCCGAAGAAGGTCAAAGAAACGGTTTCCTTCAAAGGATGTCTCAGCGGCAAGCTCATCCACAATGCAATCCTCGACAAACGATATTGAATCAGAAAGAGCTAATGCCTTGTCCGCAGCATCATCTGACGGTAACAATACAGGCTCTCCGGTTTCCTCATCAACACCTACTGTATAGCGTGTATAGTCGGGTATCACATAATATTCCTTATCGAGTGGAATGCCACGTCCACGTCCGCGCATTGCCGTTCCGATATTCGCATTACCATCAGAGTTGTGAATCCAGCTGAAATCTGTGAATGAATTGCCTGTCAACTCACCCTGATTTACTTTCGACTCATCGGCAAGATTCTCAGCAGTAAGTCCATATTTCAACACGGCAAATGCCATTGAAGGTTTTCCCATCCGGTTAAGAGCCTCGGCAAAGCGCAAATACACCAAAGGAGTGCGGTAAAGAGGAATGACACGGGTAAACATCAGTCCTGTGACTGCCGTATTAAGAGGATCGCTCCCACTCTCGTTCATTGACGCGGCAGTATTATATTTGGTGATATAAGCACCTGTGCGCTTGCCCAATGTGATATTGCCAAACGAGGAAGCACTTACTTTTCCAGAAGAAGAGACAGCCTCTCCACGAAGATCGCCCTCAAAATAAGAGCCTATCGACAATGCTCCAGCTTCCGCATAGAAGTGCATTTTGCGATTCATACCATTGACGAAAGACTCAGCCGGCACGATTGACGGATTGTCATTGTAAGCATAGCGTATAAGCACAGGATGATACTCTTTGGAATCAGAACTATAAACTAATCCCGACAGCATCTCATCCATATATGAAGAGTTGTTCATGATGTATGCAACAGCACGAGTGTCGCGCGCCCAGTTGTTGGAATAGTTGGCAGAAACGGTAAGTTTATAATGCTCTATCTGCTTATAATACATTGCAGCAGCCTCCTCATAACGGTTAAGATACAGATAAAGGTCGCCAAGAATAAGTGGTACAGGCAGGAACATCTTGCTTGAAGAATAGCCGTCTATTGTTCCATAGTCAAGCTGACGCACATCTGTATATGGCAACAAGTCCTCAATAAGCAGCTGAGCCAATTCATCTCCACTCTTCACCGGATAGTCCTTCATCGAAGCCTCAAGACTGAGAATAGGTTTGTCAATCCAGCGTACCTCGCCGTATGCAAGCAGCACCTGCCAATATGTCCACGCACGCACTGCCTTAATAGCGGCATACTCCGGAATCATCACCTTGTCCTGATAAATGGTCACGGTCGTATCCATCCGCTCGATAGCATAATTGCAATTGTTGATAATATTGTAATAATCCTGCTGCATACGATAAGAATTTCCGGCTGTGACAGCAAAACGAGATATTTCCTGAAGCTCGGTTGAAGCGGCAGAAGTAGCTTCCATCAAATCGCCACGGAGTTCTCCGAACAGCACATAACGCTCTCCCACTTTCTGCAACTGAGAAAGTATTCCCATGATAGAATACAACGAATCGTTAGGCGAATCTAATTTGTCTCCCTTGTCAATCGTCACGGACGAGGAATCAGTGTCGAACACATCATCACAAGAAGTCAATGTTCCTCCTGCAAGCAGACCTGCCATCAAGACATAAGCCCATTTTCCGGAATAAAGTTTTATATTTTTGAATTGCATTTTCATAATCAAACAAAGTTTTTATTATTACAAACTGATTTTCACTCCTATACGAAATGAACGTGTCTGCGGAGTAAGTCCGGCATCGACACCCTGCCAAAGCACGGAAGGTCCAAAAGAGAACTCAGGATCCGCACCAAGATAATTTGTAAGCGTGAACAGATTGTCGACCGCTCCCCATACAGACAGACTCTGTATAAAGTTTACCTTCAAAGGAACATTATATGACAAAGAGATACGTTTGAACCTGAAGTATGAGGCATCCTCTATCCACCGGTCTGAAAAGCGTGAGTTGCCCATAGGGTCGCCGTATGTGGCACGTGGAACACTTGTATGTTGTCCATCGGCTGTCCATCGGTTCTCCAAAGAGGTGCTTTGGTTAATAATGTCGCTTCCAGACTCCAAACCGGCTCTCAACGCATTGTAAGCATCGTTGCCCAAAGAGTATGTAAAGAGAGCGGACAAGTCGAAACGCTTGTAACGCAAGTCAAGAGTGATGTTTCCATATACATCCGGGTTTGGATTGCCAAGCACAACACGGTCGTCATCATCAATGAAGCCGTCATGATTTTGGTCTACGAAAATCATGTCACCTGCACCAAACGGAACAATCTGTCCGTTATCGGTCTTTACAGCAAGATTGGCAGCGGCAGCCTCTGCTGCATCAGAAAAGACTCCGGCTGTCTTATAACCGTAAAAGACTCCGGCAGGACGTCCCTCTTCCGTAAGAATCTGTCCGTCACATACATCTGTAATGTAACTGCCATTATTGAGTTTCGTAATCTTGTTCATATAATGTCCGGCAGAAACACCCATATTGAACTTGAGATTCTTCTGGTCTACAATCTTTGCATTTACAGCCACTTCAAAACCATTATTGGTCATCTCTCCGTTGTTGTCCCAAAAATATTCCAAACCTGCCACATCGTTGAGCGGCTTGTAAGTAAGCAAATCTCTTGTCTTTGCAAAATAGACATCCGCACCCAAAGCAAGACGGTTATTAAGCAAACTTGCATCCAAACCCACATTAAATCGGGTGGTTGTCTCCCACTTCAGTTTCTCATTACCAATATTTGCCAATACAAGTCCGGCTGTATTCTGAGCAAAGGCACTGCTGCTCAGATAAGTGCGGTTGGCAAATACCGGAAGCCTGTCATTGCCGGTAATATTGAATGAGGCTCTGAGTTTCAGGTTATCAATGCCCCGGACATTCTTCATAAATCTCTCAGAAGAGATGAGCCATGCAGCCGAAACAGACGGGAAAAATGCCCAGTTAGTACCACAAAGTTCGAGCCCGCCGGCATCGGAGCCAAAACGTGAAGAGGAAGCAAGCGACATTCCTACATTAAACAGATACTTGTTGAGATAAGAATAGTCGGCATCCAAATACCATGTACCTTCTCTGTCTGTGTACTCGTCACCTGTCAGGAAACGCAAGTTGCTATTAGTATTGGCAAGTGCCTTCATAAAGTCGGAACCAGTGTTGTATCCTCGTCCTGCGGTGTACTTATAGTAATTATTGTAGAAGTATCCGCCAATCTTTGTCTTCAAATTGTGATGGTAATCGTTAAGGATTGTCCAGTCGACATGGAGGTCGGCAGACAGCGTGGACTGACGCGCCATAAAGTTACGCACCTCATTAAGTGCCGTAGCATATACCTCTCCATTACTGTTGTAAAGCGGTTCATCAGCCACTCCCGCATCAGGAACAAACACATCCTCATTTGCTTTGTCCCATGAGAACCCCAATATGGCAGACAAGGAAAGTTTGTCAGAGAACTTATATCTTGGAGCAAGATTCAAATTAAATCTGTATTTGTCTAATGAAGGAATACCATCGCCCACCAAAGCCAATGGATTGCCGACATTCAGCTCATCAGTATCGCTAAGACGGTTAGTCAGCATTCCTGAACCATTATGCTGCCACGGTCCGTAAAGCGGAGATTTTATGAGCGACATATAATAAGGAGAACGCACCTCATCAAGTCCGTCAAATATAGCATCAGTGGAAGTCTGGGAATAAGCAATATCAGCCAGCACATCAAAGTTCTTCATCAGATGAATATCAGAATTGAACCTGACATTCAAACGGTCGAAACTCGTTCCATCAATATTTCCATCATTCTTCGCATAACCAAGTGAGAAACGATAAAGAGCTATATCATCACCACCGCTAACAGAAATTCCATAATTCTGAATCATGGAAGTCTTGTTCACTTCGTCCAGCCAGTCAGTATTATTATGAGTGTCCCAATAGTAAGACTTTGACGGGTCGTCATTGGTAAACTGGAACTTGGCAATGTCGCTCGCATCCATCCCACGCATCACATCTGTAGCATACAGTTTGTAAGAAGAGGCATCCATTACCGGTACAGACTTGAACGGAGTCTGGAAACCAACTGACAAATTCGCCTCTATTTTAGTTGCCATATCACGTCCGCGCTTTGTCTCGATAAGAATCACACCGTTGGCAGCCTTTGCTCCCCAAATGGCACTTCCGTTTTTCAGTACAGTCACCTTGTCTATATCATCTGGGTCAATCAATGTCAAAGGATTATTGTGAAAGTTATCCATCACACTCACTGCCGACTCCTGCATCTGCCACACAATACCATCGACCACAAAAAGAGGCTGGGCAGAAAGATTCAATGAGTTGAATCCACGAATAAAGAAGGAAGAGCCTGCACCTGGCGCACCGGAGGACTTCACAGTACGGAGTTGCCCGTTCAGAAGGGAGTTCAAATCATCTGCAAAGTTCACTACCCCATCAGCAAATTCAGACACATAAGATTTACTATCCGGAGCATCATAACCTGCATCATAATATCCATAACCGTCACCCGCAGATACAGTAATATCCACAGTTTCGCGCCCTTTCAAAGGAATAATCTGACGATGGCAACCGGGAGCCTCAACAATCAAAGGAACATTCAAATCGGGAAGATTTATCTCATATCTGCCTTCCTCATCGGTCATAGCAGAAACTTTGAGATTGGGTGACGAAATGCGCACACCAGCCAAAGCCGCACCTGTATCAGACTTGACCACACGACCGTTCACCTTATAAGGAAAACGCATGGCAGCCACTTTCTCAGTCTTTGTCGAGTCATCACTATTCTCCACCCTTTGCGCATAAACCGGCAATGTAAGCAAACTTATGCCGGTGACCGTTCCCGCAGTTTTAAGCACACGTAGATATTGTTGATTATTCATATCTTAGTTTTTTATTTACATTTTAAATTCAGATAATGCAACAGCATATCATATATTATTCAAAATCAGTTCACAAAGGGCATGTCATTCCAAAACAGGAACAAAACGAACCCGGTCTACACGGAACTTCCTCACATAACCTTTTCTTGCATCAGAACTCGAAACCTTAGTCTTCACTTGCAATGTTGTAGTCTCGACAATATCGGCAGCGGAATTTTTCTCATCAAGAAACCACATGCCATCATAGAAATCAGCCACTGGAAGGGAGACATTTTCAAAAGCCTTGACGGATATAATACCGGTCTGTTCCTCGCCACCTACATCCACACCGGTATTATTGTTCAGAGTCGATGTACGTCCATTCTCATTGCGGTATCTCAACTGAAACGAAACTTTAGTTATTTCATTCACCATATTTTCTCCATCAATAAGAGGAGATACAAAGTCTACATACACATCATATTTTCCGGCAAGTGTATTTGCCACATCAAAAATGACACCACCGTCTACATTTCCACTTGATACCTCAAGATAGCTTGAGTTGCTCACTCCTGCAACAAGACTGTTTATATCAGTATTTCTAATATATGAATTTGTACTCGACAGATTTATACGACTGTCCATATCTTCGGCTTCCACATCAATCTTATGATTCCATACACATGTGTCATTAAGATTAAGGTTGGCAGAAGCTACATACAGAAGACCATTAGACGCGTCTACTGTATTATATCCGCTGAAATACTCACTAACAGGACGGATGACATTCTCCGTGACAGTAAACAATGAATCGTATGATGCCACATCACTTACAAGACCTCGGAAAGTAAGTCCGCCAAGTATTGCCAGACATGTTTGTACATGCTGTACTGAATCGGCGATATTCTGCTCCTTATTATATGTACGGAAATAAGGTTTGATATGCTCATAGGCACTTCTCCATGCCTCATTATCAGGAATAATCATCGTATATATGGAATCTTCATTACTGATAGAACCGATACCATAGAGCTTGTCTTCAAGAAGCTGATTGTAATTTACAAAGACAGAATCATAGGTGGTACTAAATTCCGGACTGTATCTCTGTTCATTGAAACTGCTTATAAAGTCATACATATCAGAGAAACGATTGTCTGTAGATATATACTCCATGATATTAAATTTATAAGGAATCTGAGTATCCAGTTTATGAAGGATACCATTTTTCGCCACTATATTTTTCTCCAGAAGTTCCGCACCATTGAAAAAATCCCCGGAATATGCCATTGATTTTCCATTAAGCATATATATTTTCTCCGTCTCCGGTATGGATGTCGGATTTGAATAACGTGCAATATGGTTTCTGACAAGACGCAACAAAGCATTACTGTCATTCATATCCACAAAAGCAAGAGCCTCATCCACTGGTGCCCAAACCGTATAAGTCTGGTCAGAGGTCAGAATAGAATCATAGCCTGTAGCTTTCAGAATCTGACCGAATTTTGTCAGATGACTATCGCTATTGACAATATCCATAAGGCTTTCCATCGGAAGGTTTGAGCCTCTGTCGTAATGGTCGTTCCACTCTTCAGAACACGAAAGCAAAGCGAAACTGGCAAGACACATATAACATCCTGCTGCCACATAATTCTTTTCTATCTTATTTCTTATTTTCATGACATTCATGAATTTGCATTTTACAATAACTTCTTATCACTCACGATCTTCATCCCGTATCATATCCACAGGAATGTATTCCAAATAGTCAGCGTGAAACTCACGACCACCACCTTTGTCATCCATATTCTTGGCGCGGAACTCATGTGGAGCATATTCATCAAAATGATACTGTCCAATAATTATTCTCAAGGCACGAGACATATCACGCAGCGTCTTTCCTCCCTCCTGTCCAGTATAAATAGACGAAGGAGCCTTCATATAGCCATGATTGCGCATCATTTTATCATTCTCCACACCATTGTCCTTAGTGTCCTCATCATGCACATAACCAATTCTCGGATCATTCTCAGAGCCATTATAACCAATAGTAAGGTCAACAGGAATACCCGCTATCTGACCGTCTATAAAGAGTTGAGCAATACCACGCCATGACTCTGCGCGGTATCCTAAACGAATCTCATAATTACCTGGAGGAACAGGAAGCATACGCAACTTGAAATCATACATAGGACCGGAAATAAGCATTTCGTCCGACTGATAGTTACTCCAGTCATTAGAAGCCCACATAGTTAGTGTAGAACCGCTGTTGAACCAAAAATACTCGCCACAGAAATCGGATGAGACAGTAGTGCCCGAACCACCCACCAACTGCCAGCGTATGTTGTTATTGGTAAGCTGAGGCGGAATAGCATAGAAGTCGAAACGAATGCGTTTATGAAGAACATCCTTTGTCATCACATCTTCGTCATATACAAGAATATCATTCAGCGTATGAATAAATCCGTTTGCCACTTCTATATTGCTGTTGACCTCATCAAGAGTCACGCTTTCTCCTGTACGCTGTGTATTAATCAAATTGCCAGCCTTTATTTCCATAAGACGATATTTGAGCATTGTCTCATAATACTCATAACACTTTGTCTTATAAGTGGAGGCCGTAGCAAATCCTGTATAAACAAATGAGCTTGTAGACATCTGACGGTTCAGAATGTGATATGCGATAAATTTATTCAACGGATTGTTCACACTTTCATAATTGCCCAAATCCTGATTGCCATAATATTTCATGGCAAAACTCTCAAGACTCTCCAGTGTATCACCATTGACCGCAATTCCTTCTTTTTTCAGCAAATTATCCGGCTCACAGAAAATAGTGTATCCAAGCTTACACTTCTGGTACTTACTATCAGGAGCAGGAACATAGTCCGGATCATACAATTCCAACATATCGTCCCAATATCCGCTTGCCTTGTATGCTTTTGCCCAGATATTGAAGTTGCCATTAAGTTCAAGCTTCTGAAGGAATGTCTCTTCAGACGGCTCTATCACTCTGTTGACCACGTGCACCACACCATTATGTACATCGTTGTCCGCACTAAGAACCACAGCTGTCTTATTTACTACTGTCTCTCGTTGCCCCAAATCGTTAGTACGGAATGAAATGACAATAAACCTGTCTGAAAGACTCGGAGTTGCCAAAGAGCCTTCCTCGAAATCCGTACTTTCATATTCAGTCGACTCATGACGGATTGTACTACTGTACACAATCTTCTGCATCATTTCCACAGTCATCTCATCCCATGTGATGCCTTTCTCCTCAAGATAAGTGTCAATAGCCTCATTTGTTGGAGGAAAGCAAGTGTAATGTCCGTAAACAGAAAGCAATGATGTAGCATTACAAGCCTCCATCATAGCATAGAACTTTGTCAGTTCGGGAGTATTCTTGCAGAATGAGGCTACTGTCTCTCCTGTAAATGTATACATAGCCTCATCATCTACATTCTCACTGTTACAAGACACAGCCGCCATACCCAACGAAGCTACAGCTACAAATGTCATGGCATAATTTGTCATCCTTCTTGTAAGCGAAGAAGAGAAAATATTGTTATAATTATTAGTAAGTTCCATACAATTCAATTTTTAGATATGTCCGAAGATATTTCATAGAACCGGTTCTGTTTGAGCAGAGTATTGACACGAAGTTCCTCACTGTTTATCGGCATGTATATAGCGTCCACATCATTGAGTTTGCTCATAACTGTATTCCGGTCCAAATTCATCGCCACATATTTATTTATCAAATAAGTGGTTATTGTCTGCGTTGGTGTTCCCTCTCTGCGCATACGTCTTACCAAATCGAAATAACGCTTGCCTTCAAAAAGAAACTCTCTTTGTCTCTCATCAAAGACAAGCCCGCGAATCTGCTCCTGCGAAGAATACTGACCGGAAAGAGAACCTGTCTCAAGATCCGGATTCGCACGATCGTATGTCTTTGAGACCATAGACACAGCCTCTGAAAGATTAGCGTCACCACCAAGTTCGGCAAGTGCCTCCGCTTTCATCAGATAAATATCCGGCAAACGATACACTATCCAGTTATTAGTTGCATCCCCGTAAGTAAAATCCGATTCACGAACCGTCTCATTGCTTGTATTGCTACGGTATGCAATATATTTTTTTATCATGAAAAAGCCGTCTTTCTCTACAAAAGCATTCTTCTGACGTAAATCAGTGGCAGCAAACAAATTTGAGACACCGGAAACACTATAATCATAAGATGAAAGTTTCGCATCTGTAGAATATCCACCATAAAAATCTCTTACAGCACCATTCTGGGTATTATTGTCAAAAGCAATTTCCCAAATACTCTCGTCTGAGTTCCCCGTAAAGAAAACTGTACGAAAATAAGACGAAGAGCGCTCCAAAGACAAAGGATTTGAAGAAGAATCCAAAACCTTATCACAATAAGCAATGCAATCATCATATTTGCCCATCCACAAATAAATATCAGCCAATAATGCCCAAACAGCCTTGCGGGTAATGCGACCGCGATTGTATGCCAGACTGGCAAACTCATCTACAGCATTCCCCTCTATTTCCTTCAAATCACTTACAAGATGTCCGAGCACATCAGTCTCAGAAGACTGAGCAATCAGGAACGGACGAGAATCGTCAGTATAAGGTTCCTCTGTAAAAGGAATGTCTCTGAAAGTCCTCAGAAGAGTAAAATAACAGAATGCACGTATTGCCTTTGCTTCCGCAAGATACTGCTGAAGTTCCGTTTCAGAAAAGTCAGGGTCAGAATCACGAACTCCCGGAGCATATTTTATCACGGTATTACAATAGTTTATCACCGTATAAAAATCCGCCCATTTGGCATAACTGTTATCTGCATTAATATTAGCTGTAAGCATATAAGAAAGCTCTGTCTCAATGTTCTTTCCATAGATTACATTATCAGACCTGACCTCTCCCCATACCATGAGCCGCTTCAGGAATCCTTCCTCATTCATTGCTCTGTAACATGAGCCTATGCCGCTCAACACATCGCTTTTCTTTTTCCAGAAGTCTTCAAGCACCATCTCTGACTCCGGTGCGTTGTCAAACCAATCCTCACACGAAGTCAAAGAAGGCATCAATGAAGTCAGCGCAAGCGCAATCATTATATTTTTATATTGCTTTTTCATCTTTTCGACTCTTTATTAGTTTATTATATACCAAGATTAATACCCAAAGTAAAATAACGAGAACGAGGTGTTCGGTTGTTATCTTCACTCACACCAATATTGTTCGGTGAAATCTCAGGATCAGCACCGGTGTATTTAGTGATAGTAATCAAATTATTCAATGTCAAAGACAAAGTCAAAGAGTGAAGACCTACAGACTTCATCAACTTAGGCTCAAATGAGTAGTTCAGTGTAAGCTGCTTCAAACGAAGGAATGAGCCATTCTCCACAAAACGGTCACTGCCAAGCCAGTTGTATCCGTAGTTATAAAGAGCACGAGGGATTTCTGTCATGTCACCATCCTTACGCCATCTCCAGTTAGTTGCCACCGACTGATTGTCCGTTGAGTACATGTTCTCAGCATACATACGTCCGTAATTGATAATCTTGCTGCCAATACGGAAGTTGAAGAACGCATTGAACGTGAAACGCTTATACTTTATCGTTGTACCAAATCCACCATCCAGTTTCGGATTTGAATTGCCGAGATAGACAATATCAAGTTCGTCAATTGTTCCGTCATGATTGATATCCTCATAAATAGCATCACCGCCACGGAAACGGTAAGCGTTTGATGTACCGTATGCAAAATACATAGGAACTGGGTCGCCGTTATTATCAAGCACCACATCACCTGAAGCATCGCGGACAACAGGAGCTGTCGCATCCGGCTTGTCAAACTGATACTCATCATACTGGTACACACCTTTATAACGGAATCCATATATTGAGCCGAATGAATTCTCAATTTGCAAACGTGTCAGATAGGAGCCATTACTATAATTGAAATCCTTATTATAGCTGTTCAACACATTCTCGTCCAATTCCACAATATTATTGCGATAGTTTGAGAGATTGAGATTAAAATCAATAGTCCAGTCGCCACGCTTCATCATACGATTGGTACTAAACTCCAATTCCCATCCATCATTATCCATTGTTCCCGCATTGATATAAGAAATAGAAGAGAAACCTGTAGAAGAAGGTATTGTCTGATCTTTGAAAAGCAGATTCTCTGTACGACGATGGTAAACATTCGCCACAATCCTGTAGCGATAATCAAACAAGCTGATTTCCGCACCAAGATTATAAGAAGAGGAACGCTCCCATTTCAGATGAGACAACTGCAATGATGAAGGCTTGATAGCTGGAATATCAATATAATTCGTACCAAAGCTGTTATAACGGCTATAGAACAAATACTCATAATCAGGACGGTTGCCTGTCACACCCCATCCAAGACGGAGTGAGAGTTCTGAAAGCCAGTCTTCGGTCTTAACCATAAAAGGCTCACTCGAAATTATCCACTTACCTGCAAGTGAAGGAAAGAATCCCCAACGATTGTCGGCTCCAAAACGCGAGCTGCCGTCCCAACGTGCGGAAGCATCAAATATATACCTGTCCTTCAGCATGTAGTGACCACTGAACAAGAATGCCATATTACGTCCCTGAGTCTTGGCACTATTGAAAGAACGCAGCGTACCAAGTGAGGAAACATCAGTACTTGAAGTGGAAGCAAGCCCACTACGCTCAAACTCCTGAAACTTAGAGTGTGAAACATCCATCTGCCATGAACCATAAAGCATCAGAGAGTGTAAATCCGTATCGTTAAACTTCGGAACCCATGTCAGATTATGATCCATATATATTGTCATTGCCTCTGATTCCTTATTATATGACTTATTGACACTCTGGTCATTCCAGTTCTTTGACGTTGTCTCGCGAGGAAGGAACTTTATGTCTTTCACGTTCTCAGAGTCAAACTTCACATATCCCTGATAACGAAGCTTCTGCTCTTCCGGGTCCAAAAAGTCATATTGAAGACGAAGTGTAGGCATTATTCTCATATTGCTCTGCTGATACTTGGCAAGATTAGCAATGGCAACAGGGTTTCTAAGGTCTTTCTGGTCGGAGTTAAGCTGAGAATTCTGTGAGATATTGAAATACACATCAGTGTTGTTTCCATACATATCCTGACGGAAAACCGAGACATTAGGCATTTTCTTATAGGCAATATTCAACAAATTGTCATTCCCATAAGGATCATCCGAATAGTTCTTGTCATTATCCGTATAGGTAATGGAAAACTCTGTGATAAACTTCAATCGTGAAGACACATTATACTCCAAGTTCATCAAACCAGTAAAACGGTTCAACTCCTGCCCTATTACAGTACCAGTCTGATTATAATATCCCAACGAGGTACGGAACTTCGCCCTTTCGCCACCACCGGTGATTGAAAGCACATGGTCATGAGTGAATCCTGTTTTGGTCACATTATCCACCCAGTTCGTATTGTTATTGAAATTCTCAAAATCCTCTGCTGTACCATAAGCATTCACAAACTGCGAGCGGTCATAACTGTATTCAGGAATATTACAATCAATCTGATTCCGGTTGAAATAAGCCTGCTTCATAAGCATGGTATATTCATCACCGTTAAGAAGCTTAGTGCCTGAAGGCTGCCAAGAACCGGAAAGACGATAAGAATAATTCACGCGAGTAGGTCCTGTCACACCTTTCTTTGTAGTGATATTAATGATACCATTCGCACCTCTTGCACCCCAGATAGCACATGCGGCACCGTCCTTCAGCACTGTAATTTCCTGAATGTCATCCGGACTGATACTAAGCAATGTGGCAAATTTCTCCTGATCTGCGGAGGCAAAATCGAAGGAGGCATCAATATTGCTCTCATAAGGGATATTATTGAGCAAAATAAGAGGCTGGGAATTAGAGTTGATAGATGTGACGCCTCTTATTCGCATGACAGAGCCACTTCCCAAGTCACCAGAATTAGCCACAATATCAAGTCCTGCAATTCGTCCTTGCAAGGCATCGTCCACAGAAGGAACAGACACACCTTCAAGCTTGTCCATAGAGAATCTCTGCATAGCTCCAGAATATTCACGCTCAGGAATCGGCAGAGTACCAGTTGTCACATTACGTACCGACTTGACTACAACTTCCTGCAACAATGTCTCAGAAATCATCTTTATGTCAAACTTGCGTCGGGTTCCTATTGGAAGCACCTGCTTCTTGTAACTGACATAAGAGATATTCAGAGTATTTTCAGGATTCTTTATCTTCAATGAGAAATTTCCATTGAAATCTGTTATTGCAGAAGAAAAAATACGACCGTTCTTATCTTGCTCCACAACAGTTGCCGCCATCAACCCATCGGGTTCATCATCAGCCCAAATCCGACCTGTAAGGATAATATCATCCTGTGCCATAGCAGAGCTAATACCTATCCATATAAAGGCAATCAACAATATATGTCTTATCTTATCCATTTGTTCTATTTTTTGAGTTTGTAAGTTTCCAAAGCATCCTTGCTCCCAAGCCTACGCTTAAAAGCTTTGCCTGACTTCTATTTTCTGTTATAATTTGCCACATGGTTGACAAGATGTACGACAGCTCTCGATGAAGCCAATATATTATTAGCTTTCTGAGTATCTTTATTGTCCACAATATAATCACGCGCCAATATATTATAGTTGGCATCGTCAGAAGTGACTACCTCGGAACAGCCGTCAAAACTCAATCCATCCCCGTTACTCTCCACAAAAATCTTCACGAACTGGTTGTTCTCGTCTCTCGCTGCTGTATCATATTCTTTGGCAAAAGCCATACCGCTGACAGGCACCGCACCGTCAATGAAATGATAACGGAGGAAATTAAGCAAGTACAAGCATTTCTCCTTTTTCAATACAGGATTGTCCTCTACAGATATTCTCTCCCAAGTCCACAAGTTAGGGTCTTCCTTGAATGCCTGTCGTATGGCATCATTTGTAGGAACAAGCACCGTATAGCGATAGTTGTTGAAAGAAGTGACAATCTGCCCTATTCCGCTCGATTCCTCAGTGGTACTCAAATCAAAAACAGGCAGAACATCTTTGTCTTCCTGAAAATAAGAGAATACAATAGGATCGCCCAACAGCAAAGAGAAGAACTCACTGTATTCTGGATTGTCTTTCAATGTCGCATACACCGACTTGAAAGGGTCTTGCAGCACACGGTCTATAAAAAACGTATGACTGTTGTCTGTTTGATAGATACTGCTTACAGAGGCATCCTGAAGTCCAAGCTCCGCATCACCTCCACCATAAACAAGTGTTTGCTCACCCTCTCCTTTTACTCCAAGCAATGTGCCACCTTTGGTCAGCGCATATTTCATTGTGCCGTCATCCATAAAGCCGGAGAAAGGCTCGCTTTCGTTGTCCGCCACTACAATATGCATATCTATAATGTCATTCAAACGGTTCATGATACGCGTCTGGTCATCATTCGTAGCACCTATGGTCTGCTTCAAAGAGCCCTTGCTTCCATCCGCATTCACATTGTATATATCAGCATAAATCTTCTCGCCAATTGCCTTGAACGACCAAATCTCTCTTCTGTCCACTCCGCCGGTAGCCCATATCGCCCAGCTTATCGGCTCACGATACTCTTTCATAGCCTCATCAACCGGTATGAGAAGATTATACTGGTTTTCCAACGAGCGCAGATAAAGATGGAATTTAAGCACATCATTGTCATCTATTGCCAACTTCATAACCTTTGTCTTTGGTGATGTCAGTATCGGCCCGTATGCGCACTGGTAATCAATCGGAGGGAACACACGGTTCGTCTGATAGACAAGTCCGTTACATGCCAATGTGCTGCTTTCTATATCACTTTCCTTCAAATTAAGGAGAAATCCTTTCTGATCTGACAAATTGTCCCACTCATGAGGCAAAGAGCCGACAAAAGACTTCAACTGATGATTCTTGATGAATTTCGACAATACGTCAAGCGGAACATTATCCCAATCGCCATACACATCTTTCAAGAACTTTCCACGCTCCGAGTTCCAGTACTTCTCCATAGCCTCATCGGTAGGCACAAGCATCACACCCATATCTGTAGGAAGAGACAATTGGTTATAACCTGGATCGAAATAGAGCATATTAGCTACTCCCACTTCCTGCTCATCCGGTGTCTGGGTACACTCACCAACAGAATTGTCATTGAAATATCTCTTGATAAAGACCGAATCCTTTATCGTCCCGTCCGTATAAAAAGATTTCACGGCATTATCAATGTCTTTGTCATAGTAAGGTGCGGAGAACTTATCCATCAATGCAGAAAACAAATCTGTATTTCCATTCTCAGCTATCACCTCAGCCATGTTATCAAGAGGGCGAACCACTCCATCCGCAATATGCAGGTATCCATTCTTGCAAGTAATATTCTTGTTGGAAGCCGACACTCTCGTTCCATTCACGTAAAAACCTTCTGTCTCGTATGGCTTTCCACCTGATATAATGTCCCAATCCTCTGCTGTCAGCTCCGTTTTCTGCAAGAACTGTGGAGTAAAGAATATGTCCGGACGAGACATATTGTCCGCAAGATAAACTCCTCCACGTTCTGAGAAACGCTCCCAATACACACCAGAAGGAAGATTGCGAGAAGTCACCAGACGTATGGAATCAAGATACGAAGATGAGGTCTCGCGCACCATCGCACGTCCCTCCCCGCTTTCGTCTCCGTCATTCGTTGTCCATACATTCGAGAGCATATTGTCAAGATATGCCATATTCAACATAGTGGAGTTGAACAAGACACGCTTTTGCGACATCGACATGGAGTTGATAATGTCAATGCCTTCTCCGGTCCAGTTCCGCTCACGGAAATAAGCCGCAAAAGCCTCATCATTTGCCGGGAACAAAGTCTTGCTACCGGTTCTTAGCAATGTTTCCCTATACCCCAAATCATCTATCAGACGAAGATAATTGGTGTAATGTCCGTCACGTTGCAAGTAATCATAAACATTTGAACCGAGCCACTGAGGTTCACTGTCATCATAAGGATAATCGTCCTTACATGAATTTAGCAAAGGAACACACGCTACTGCTGCTACACACAAGTAAAATTTGTTCCTACGGATATACACTCCGCGCTTACTTTTCGTATACATCTGAATGTTCGTATTAGATATGTTTCTATTAATTTCTTTCTTCAATTGTAGAATCATCTCATTCCGAGAACAAAATTATATAAAAGAACCATTGCAAACAGAAACAAATGCTCTAAAAAATAGAATATTTGTTGCAACAAATGCACCATGCGACATATATATCAGAACTATAACCACTTCATGCCTGTTTCAGCCTTTTTATGAAAATATAATATACCTTATTCGGATAAGCCTTAGAATAAAGCGAGTGTTTTATTGCTTTCGCAAGTACATCCCATACCAGTATAATAATGTCCGTACTTCGTTGCAGACTTCTTTTAGCCTGTGCCGTAAAAATAGGAATAGCACGCAAAAATCTCAAAACCGCAGTGCAGTTTTTATAAACCACACTGCGGGTTTAAAAATTTCGTGCGGCAAAAATGAATTCAGACAACCACCTTATCGTATTCACAGCACCTTCGGAGCGGTTCTTGTGGGCAGCAGGCATTCCCTATATTCATCCGAAGAATCTAACGGGATTTTATTATCCCGAACTCACATATAACATACTAATCTTTAATCAGACTGCAATCCCTGCCAAAACAGGCAAACAGAAAAAGAAAGAGAGCATAAAAAAGTTCGTCCACCGCAGACTAAAGTCGTCCGCAGTGGATGAAACACATACAACACATCAACAATAATTGATTACAGAGCGTATTTACATTAATATATATATGCTATGCGTTATATAACTCCGACGATGCGTCATGTCGGATAAGCCCAAACACTATCGGTTATAAGGCTCCACAATGAGCTTGTATCCTCCGCCTTCAAGCAGCTGTTCCTCAAACTCAATGCTGACATTCTTGGTTTCGCCCGGCACGAGCGTAAAATAATTGTCATTCATTATAGCCGGAAGAATACGCTCGCCGTCAGATGTTCTTACAGCCTGCACCCTCACAGCAAAAGCCACATTCTTGGCAGACTTAGGCAAAGTGACAGCAGCTGTTATCACAGCCTTTCCGTCTTTCTTTGTCAGTTTTGAGGATGTACTGAGCTTTACAGACTCCAACGTATTAAGAGCCGTGAAGTCCTTACGGTCATTGCCTCTCCAATAATTATTCTCTGATACCACTTTTCCATTCTTGTCTTTCAACTTCAGACGAATGAAATGCACGTCGCTCAAATCTTCAGAAGGCTGTGTGCCACTAAGCACATCCATGTTCCACAATGAATATCCGAACCACCAGCCAAGCTCTATACCGAACATCCGCACATAACGCGCCTTCACCTCAGGGAAGATAATCTCTTCTATTCCCTCACGGCCCTCATCTGTCTTATACACTTCTTTCCATCTCTCCGCGTCATTCGACACCTGAATCTTATACGACTTTCCGTATGCCGCCTCCCAATTGAGACGCACACCTCCTACAGGCTGAACACTTCCCAAATCGACATATATCCATTCATTATCGGCTTTCTCTGCTGCCCAACGTGTATCACTGCGTCCGTCAGCCACAAAATCAGGATTTCCCTGTGCCGTAGACGAAGCCACGGCATGTTTGCCCAACGACAGATTGACGCGTTCCTTATTAAAGTCAAGCACAAAACATTGTGCGGCAGTATTGGATACAGAGTTGACTACTGCCGACTTACGATAACGCTCTACCGGTTTGCCGTTCATATTATATACGACAGCCTCCGCCGTCAAATCCTCATAATCCCTTGCTGTTGTATTGACGACTTTAATTCCGTCTGTCACTGGATTCCAGTAAATATGCAGAGGCTCGCAAGCCGACTTGCAACCCCAGTAGGCACCGGTCAAATCGTAGTAATAGTCATAAGTCTGCCACACCATAGACGGATAAGCCGACTGTCCCATCCAAGTCATCACACCAGATGCGTCCTCCCATATATGGTCAAGCCATCCTTCATACAATGCCTTGTTCGACTCCAAATTTATCAACTGCGCCTTACGGCAGAAATCCTCTGCATCTTTTGCCTCTCCAAAACCTTTGTTAATGGACTCAGCATATTTGTCAGGAAGCGCATTAAAAGCACTCTGACCAAAATAATGCTTGTTCCACATCTCATTGATTGGCCACCAGTCTTTTTCCGGCATAAACTTTTTAAGACTCTCAAAAGTTGGAACAACAGCCGTACCAATTTCTGTTCTGAATCCCCAGCCACGCTGTCCGTCTCCTCCAGAAGAAGCATCCGGATAATTGGTGAAGTAATAACGCTGATCAAAAGCACCCCAAAAACCGCTTCCGCTCAGTCCGCCTGCATTGGAACACGGCTGGAAATAGCGGTCTCCACCATCAAATGTCTTCACATTTTCTGTCATCCATCCCACAAGAGGAGCTTCTGGAACAGCCTCATTGTCTCCACACCACACTGCTATGCACGGATGATTGCGCACACGCTTGATTTTCTCAACCATATTGTTGTTGAAAGCATTCAAATCGTATGGAAGATTCGGATTGGAATTAATCCAAAAATCGTCCCACACCATCAGTCCGTACTTGTCGCAATACTCATAAAACTCATCATCTGTTACAGAGCCAAGCCAATTGCGTATCATATTGAAATTCATTTCTTTATGAAGCGCAACCTTTGTCTCGTATTCTTTTCCACGGCAACGCAGCATATATTCCGACATACCCCAATTGGCACCTTTCACAAACACAGGTACACCGTTGATATGCAAATGGAATACATTGCCTTCCTTGTCATAGGTATATTTCTTTATACCAAAGGTCACTTCCTTTGTTTCCGACACCTTTCCGTCACACACAGCCTCAAGCTTGCAGGTGTACAGATTTGGCTCGCCATATCCATTAGGCCACCACAGTTTCGGATTGTTTATTACAAGTTGTGGGAAATACCGCTTGTCGAATCTGACTGTCTTCTGCTCGCCGGCATTGAGTTCCACCTCGCTTTCAAACTCAATGTTTCCAGGCATTATCACACCTTTCACCACTGTCTTCTTCCGCTCCGCGCCATTGTTGCCCACTTCCATTTCCACACTCACCTCAGCCTTAGCCCGTGTAGGAAGCTCTGTACGAACCCACGGGTCTGTCACCGTAGACTTACCCGTATTGCTCAAATACACCTTGTCCGTCAAACCGCTGTTGAGTCCTGGCACATATGGCATCCAGTCCCATCCTCCGCTCGACAGATAATTCGGACTTCCTTGATTGGCAAGCGGAGTCTTTGGAATACGAATCAACACGGCAAGCGTATTCTTTCCGTTCCGGCTTACTATTTCCGTAATATTGAAACGACCCCGGTGCATAAATCCGTCAAGCGTTCCAAGCAGCCTGCCGTTAAGATAAATGTCCGCACTGCGGTTGACACCGTTGAAATTCAGCCATACCAGTTCCTTGTCAAAATCCTGAGGAACAACAAACTCTGTGCGATACCAGAAACTTCTGTCGTATTTTGAACGGTCTACATTATGGATATTGTCTCCAAAATTAGGGTCTTTCTCCTTACCAGCCTCCACATACGAGGTGAAAACAGTTCCGGGAACCACGGCAGCCACTGCTTCCGGATTCTTATATCCTACCTTAGATATTTGTTGGATGTCGGACACAGCGTCTCTTTCAGGCATCACTTCCCATATGATGTTCTCCGCGCCACTATGCAGATACTTAATCTGCGCATCAGTCATACCACTTTGCAAAAATCCTGCAAGCAACAGGAATAAGGGTCTATAAAATGCTTTCATCAATTATATAAATTTAGTTGGATTATCTCTATTGTGCCACACGAATATCAATTCAATGATATGCAAATGTATTCACAAATAAGATAATCCAACCCTAATCATAACACCATAAAATGCCACATTTGCAGCAAATCAGGATACAAATACCATTATTTTGTATTTTCAGGAATCAAATCTTCTATTTTTATGCCGCTCACACCTCTCGACTTCTCACGTTCCTGCTCTATTTTCTTCTCAAAATCCTTAGGGGTCATGCCAAACTGCTTGCTAAAGAGCTTGCTGAAATACGAATGCGAGTTGAATCCCACCATAAAGCAAATCTCTCCTACCCTGTATTTGCCTTCTTGAATAAGCTCAGCGGCTTTTTTCAGACGTATGAGCCTGATGAAATCGAGCGGTGCCATGTTGAACAAGGTCTTGATTTTACGGAGCAGACTTGAACGGCTCATACACAATTCCTCCGCCATTCGCTCTACATTGAATGTCTCATCGTCAAGATTGGAATTGATGACATCCAGCACTTTCTTCATAAACGCCTCATCCTCCTTGCTCATCTGCATGTTCTTTACAGGGAAAAACGGACGCTTGGAGAATGCCTCACGCTCATTTTGTCTGTTGCCGAGCAATGACATAACCTGCTGACGCAAATACTCAAATGAGAACGGTTTCTCGATATATGCCTCTGCCCCTACCTTCAATCCCTGTATCTTACTGTCCGTATCATTCTTGGCTGTCAGGAACACTACAGGAATGTGACACAGCTCTATGTCGCCTTTTATAGCCTGACACAACTCAAAGCCGTTCATGTCGGGCATCATCACATCACTAATAACCAAATCGACAGGTGCCTTGTGAAGTATCTCCAATGCCTTTCTGCCGTTCTCAGCCGTCTCAACCACAAACGACTCCGACAAACGGTCTTCCATAAAACTGAGAATGCTACGCTCGTCCTCCACAATAAGGAGTGTCTTTCCCTTCGCGTTTTCCTCGACAAAAAGTCCGGTATCGTTTATCGCCACATCCGTATTTGCCGCCACCACAGTCTCCGCTGTCTCCATTTCCATATTAAGAGGTATGGAAAGGACAAATGAGTTGCCATCTGTGCGCTGCAAGTCGAGATATAACGAACCGTCATGAATCTCAGCCAACGAGCGCGATAACGAAAGTCCTATTCCCACTCCCTGCGCCTTTTCCTTGCGCTCATTATACTGATAGAACGGGTCGAATATCTGCTCCGCCTTTTCTTTCGGAATACGCTCACCGTCACTGAATACCGTCAGCACAAAATTGCCGTTAGCCCTTTTCAGACTGACAGAGATATTATGCTCGCCATATTTTCTTGCATTGTTCAGCAGATTGCTTAAAATCTTGGTAATAGCCTCCTTGTCAATCTTGGCAAAGACACTGTCCTCTATATCCACATTTTCCAACACTTTCCCCTGATGCGTGAAAGTAGGCTCAAAACGGTCTACTGTTTCCTTGAGCAACGACGACACGTCTGTCACCTCATAATTAGGCTTCAGTTTGTTCGCACCTATCTTCTGGAAATCGAGCAATTGCGACGCAAGGTTCAGCAGACGTTTCGTATTCTGCGATATGACCTTCAAATTCTTTGCCAACTTGTCACTGCCAATGTTCATTTCCTCGATTATCTCCAGTGGTCCGTTTATCAGCGTCAGCGGAGTACGTATCTCATGCGCTATCTCCGTGAAGAAATTCACCTTGTTCTGATACAGTTCCTTTTCTTTCTCTATCTCAAACAGTTTCTGCTTCTCTTTCAGTTGCTTGTTCTTGTGCTCGCGATACCACAGAAACCACCCATATACGATACATGCCAGCAGAACGAAGTACAGGCATATCGCCCATACGGACATCCACCACGGAGGCAGCACCTTTATCCGCAATGTCTTCACAGCGGCATACTCTTCCGGTCCCTCCGAGGTGGCACGTATATATAATGTGTATGTACCCGGATTCAGGTTGGCATATTGTATGTTTCCTTCCGTACCGATGCTCACCCACTTGCTGTCAATAGGGTCAAGCTTGTAGTAATACTGATTGGCAAATGCCGTAGAATAAGACAACAGAGCGAAGTCAAGACTTATATTCGTCCTGTTATATGGCAGCACTATCTCTTCTGTTTCCAGAATGCTCTTCTCCAACGGACTCTCAGGCATACCCACCTTCATTTCCTCATTAAAAATAGACAACCGTGTCAGGTAAATTTCTCCGGCAGGCTTTTTGTCGCATTTTATCTCCGGGTCGAAAGACAACAATCCGTTGATGGTGCCAAAATAGAATTTACCGTCGCTTCCCGCCACAGCCGACTTATAATTGAACTGGTTCTCACACAAGCCGTCCTTCATGGTGAAAACACGGACATTTCCGTCCTCAGGATTCATCATGACAAGCCCTCGGTTGGTGCCAAACCACATATTGCCGCTCCTGTCCTCAAGTATCTTATATGCCACATCGTCCGGCAGCCCTTCCATTATAGAATAGCGGGTAAAATCATTTGTCTTCCTATTATACCGGCACACACCGCCTCTGTCTGTCGAGAACCAAATATTCCCTTTGCTGTCCTGCATAATGGAACTGACAGAAGTGGAGCTTAACGACGCAGCATTGTCTTTCTCATGATTATACTTTATGTACTTTCCATTTTTGGCATCATACCTCACCACTCCGTTTCCCATTGTGGCAAACCATATATCACCGTTTCCTTCTTGCATAATATCAAACACCCACAAGTCTTTCAGTCCCTCAATAGGATGGAAATCAAACGAGTTGCTTTCCGCCTTATATGCTCCTCGGTCTGTACCGACATAGACTTCTCCGTTTCTTGCCGTAAGTTGCGAATACACGCTTCCATCAAGATGCAGCTGTCCGTTCTTATAATAAAATGATTTCCCGGTCTTGTCAATCACCTCAAATCCGTCTTTATACAAGCCGCAATATATATTCCTGTTATCGGCAGACACAGACAATGTGATGTCCGATTCCTCATGAAGCTGACTGTGCTGAAAAGGCTCTATAACTCCCTCTTTCAGGCTCATGCGCTTTATGCCGCTGTTTTCCGTACCAATCCACAATGTTCCGTTTCCATCCTCCGCCATTTCCCTGACCCTTATGTCTGTTATGAAACTACCGTTGTTTGCCGACAGATTATGATGCTTGAATGTAAGCGGACGGTTTGCCATATAATTGGCACCTCCAAACATAGTGCCAATCCATATACCGTTCTCTCTGTCCTGAAAAGTGGTATAAATGATATTGTCCGAAAGTCCTTCCTTATTATTAATGCTCTGTCTGTAATGCCTTACGACTCCATTTTTCTCGTTCAGCACATAGAGTCCGTTATATGTGCCTACATATATGTCCTGACCAAATACCGAGGCATTTCTCACGTATGTGTGCTTGAAGTTCTGCAAAGTAATGTCCCTCAACATATTGCGCTTATAGTCATACTTTTTCAACTCACCGTTCTGCACAGCCAAAATAAGGTTGTCGCCTTGTTGCGACAGCGTATTGGTCTCTATATTCAACAAAGACTTTCCGTTTGCATCTTTCGTATGAGTCACAAACTCATCTTTCTTCCTGTCATATTCCAGCAGTCCGATATTCCATGCACAACTCCAAATGCTTCCGTCAGAACACACACATACATTTATCGGCATGTTGCTCTTGCTGCCTGTATCAGGAGAATAAAGTTTCAGGTTTCCCTGCATGTCATATTTGAATATGCCGTTATCGGGCACTACAATCCATATATTGCCGTCCTGATCTTCCTTGATGTCCGCCACCCATCCTTTCATGCTTATTCCATCAGCGGTTTTGGTATCGACAAAAGAGAATGTCTCGGTCACTTGATTGTATCGGTAGACACCCTCATCGGTGCCCACCCACAACACATTGTCGCTGTCGGAGAACAAGGCCGAGATATTCTGGTTTCCACAATGCAGTTTCTCATCATAGCAATAAACCCGTATCACTCTTTGCCCGTCATATCGATTCAAACCGTTCTTTGTGCCCAGCCATATAAATCCATAATTGTCCTGCGCAATCGCTTTCACATTACTTTGTGACAATCCAGTCTCACTATTGACATGCATGAACGAGTCATGTCTGGCTGTTGCCGCAGAATATGTCGTATCGGTCAGACACAACGTAATGACAGTTAATAATAGAAACAGATTCTTCTTCATATATTAAATTAAAGTTTTAATATGGTTTGTCAACATCGGATGCAGCATATTTATTATGAACATCTTAGCAATAGCAAAACCTGTTATCATATCTGCACACAACAGGCATTGCATCATTCCATGAGCAAAAATACTCTTTTTTTTCTTTTATTCCAAATTATTTTCATTTACAGCCATAAATATATGTATTCTTCGCATACATTGAGAAATGTTGTTCCGCGAGATGATGTGTTACGGGTGTGTTTGAAAGATTTTACATAAAGCTAAACAACGAAGAGATTTATATAAAAACATCAGCAAAACACATAAAGTACTTACATTTTGACATGTTAAAACTCATTCTCGTAGAATCCGCTCAAAATCAACCGAACCTTACCACGGTTGCAAAAACGCGATTCTACGGGACTTTTAATTCCTCAAAAATCAAGCGGACAAATAGAACATTCCGCATAACGAAAAGAACAATAAAATTGAGTAAAAGTGAGACTTTTCCAAAATTACAAGGTGAAGTAATTTTTTTTGCAAGGCGAACCAATTTTTTTTGCAAGGTGCTGAAAAATTTTTTTCAAGGTGAAAGAAATTTTCAAAGCCCGTTTTTGGGACCAAAATCGGGTATTTTTCAAGATTATCCCCTTAAAAATACCGCAACAGCCTTTTCAATGCTCCGAAAAACAAAAATTGATTTTGAACTCGAAAAACGATCATTTCAAGGAGAAATTTTCATAACTCACTGATTATCAACGCATCCTATTTTATGTCCAACCCTTAGTTTTTGGTCTAAAACTACACCCTTTTAAGCAAAATAGCATCTACTTGATAATCTGACACTTAACACTATCCAGAGCGAAATTGTGCGCATTTCAAGTCAAAAGCGAGTGCCTGAAATGTTAAAATCAGGCTCATCCGCCAACTGACAAAATGTCAATTATCCGTTCCGAACTTCCCGTTTAGAAAACCTATTATCGGGCATGTCCAAGCTACTCATGGAGAGGAGCCATATACCTTATTAATATGTATGCCAGTCGTACAGGCTGACTCACCGTCATAAAACCAATACACATACAGAAAATCTACACACCACACTTACAAAAAAATCCGACACACGCATTATCCCTCCGCACACCCTCCTTCAAATTTGCTTCAAATTATACAACAAATAAGCCAATCACCCTCAATATGAAGTAAATATGTCATAACTTCATGCGAAAAGACCATATATAGATTTGAAAAAGCAATTAAATTTGCCCTCATGACAAAATCGAATGAGAACAAACAATGAAAACGAACAATCTAATCAATCTTCTTACAGGATGCGCATTGTTTCTGTCGCCACTGACCACACTGGCACAGAAGCCGCAACTGTGGTATGACACACCGGCAGACGAATGGATGAAGTCTGTGCCGGTAGGCAACGGGCGAATCGGTGCAATGGTGTACGGAGACGTGGAACACGAAACCGTCAATCTGAACGAATCGAGTATGTGGGCCGGAGAATACGACCCGAATCAGGAGATTCCGTTCGGACGTGAACGTCTTGACGCTCTCCGCGAACTGTTCTTTGCCGGAAAAATAGAGGAAGGCAACGGCATTGCCAGCGAGTACCTGCACGGAACGGCACATTCGTTCGGTACCCATCTGCCGATAGGCGACTTGAAAATCGACTTCAACTATGACGAGCCGTCTGCCGAGGTCACAGACTATCGCCGTGTGCTGGACATGGAAAACGCGCTTGCTACTGTAAGATTCAAGAAAGGCAAGACCGAATATTACCGCGAATACCTGTCATCCAACCCGCAAGACGCTGTAGTGATGCGGTTCACAGCCAGCAAAAAGAATGCTGTAAGCTTTGAGATGCGTATTGACATGCTGCGCGAGAACACGGCAATCAGGGTGGAGAACAAACAAATCATCTTTGAGGGACAGGCTCTGTATCCGAACCTGGGTACGGGAGGTGTACACTTCTCCGGACGCACAGCCGTAAAGGCTGAAGGCGGAAAGATAGAACAGACGGGCAACAGCATCAAGGTGAGCGGTGCCGATGCGGTGACAATCGTATCGGACGTGCGCACAAACTTCAATAATCCAGACTATCGGAACACTTGTGACGGACATATCAAACAAGTGCTTGAGCGCGACTATTCCTACATCCGTAAGGAACATATCGACGACTACGCGCCTCTCTTTGCCAGAGTGAAGCTTCAAATCGGCGACCCTCAACGCGATCTTGTCCCGACTGACGTGCGCTGGCGCGAACTACGCGAGGGAAAGGACGACGCGGGCTTGCAGGCATTGTTCTTCCAGTTGGCGCGCTATCTGCTCATCGCCTCCTCACGCGAGAACTCGCCTCTGCCGGTGGCCCTACAAGGATTCTTCAACGACAATCTCGCCTGCCACATGTGCTGGACAAGCGATTACCATCTCGACATCAACGTGCAGCAGAACTACTGGATTGCCAATATCGGAAATCTGGCAGAATGTAACGCGCCTCTCTACACTTATATTGCAGACTTGGCCCATCATGGCGCAAAGACCGTACAGACCGTTTACGGATGCAAGGGATGGGCTGCGCACACCACAGCCAATATATGGGGTTTCACAGCTCCTTCGGGAGGCATCGGATGGGGACTCTTCCCTTGTGCAGGCTCATGGATGGCGACACATCTGTGGACACAGTATGAATATACAAAAGACAAGGAGTATCTGCGCCAGACAGCCTATCCGCTGCTCAAAGGCAACGCTGAGTTCCTGCTCGACTACATGTGCGAGGACCCGCATACAGGCTATCTGGTGACAGGGCCGTCCATTTCTCCGGAAAACGCATTCGGATATAACGGCGGTGTGTGGTGCGCTTCCATGATGCCAACATGCGACCGTGTGCTGGTTTATGAGATTCTGAACGCATGTCTCCACTCGACTGAGATACTCGGCATAGACGAGAGTTTTGCCGACTCGCTCCGCCTTGCCATAGCCAAGCTGCCGCCACTGCGGACAAACAAATATGGCGGTGTGCGGGAATGGATGGAAGACTATGATGATGTGAACGTCAATCATCGCCACACATCTCATCTGCTGGCTCTCTACCCATACTCACAAATATCACTGGAGCATACTCCCGAGCTTGCCAAAGCTGCCAAGAACTCCATCGCACGCCGAATGACAGCTGCCGACTGGGAGGATACGGAATGGAGCCGCGCCAATGCCATCTGCTATTATGCGCGACTCAAAGAACCGGAGGATGCCTACGAAAGTATCAATATCCTTATGAAAAACCTTGCGCGCGAGAATCTGCTCAGCATATCGCCAAAGGGTATTGCAGGCGCGCCGTATGACATATTCATTTTCGACGGAAACGCAGCAGGAGCAGCAGGAATCGGCGAGATGCTGGTGCAGTTGATAGAGGACGGCGACTATAAGGCTCCGAAGCCAGAAACAGGCTACGTACAGCTTCTGCCTTGTCTTCCGAAAGAATGGAAAGACGGTGCTTTTGAGGGACTGTGTGTGAAGGGCGGTGCTGAAATATCGGCTCAATGGAAAGACTCAAAGGTGAAGAAAGCGTCTTTGAAGGCTACTGCCGACGGACTGTTCCGCTTGCAGGTTCCGGAAGGACTTGAGACGGCAAAAGTAAACGGAAAGAAAGTGCAGCTCAATCTTGACGAGAAACGCTGTGTCAGTGTGTACTTGAAAAAAGGCGACATGCTGGAGATATAAATCCCACACATGCAAATTCACATTAAAGCATAAATGAGAACTATAAAATCATATCACATAATCTGTGCCGCCATATCATGTATGGCACTCGGCACCGTACAATCGGGAAAGGTCTTTGCGCGCTCAGGCTCTCAGTCTCAGTTCCAAACACCTTGCCTGCCCGATGGTGAAGACCATGATACCCGATGGGGCGACTTGGGCAATGGGACTTATGCCAATCCTATACTGAACGGCGACTATTCCGACCCGGACGTCATACGAGTAGGCGACAAATATTATATGGTCTGCTCTGAATTTCATTTTATGGGTATGCCCGTACTGGAATCGGACGACATGGTAAACTGGAAGATTATCGGACAGATATTCAACCGTATGGACATGGACGGCTATTCAACCATGAGCAAATACGGCGGCGGAAGCTGGGCACCGGCATTGCGCTATCACAACGGCAAATTTTGGATGTATGTATGCACCCCGCACGAGGGACTGTTCATGTCTACAGCCACAAGGCCAGAAGGCCCCTGGGAACCGCTGGTATGTGTGAAAAGCATATCGGGATGGGAAGACCCCTGCCCCTTCTGGGATGAGGACGGACAAGGATATATCGGCCGCAGTCAGTTGGGAGGAGGTCCCATTTATCTCCACAAAATGAGTGCGGACGGCAAGCAACTGCTCGACAACGGAGTGAAAATCTATGAGGGTCCCACAGCGGAAGGAACGAAGATTTTCAAAAAAGACGGCTATTATTACCTCAGCATACCGGAAGGCGGTGTAGGTACAGGATGGCAGACAGTCATGCGATCAGAGCGCATCTATGGTCCTTACAATACCAAACGCGTGCTTGAAATGGGAAGCACAAACGTCAACGGCCCGCATCAAGGTGCTTTGGTCGACACTCCTGAGGGCGAATGGTGGTTCTATCATTTTCAGGCAACAGAACCTCAAGGACGTGTGGTGCATCTCCAACCGGTAAGCTGGAAAGACGGATTCCCGGAAATAGGACAAGACTATGACGGGAACGGCATCGGTGAACCGGTAAAGGTACATGCCAAACCTCATGCGGGAAAACGTGGAAAGGTGTATGCGCCTCAGGCAAGTGACGAGTTCAAGGGCAAACGGCTCGGTGTGCAGTGGCAGTACAACCACAATCCTGACGAGGAATATGTGTCACTGACAAACAGAAAAGGCTGGTTGTGCATCATTCCCCAGAAAGCAGAAAAGCTGCGCATGGCAAAGAACCAGCTGACACAGAAAACAATGGGATTCAAAGGAGAGGCTACAGTGAAAATGGATTTTTCCAAGCTGACTGAGGGCGGACGCATGGGAATGGAATGTATCGGCAACCGATTTGTCGGAGCAGGAATCATGATAAGTGAGGAGAATGGCACGAAAAAGCCGTATCTGTACTGCGAGACTGACGGCTCTGTCATTACAAAAGAGCTGGCTGCTTCTACAAAGAAAAGCATATACATACGGCTTGCAATCGACGCGCTGCACAACAAGCACCAATTCTACTACAGTGAGGACGGAAAGAAATTCATGCCTTTGGGTGAGACATTCGCATCCGGCTCGGGAGACTGGAAGGGAAGCAGAATTGGTTTATACGCGTACACCACTAATGAGACTGGCGGGCAAGCCTACTTCGATGACTTCTGCTATAAATTTGACGGTCCGGGAGGACTTCAATGAATTGGGCAACAAACAGAAGCCCGACAATAATCATCATGATAAAACCGTTATCAAAAAAAACAATTAGAATAAGATGAATACAATAAAAACAACAATCTCAACATTATTGATAGCTTTGTCTTCCGGCATGTACGCACAAGAAGACTATGCGAAATACGTGAATCCCTTCATCGGGACAGGTGCCGTAGCACAAAGTCTTAGCGGAAACAACTATCCGGGAGCGACAGTTCCTTTCGGAATGGTACAGCTTTCGCCCGACACGCGTGAGGCACCGGACTGGGCGCAGGCTTCCGGCTACGACTATAATGACAATACCATTTACGGTTTCTCACACACCCGCCTCAGCGGTACCGGTGCGGCGGATTTCATCGACATTCTGCTGTTGCCTACCACAGAGCTTCGTCGTCAGAGCACTTTCAGTCATGAGGAGGAGGAGGCAAAACCCGGCTATTACAAAGTCAGACTGAAGGATAATGACATCCTTGCCGAACTGACAGCCACCACACGCACCGGTGTACACCGCTACACTTACCCGCAGGGCAAACAGGCAATGGTCTACATCGACCTTGATCACTCGGCAAACAAAGGATCATGGGGACGCAGAATCGAAAACTCGCAAATAAGGATTGTCGACGAATATACGATTGAAGGCTACCGCATCATTACCGGATGGGCAAAACTGAGAAAGGTGTATTTCAGCATGAAGTTCTCTGCCCCTATCCAAAACTGGGAAGTATGGAACAACGGTACACTGTATAAAAACACCAACGTCAGCAACGGAACGGACATAAAAGGCACATTCAATTTCGGCAAGCAAAAGCAGATTACATGCACGGTTGCCCTTTCTCCGGTATCCATTGCGAATGCCAGAGAAAACATGCAGGCAGAAAGCGAAGGAAAAGACTTCGACAAACTATGTAAGGAAGCATATGACTCATGGAATGAAGAGCTTGGGAAAATAGAAGTTAAGACCAATGACAAAGAGGATTTGAAAATCTTCTACACAGCACTCTACCACTCCATGATTCAGCCAAATACGTTCTCTGATGTAAACGGAGAATACATGACTGCCGACTACTCTGTAGCAAAGGTAGAAGAAGGGCACACTCATTATTCAACATTCTCACTGTGGGACACCTTCCGAGGCGCACATCCTCTGTATACGATTATCGAACCGGAACGGACGGCAGACTTCGTCACAAGCATGTTGAAGCAATATGAGTATTATGGCTACCTGCCTATATGGCAACTTTGGGGACAGGACAACTATTGCATGATTGGCAACCATGCCGTACCGGTCATCGTAGACGCCGTACTGAAAGGGCTGTGCAATGACCCACGACACATCGTGTCGCCGACAACAGGCAAGACAACCGGAAAAATCAAGTCGTGGGACAATGTTCTTTATGACGCAGTGAAGGGAAGCCTGACCACCTCACATCTTAACTCGCCTTTTGAGGTGTGGGACAAATACGGTTATATGCCGGAAGACATTCAGACCCAATCGGTATCAATCACTCTTGAACAAAGTTTCGATGATTGGTGCGCGGCACAACTTGCCAAGCATGTCGGACAAACAGAAGACTATGAATATTTCATGAAGCGTTCAGCCTATTACCGCAATCTGTACAATCATGAAAGCCATTTCTTCCAGCCTAAAAACAGCAAGGACGAATGGATTCTGCCTTTCGACCCATACAAATACGGCTCAAATGGAGGTTCTGCCTTTACGGAGGGTAACGCATGGCAATACTATTGGTATGTTCCTCATAATGTCGATGACCTCGTATCGCTCACAGGCGGAAAGGCCGCTTTCTGCAAAAAACTGGACGAGTTCTTCACTTCCACAAAGACCAGCGGAGAGAAGAACGACAATGCCTCTGGATTTGTAGGATTGTATGCCCATGGAAATGAGCCAAGCCATCATGTGGCATACCTGTACACTCTGGCAGGGCAGCCTCAAAAAACACAGCAGATTGTCAGCCATATAAAGAAAGAGTTGTACAACACATCCTCTTCGGGATATGCCGGCAACGACGACTGTGGAGAAATGTCTGTATGGTATGTGTTCTCTGCTATCGGTTTCTATCCTGTGAACCCAGCCTCGGGAGAGTATGTAATCGGAAGTCCTTCCGTAGACGAGGCTGTGTTGAAGGTTGGAAAAGACAAGACATTCACCGTGAAAGTACAGCGTGGAAGCGACAGCGACATCTATATAAAAGACATCAAGCTTAACGGCAAGAAGTTCAGCTCACCTGTCATCAAGCATTCAGATATAGCCAATGGAGGAAGACTGGAGTTTATAATGGGCAGCAAGCCTCGCGGAACAATTCTGAAACTCTAAGACAACCACACAAATATCTTAAGTTCAAAATCTTTTTATTGTCAGGAAATAGGGATTCATGGTCGTGTGAATCCCTATTTTATGGTTCATCCGACATTTTGAGTGATTTATCTTGTTTTTATAGAGTTGAGTCTTGATGTTGGCAATGTTTTGCTGATGAATCAGACAGACTCCTTGACTTTTTGCAAGTATGTTTTTGAGGGTATTCAGACAGACTCCTCCGTCACTTCGTGACACCTCCCCTAACTTAGGGAAGGAACTATATACCTTGTCAATCAACACGTTAGTTTCTCTACGAACATAGTAACCTGGCTCCTCCTCTAAGTTAGAGGAGGTGTCACGAAGTGACGGAGGAGTCCGTCACAAAAGTCAATAAAAATTAGAGTATACTGACATTTTGATATGTTAAATCCCTACTCCGTAGAATCGCCTCAAAATGAACCGAACTCAACCTCGGTTGCAAAAACGCGATTCTACGGCGACTTCTAACCCTCAAAATCCAAGTGGACAAACAGAACAATCCAACCGACTAAAAGATATAAAATTTCGACCCAAAACACACCTTTCCCATCCAAAAGCCCACTAAAACCCAAAATTACAAGGTGCTGAAAATTTATTTCCAAGGCACACTGATTTTTTTCGCAAGGTGAACAAAATTTATTTTCAAGGTGAACAAAATTTTCAAAGCCCGTTTTTCGGCCTAAAATCGGGCATTTTCCCAAATCACCTCTTCAAAAAGACGGCAACCGTCTTTTCCATGCCCCGAAAAACAAAAAATGGATTTTGAACCCGGAAAAAGACGATTTCAAGACAAAAATTTCATAACTCTCTGATTATCAATACATCCTATTTTGACTTTAACCATGCGTTCTACATCTAAAACCGCACACTTTTTACTAAAAACACATTTAACTGATTATCAATGATTTACCAATAAAACATTCAAAAATCAATCATTGAGTCAAAGTCGATAGCCGCCCCAAACGTTAAAATTCGCCTTCTTTCCAAAGTGACATAATGTCAAAACATTCCTTGCCCGTATACTGTTGTCCTGCTATATGCGAGGCAGAATGTTTGGGTTTGAGACTTCCGTTTATAAAGCGCATACAAGTGATGCAATGAATGTATGGAGACGCTGCTATTTATTTGATAAGGGCTGTACCCACAGTGTATCGCGTATCACTCGAAATGTCGGATGAACTATTTTTTTGTATTCCGACACCTCAAAACAAGCTGTATGCACCAAATGTATTATTTTATGATGTATTAATTTCATTGCGAAACAATCTTTTGTCCGTATTTTTGCATATCATAATTTTAATGATAACATACATATCGGGACATCACTATTCAAAACAAATACATAATTAAAGTTATGCATCATTTGAGAAACTACATGACAGTATTGCTGCTTGGAGCAGCAACAGGACTGGCAAGCGCGCAGACGCTTCCTGAAAACAAAGAGAAGATGTTGTATAAGGACAGTACGCAACCCATTGAGATACGGGTCAACGACCTGCTCCGGAGAATGACGCTCCACGAAAAGGTGCTGCAATTACAAAACAACTCAACAAGCGATCCGGACGCAATGGAAAGTACTTACAAAGGAGAGAGCACCGGCACCACGCACGAGATGAGCAAGTCGGCAGCAGAAGCTGCCGCCGTGTTCGACCGTATGCACCATTATATGGCAGAGAACACCCGGCTGGGAATCCCGGCTCTGACCACAGTGGAAGGCATTCACGGTGTGTTGCAAAACGGATGCACCATCTTTCCGCAGGCAATAGCACAAGGAGCGACCTTCAATCCTGAGCTTATAGAAAGAATGACAGGCGCAATAGGACGCGAGGCGCGTGTTATTGGAGTACACCAGTTGCTCTCGCCAGTCCTCGACATCGCACGTGAGTTGAGATGGGGACGTGTGGAGGAGACATTCGGCGAAGACCCTTACCTAATCTCACAAATAGGCACGGCTTTTGTCAAAGGCTCACAGGCGCAAGGTGTAGGGTGTATGCCCAAACATTTCGTGGCGCACGGAACACCGACCGGCGGTCTGAACTGTGCCTATGTGGCAGGCGGAGAGCGCGAGATGCGCAACCTATATATATATCCGTTTGCAAAAGTAATAAAGGATGCCGACCCTACCGCTATCATGAGTTGTTACAGCGCGTATGACGGTGTGCCGGTAAGCGGCTCTTCCTATTATATGACCGACCTGCTGAGAGGCGAGCTTGGATTCAAAGGGTTCGTATATTCCGACTGGGGTTCGGTAGACAGACTGCGCGTATTCCATTATTCCGCACAGACCTCGGAGGAGGCCGCCCGACGCTCTCTGATAGCCGGAGTCGATATGGACGTATGGGACTGGGCTTACAGCACCCTTGAAGAACAAGTGGAACGCGGCATCATTGACGAATCGTATATAGACCGTGCCTGTCGCCGGATACTTACCGCAAAATTCAAGCTCGGACTTTTTGAGGACCCTTACGGACAGCCGGACAAAGTAGGAAAGGTTGTCAGAAGCAAGGAACATGTCGCATTGGCAAAGGAAGTGGCAGACGAAAGCATTGTCCTGCTGGAAAACAAGAACAATATCCTGCCTCTCGATTCCAAGAAATACAAATCCATAGCCGTCCTCGGTCCGAACAGCAACTACGGTGTGGCTGGAGATTACGGATGGGTGGAAAAGGACCATCACGAATGTGTCACACTGCTTGAAGGTCTTCAATCGCTTGTAGGAAAAGACATTGAGCTGCGCCATCAAGAAGGTTGTGACTGGTGGAGCCAAGACGACAAGGACATAGACAAGGCTGTAGAACTGGCTTCACAAAGCGACATTGCCATTGTGGCAGTAGGAACCCGGAGCCTTTGGCTGGGACGAAATGCCAAAGCGGCAAAGGTGACATCAGGAGAAGGTTTCGACCTTTCCTCACTCGAACTTCCGGGCAAACAGCTTGAGCTGTTGAAGGCAGTGAAAGCGACAGGCAAACCGATGATTGTCGTACTTATTACGGGCAAGCCGCTTGTCATGACATGGGCAAAGGAAAATGCGGATGCGGTGGTGCTGCAGTTCTACGGAGGAGAGCAGCAGGGAAATGCTCTTGCCGATATGCTTTTCGGCAACGTAAACCCTTCCGGACGCTTGAATATCTCATTCCCGCGCAGCACAGGCAATGTGCCATGTTTCTATAACTACTATCCTACCGACCGCGAACAGGTCTTCGATCAGGGAGGCAGTTATGAGGAACCAAACGGACACTATATTTTTGAAAAACCGTATGCGCTTTGGCAATTCGGTTATGGACTGAGCTATACGACATTTGAATATGACAATCTTCAGCTCAACGACACTATTTTTTCTCCGGAAGGCGAACTGAGAATAAAACTGACCGTAAAGAATACAGGCACACGCGAAGGTAAAGAGGTTGTCCAAGTATATGTAAGAGACAAGTTCAGCACTGTACTTACCCCGATTCAGCAGCTCAAGGCATTCAAGAAAGTCAATCTGAAAGCCGGCAAACAGACTGAGGTAGAACTGAGCATACCTATCGACGAGCTGGCATTATACAACGAGCGTCTGCAACGCATGGTTGAACCCGGAGAATTTGAGATTCAAGTCGGAACAGCCTCCGACAATATAAAGATGCGGCGCAGCATATATGTAAAATAATTCAAGGCAATCATAAATGTCTGAACAAGAAAATCCATTTCTGACACATTCGTCTCCGAAAGTCCCAGAAATGGATTTTCTTTTTTCCGCCATACGGCACAGAGTTGGCTTCATATCATGCCATGACGTTCAAGCAAGAGGGTTATAGGACGGGGAAAGGCATAGTCGGAAAGGCTGTCCTGCGACACCCAACAAACATCTTTCAACACCCCGTCATCCGGTTTCTGCCGCAAGTCAAGACGATAGAAATTACATATCAATGTACGGTGTGTCAGCTGATGCCGCATATTTTCTTGTAAGACACTCCAAGTGACACCCTCGCCTTTTGCAAAAGCAGGCAGCGCGCCGTCAGCCAACAACCCTTCCAAAGAGCATGGAGCGGCAGTCTCTATCAGAAAAGGCTCATACAAACCTTTCCATATATCCTCGCCGTTTCTCCGGAACAAAGCAATCTCGTCCTCTACACGGATGAATATATAATGAAAATAACGCACTGATATTCTTGGAGAACGGGATTTTACAGGCAAAGTATGCACCTTGCCGTCTTGAAAAGCCACGCAGTTCCCGACCAAAGGACATGCCGCACACTCAGGCGAATGGGGTACACACTGCAACGCTCCAAAGTCCATTATCGCCTGATTGTAATTTGCCCCACTCTCTCCCTTTGGCAACAAGCTCTGTGCAAGACGGGCAAAATATTTTTTTCCGGCAGCTGTGTCAGTGGGTTCCGTGATACCAAAATAACGGGCAAGCACACGGTAAACATTTCCGTCCACCACGGCATGAGGCAGTCCGAAAGCAAAAGAGGCAATGGCTGCCGCCGTATAATCACCCACTCCTTTCAGGGAGCGAATGTCCTGATAGGTTTCCGGAAAGCCACCCCGTTGTGCCACCTGACGCGCCGCAACATGCAAGTTGCGCGCCCTCGAATAATAGCCAAGTCCCTGCCAGCATTTAAGCACATCTTCTTCTTCGGCTTGCGCCAATGTCTTCACATCGGGAAAACGCTGTATAAAGCGCAAAAAGTAATCATATCCCTGAGCCACACGGGTCTGTTGGAGAATAATCTCCGAAATCCATATCAAATAAGGATTGCGTGTCTCCCGCCAGGGAAGATGCCTGTGGTTCTCTCCATACCATACAAGAAGTGTATGGGCAAACGATTTATCCATAAACATACGGTTCATTAAAGCAGCACAAAATTATATCATTTAGAGACTGTCCGAAATTTATTTGAATATTTTTTGAGCAAACGGCTGTAGAAACCTAAATCCACCCCGCTATTTTTTTATAAACCGCACTGCGGTTTGTAAAAACAGCACTGTGGTTTGAAGAATTTTGCGCGCAAAAAAATCTTTTTCTCCCTGTGATTTTTCAAATACATCATACTAAATTTTCAAATCAGCAGTGCTGATTTGATTTTTTTTGCTCGCCAATCTGACTTTTACTTCATAGCCCCCAAAAGGATAAACCGCTCCTCAAAATTATAAGTTCTTCCCAAATTAAGATTTGTGGAATGCTGTTTTTCAGCATGTAGAATCATCGGCACTCCGCAAAACCAAAATACAACAGTCACCATCGCCCTGTATCTTTACAGCCACAAATCCTCAAGACAAGAAGAAGACAGTCCATTCAAAAATAAAAGATTTAGTTCAGAAAAATGCAAAAAGCCTTTCTTTTTCAATCCAATGCAACAAATGTGGCATTTTATGATGTGATGGTTATATATATATTATTTTCTTATAAATACATTTGCATACCGCAAATGACACGGAAAAACCAATAAACAACAAATACACATGTCAAATCTCAACAAAAAACACATAGCAGCATTGTTGCTCGGAGCCGTTTTTACAGGAACCGCCTGCGCACAAGAACCGCAGCCATCTGTCACTCCAAACAGAACACAGCAACTGCTACAGGAACGGGGATATGGAATGTTCGTACATTTCGGAATGAACACATTCATCGAACAAGAATGGTCGGAAGGCAAAGAACCGGCAAGTTCATATAATCCGACACAACTGGATTGCGACCAATGGGTGCGTGTAGCCCGCGACGCAGGATTCCGCTACGTACTCCTTGTCACCAAGCATCATGACGGTTTCTGTCTTTGGGACAGCAAATATACGGATTACGATGTTGCTTCCTCACCGGTAAAGACAGACGTTGTGAGGGCTGTGTCGGACGCCTGCCGCAAATACGGATTGAAATTCGCAGTCTACTATTCACTTTGGGACAGGCATGAGCCGTCATACACATCAAAAAAATTCGACAAGTATGTAAGATACATGGAGAACCAGCTCACAGAACTCATGAGCAATTATGGAGAAGTGTGTGAGCTTTGGCTTGACGGAGCATGGGACAAGAAGGTGAATGACTGGCAGATTCCGCGCATCTATTCACTTGTCAAGAAGCTACAGCCCGATTGTGCCATAGGTGTCAACCACACGCTGACAAGCGTGGAAGGACAGCAGTCGTATTATTGGGACGATTTGATTCTGCCCGACCTCTGCACAGAGGACAATAAATATTACATGCGCTTCTTTCCAGGCGATTTCCGGCTTTGGGACCCTAAAATAGCTCCCAGAGGCGACAAGAAGCAATATCTGCACAACGGAAAGTCATATTATCTCCCGTTTGAACACACCATCTGCCTCAGCAAAGCCTGGAATTGGTTTCAAAAGTCAAGACCGATGGAAGTGCGCGAGCTTGATGAGCTTGAAGAGCTTTTCTATCTTACCACAGAAAACGGCAACACACTTGTCATGAATGTTCCGCCCGACAATACCGGCAGAATACGGGAAAACGAGGCAAATGCAGTCATCGAGCTGGGCAGACGAATCGGCATAGAGAAAGACAAGCCACTGCCTTCCGGAGGAAAAATCATATCTACATGGAATAAGACAACCGCCTCTTCCGTATGGGAGAACAATGCGGAATATGAAGCGGGCAAGGCTACCGATGGAGGAATGCAGACAAGATGGGCATCAGCCTCTGCTCCGGCACAACTTGTTGTGGAGCTCAATCCAGACGAGCCTTTCAACAAAGTGAGCATATTTGAATATTGCGACACAAAACAAAGTGATGACGGATTCTCCAACATCAGAGTGAACCGCATACAAGAATACAGCATTGACATAGAGCGTAACGGCACCTGGGAGACTGTCTACATATCCTCACAACCGATGGGTGACTGCAAGGTGGTAAGGTTCCCACACGAATACAAGGCCAACAAAGTCCGCCTAAACGTGACTAAAGCGTCTGCCCCACCTTCCATTTATGAATTTAATGTGGCTTATAAAAAGGAAAACAAATAAAACTCTCAAAAAGCACTTACATATCATGATTACAAACAACTTAAAAACAGGGATTGCCCTTGCCGTATTCATGGCAAGCCCTGTACTTATGAATGCCAAAGTAACACTGCCTGCCATATATTCAGACAACATGATTATACAGCAGCAAACGGAAATGACATTCTCGGGAACAGCAAAGCGCAATGCAAGTGTCACCGTATCGCCAAGCTGGGCAAAAAAAGCATATACAGCCCAAGCTGACTCAGAAGGAAAATGGAGCGTGAAAATACAGACTCCGAAAGCCGGAGGTCCGTACACCATCACGTTTGACGATGGCGAACAGACAAAACTGGAGAATGTCCTTGCCGGGGAAGTGTGGTTCTGCTCGGGACAGTCAAATATGGAGATGCCTGTGGGCGGCTGGGGACGAGTGATGAACTACGAACAGGAAATAAAGGATGCCAATCACCCCAATATTCGTCTTTTCCAAGTGAAAAAAGTGACCTCTTTTGTACCGGTGGATGAAACCATCTCCACAATGGGAGGATGGCAGGAATGCTCACCTTCCACTATTCCGGAGTTTTCGGCACTTGCCTATTTCTATGCCCGCCAACTGCAACAGACGCTGAATGTTCCGGTCGGAGTCATTGACTGTGACTGGGGAGGCACTCCTGCCGAAGCATGGATAAGCCATGAGGCATTGAGCCACGTCATAGGCTACGAGACTCAGCTTGAAAAGATGAAAGAAGCGGGATTCGACAGAGAAAAAATATTCGACATATATAATAAGGAGTCGGAAGAATGGAAGAGTGCCGTGCTCAGAAGCGACAAAGGTTATGCGGAGGGCAATCCGGGAAAAACCTTATGGACGGCTTCCGATTTTAATGACTCCGACTGGAAGACAATGCAGCTGCCCGCATATTGGGAAAAACAAGGGCTTACAGACTTTGACGGTGTCGTATGGTTCCGCAAAAGCATCGAAATACCCAAAAAATGGGAAGGCAAAGAACTTCAACTGAATCCGGGAATAATAGATGACGAGGACATCATATACTGGAACGGCGAGCAGATTGCTTCCGGCGGAGGATTCAACGTGCAACGCCACTACACAATCCCGGCATCGCTTGTAAAGGCAGGGAAAAACACACTTGCAATCCGAGTGTTCGATACTGGCGGTGAGGGCGGTATTGCAGGAGAGGCGCAAGAGATGAATATCGCTTATTCCAACGAAAAAGCCGTATCTCTTGCCGGAGAGTGGAAATACAATATAGGATTTGACGCCACCAAACTGCCACCTGCTCCTCCTTATCCCGACGGTTCGTCATACCCGACTGTATTGTTCAATGCAATGGTTCACCCGTGGCTTAACTACCCAATCAAGGGAGTCATTTGGTATCAAGGATGTGCAAATGTAGGCAGAGCGGAACAATATGAGAGCCTCTTCCAGACTCTCATTCACGATTGGCGCAAACAGTTCGGAATGCCCGACATGCCATTCTATTTCGTACAGCTCGCAAACTACCTGACACGTCAGAACGTACAGCAGGAGTCGCCGTGGGCAGCTCTGCGCGAGGCTCAGGCACAAGCCCTGAAAATAGAAGGAACGGGAATGGTCTGCAATATCGACTTGGGAGAGGCTAACGACATACATCCTAAAAACAAGCAGGCTGTCGGCAAGCGTCTCGCCGCCCTATCACTGGCAAAGACGTATGGAAAGAAAGTGGCTGGCTCTGCTCCTGTGTATGAGAAGTACTCGGTTAAGGGCGACAAAGTGACGGTTGAGTTCAGCATACCGGAAACAGGCGAAAAATTCAATCCGAACTCTGACATCAAGGGATTCACACTGGCAGGTCCAGACCATGTATGGCATGAGGCTCAGGCACATACCGAGAACGGCAAAGTAGTGGTTTCTTCCGACAAAGTAAAGACACCGATAGCAGTGCGCTACGGATGGGCAAACAATCCGGAATGTACGCTTGACACTCCTTCCGGACTCAAAGTGGCTCCATTCCGCAGCGACAACTGGTAAGCGGTACTGAAAATGCCACACAGCAAGCAATCCGGGTTGTATCTGTACCCCCGGAAGGAACTCCCCAAACATAAAATATCAACAAACTAAAACAATAAACTATCATGAATTTCAAATCAACAATTGCTCTTTGTGCTCTTGCAATGGCACAATCAGTCTTTGCAGACGATTTTATAAGGGTGAACACAGACAATGTGGACCTTGTATTGCGTGTCAAAGACAACGGAAGAGTGTATCAGTCGTATCTCGGCAAGCATCTGCGATATGAGGCAGACATGCAAAACCTTCCTGACGGAACAGAAGCATATCTCACCCACGGCATGGAAGACTATTTCGAACCAGCCATAGACATACAGCATACGGACAAGAATCCTTCGCTGTTGCTCAAATATGTATCGAAGGATACAGCCTCAAAAGACGGAGGCAACGAGACTGTTGTCACTCTAAAGGATGACAAATACCCTATCACTGTCAAACTGCACTATATCGCTTATCCTAAAGAAGATATAATCAAGACATATACAGAAATAGAGAATAAGGAGAAGGGTACCGTCGTATTGAAAAAGTATGCTTCCAGCATGTTGCACTTCCGCAATGCGAACTACTATCTCACAGAATTTTCCGGCGACTGGGCTGACGAGGCGCATATATCCACTACCCCACTCAACTTCGGAAAGAAAGTACTTGACACCAAGTTAGGCACACGTGCCAACATGTTCACACCGCCAATGTTCATTCTCTCTCTCGATGGGGAAGCAACAGAGCACACAGGAGAGTGTGTGTTGGGAACATTAGGATGGACCGGCAATTTCCGTTTCACCTTCGAGGTGGACAACAACGGCTACCTGCGTGTAATCTCAGGCATCAACCCGTATGCCTCAGAATATACCCTCGCTGCCGGACAAACGTTCACCACTCCGGAGTTTTACTTCACATACAGCCATAACGGTACAGGACAGGCAAGCCGCAACTTCCATGACTGGGCACGCAAATACCAACTCAAGAACGGACAGGGCGACCGCATGACACTGCTGAACAACTGGGAGGCCACATACTTCGACTTCAATGAGGACAAACTCTGCGGGCTTATGGGAGAGGCTGTGAAGCTTGGTGTCGATATGTTTCTTCTTGACGACGGATGGTTTGCCAACAAATATCCTCGCCACAGCGACACTCAGGGACTCGGAGACTGGGACGAGACAAAAGACAAACTGCCTAACGGTGTAGGCAGACTCGTTGACGAGGCAGCAAAGAAAGGCATTAAGTTCGGAATTTGGATTGAGCCGGAAATGGTCAATCCAAAGAGCGAGCTGTATGAGAAGCATAAAGACTGGGTCATTCATCTTCCAAACCGCGACGAATACTATTTCCGAAATCAGATGGTTCTCGACCTCAGCAATCCGAAAGTACAGGACTTTGTATTCGGTGTGGTGGACAATCTTATGACAAAATATCCGGGAATCGCGTTTTTCAAGTGGGACTGCAACAGCCCTATCACAAACATCTATTCTCCTTATCTCAAAGATAAGCAGACTCATCTCTATGTTGATTATGTACGCGGTCTGTACAAGGTTCTCGACCGAATCAAGACAAAATATCCAAACTTGCCTATGATGCTTTGCTCAGGCGGTAGCGGACGAATAGACTATCAGGCTCTCAACTATTTCACAGAGTTCTGGGCAAGCGACAATACCGACCCTGTAGAGCGTCTGTTCATCCAATACGGATACTCATTCTTCTATCCGGCAAAAGCTACTTGTGCGCATGTCACAACATGGAACAGCAACGCGTCAATCAAGTTCCGTACAGACGTGGCTATGATGGGCAAGCTCGGATTCGACATCAAGCTTAACGACATGAATGAGGATGACGCAAAATATTGCAATGAAGCAGTAAAAAACTACAACCGCTTAAAACCGGTGGTGATGGAAGGCGACATGTACCGTCTCGTATCACCTTATACAAGTCCTCACGCATCGACAATGTTCGTAGGAAAAGACAAGCAAAAGGCTGTCGTGTTCGCATTCGACATTTATCCGCGATTCGGCGACAAGCGTCATAATGTGTGCCTTGAAGGTCTTGACGCCAACCGCCAATATAAAGTCAGCGAAATCAACATGATGCCAAACGCATCTTCTTCGCTTAACGGCAATGACCGCACTTACTCTGGCGACTACCTCATGACTGTCGGTCTCGACATGTTTACAGGCAACAAACTTAATAGCCGTGTCATAGAAATCACAGCTATGTAAAAACAGACAGAACGCGGGTTCGGGATTTCTCATATATCTCTGAACTTGCGTTCTGTCGTTATTATAATATGAGAAGCACGAAAGACAATACGCAAATTCGGGATAATAAGCTCTTGTTAAAGACAGGTTCACCAAAATCAGTTTCGCAGTTCTGTAAATACGACAAGAATGTAGGATGAACTATTTTTTGTTGCCATATCCGGCAGGGATTCTATATCTGCAAGACATGCAGAATTGCCTGTCGAATTTTAATATTGGTGCAAAATATTTGTCAAAAGCGCGGTATTATATCAATAAGATGCAAAATACCAATAACAGTTTACTTTTTGCGATAAACAATATGTTAAAATCCAAACCTCGTAGAATCGCTCAAAATCAACCCAACTCCACCACGGTTGCATTTAAGCGATTCTACGGAGTTTTTTTGTTGCCGAAATGGATTTATAAAAATAATCTAATTTCAGTCTAAAAAAGATACATTTATTTACATTAGAACGTATTTTTGCCGAAATTAGAGTACTGTGAAAATAAAACTCGTGCGCCTCGCAATTTTTTGAAGTGTACCTTAAAAATTTATTTTCAAGGCGCACGAGTTTTGAAACGTCCCTATTTCAGGCTAAAATCGTGCATATTCTATGACAATTCTTAATTTATGTTTACAGGCAGTTTTATACGTCTCTCCAAACAAATTTTGATTTTGAAGGCGAAAAACAATAGTTTTTGATGGATTTTATCATAATAGATTGATTATCAATATATTCTATTTTGGTTCAAACACTTGGTTTTTGAGCTAAAACCATACCTTTTTTGGTGAAATTATATCTATCTGATTATCTGATACTTAGCATAATGCGGGTGGACTCGTGTGCATTTCAGAGCAAATACGAATGTCCGAAATGTTAAAACTGAGTTTTTTCGCTAACTGACAGAATGTCAAATTCTTGTTCCGTACTGTCTGTCAAAAAACGGTCATGATTCCGCAGTCCGAAAGGGAGGCCTTCCGATTACAGTGCTTTTTTCCATCTGTAGCAGGAAAAAAGTTTTTCTTCATTTCTTGCTTAAAATTCTTGTCAAACTCATTAATAACGCAAAAAACATTTATAACCTTGTCCGTTGGTAATCATTGTCTCCAACTTATGTGCGCATACAGTAAATGTCAGTCTTTCTTTATCATACAAAAGCGTTTTCTTATTGTAGACACATTATTTTATGTGCTTAAAACATTGACTGATATTGTTATTAATTGTACATTTGCAGACATAATTTAGATATTTATTTGTGTAAAGATGAGAAAGAAAATCTTTTTTGGCCTGCTGACGGCTTGTATGGTGGGTGATTATGTTACAGCTCAGACAATTGAAGATAGTGTTAATCTTGAAGATTCTATTGCTGTTACGGAAATAACACAGGACAGTACTCTTGTCGATTCTATTGCCGGCACGGTTGTGGTAGAGGCTCCGAAAGACAGGGTGGATACCATTTATTATGATCAGGATTGGAAAGTCATAAACAACAAGGCTTTTGCGGCATATTACAGATATGCGCTGTATCCCGCTGACTCTTTGGCTACAAAGCGTTTCCGCACTTATTATTTGAATGGCGCGGTTGAAGGAGAAGGCAGTTTCAGCACTTTGGACAAATATGATGACAACAATTCCAAGTTTTTGGGCAAATATACCCGTTACTATAAATCAGGAAAGATAAAGGAAGTAAGCCACTATTTCATGGGGTTGCTTGACGGGGAATATACTTCGTATTATGAAAACGGGCTTGTGAGCGAGCATGTGAATATGAGCGACAACCGTAAGAACGGTATCTATTCCAAATTTTCTGATGATGGGGCGACATGCAAGCAGATTGAATATATAAACGGAATGGAGTCGGAGGATTATGTGGAAATAGACAAAAACAACAATTTTGGTCGTTTCCGCTGTCTCGACAACAAGCCTATTTGTATTGAGCCGAAGGATGACGAATTGAAGTCGGAGCATAAGAACGGTGTGAAGTGGCTGTATTATCTGAAGAACGGATTGGTGATAGGAGTCACAAAGACTATCTCGACAGAAATAGGCTCAAACCGCCGTTTCGACTTTTTCATCTTGAACAAGTCTATGAGCAATGTGGACATTGATCCAGACAATATTGACGCTTATGCTGTAAAGGGCGATAAGAAACGTCTGGCATTCTTTGTGCCATATGATAAATATACAGATGAAAAAGAAAAGAGGGAGAGAAAGCGCGCCATTGCCATTCAGGGAGGCAAGGTGATTATCGACCCGTCTCCAGTGGACATTACCATCATGAATCTTGGAGGAAATGTGACACGTGCCAATACTGTGCAGGAATTTCAGGATGAGATGTTGAGGCGGAGTGAGCTTGCCGATTGTACTCCTGTGTATAATGAGGACAACAAGATTACAAACATTGAATATATCCGTCGCACAACAATACATCCGGGAGAGGGTGTGTATGGATTCCTGCTTACAGACAGCAAGAAAACAGAGCACTTCTTCATCGAGATGAAGATAAACGGCATTACTTATAAGTATAAGTGGAATGTGCTTGATGAAAAGAAATAGAATGGTGTAAAACATTTCTTTTATGACAAAAAAAATAATAGCGACACTATTGTGCTTGATGTGGTTTGTCGTGATGCACTCACAGGTGGTGGGCGGCATCAAGTACAAAGCCATATCTGACAATGAGTTTGAAGTGGTTGCCAATGAGAGTTCGGAGCATACGGTTGTGATTCCCGACACTATAAGTATGGGTGGAAGAGTCTATACAGTGGTGAGAATCGGTGACCGTGCCTTTTATGACTGCAAGGCTCTTCAGAGCGTGCGGATACCTCAGACGGTGGAAAAGATAGGAGAGTCAGCCTTTGCCTATTGTACCAATTTGAATGAGGTTTTGCTCGGAGAAGGACTGGCGGAGATTGGCGACATGGCTTTTGCGAGTTGCTCTTCCTTGCGGGCTTTCCATTTCCCGGAAAGTCTGAAGTCGATACATGCGAGGGCTTTTCTTAATTGCAAGGAACTTCGTGCTGTGGACATTCCCGAGAATGTCAGTGTGATAGAGGAAAGCACATTCTCCGGCTGTATTGGTCTTACGGATGTGCGGTTGTCGAACAATGTGTCCCGTATCGGAAATGAGGCTTTTTCAGGGTGCAAGTCCATTAAAAACGTGCTCATGCCAGACAACAAGCCGCTTATAGGCAATCATGTCTTCTCAGGATGTGTGAATGTCGAGAATGTAAGCGGACACCTGCTTGTGGTGCCGGAATATGTGGTGAAGGACAAGCTGTTCCCGTATGCGCGTGTATTCTGTGAGAAATTGCCGGAAATAACCACCTCATTCAGTTATTATGCGGGACGTAAGATGATTGCAGCCATTGACGAGTGGATGAAAAAGAAAGATTCTGAGACTAAGGCGCAGTGGGAGGCACGCATTAACGATGAGAAAGAGTTGAAGGCGGAAACAGAGGCTGTGACTGAAAAGTTGAAGCAGGAATATATCAAGGACAACGCTCCAGACTTGTTTATGCCTACGTTGGATGCTTACGTGGTGGAAGAAGCTGGATACAGAGTGAAAACAAAGAACCTGGGCGATATTCTGGTGAAAGTGCCGGAAAGCGAGGCGGATGCTTTTCAGAAGAAGTGGGACAAGATTGTGATAACTCCCCAATATGGAATCATTGGCGACCAGTTCGGTATTAGCGAGTGTACATTTGTTTTGGGAAAGAAAGTGTATAAAGGTACTGGTGAGGTGAAAGATGATGGCTCGCAGAATATTGCGGGCAATCAATATCTGGCAAGTATGCTCAAACGTCTGGATATGACAGATAACGTGCCTATTGACAGGGATGTGGATGAGAAGATACCGCAAAACTCTACAAACAACAATGATACGTTTGCCTTTATTATCGGCAATGAAAACTATCAGGAGGCAGTCAATGTTCAGTTTGCAAGTGACGATGCGAAAATATTTGCCGAATATTGCAAGAAAACATTGGGACTTCCTGACAGCAATGTGAAATGCTATATTGATGCCAGCTATGCTACCATACTTCGTGTGGTAAGTGATATGAAGCAGATTGCCAAAGTGCGCGACGGAAACATCAATGTGATTTTCTATTATGCGGGTCACGGTTTTCCTGACGATGCCGAGAAGCAGGCATATTTGTTGCCGGTGGATGCCAAATCTTCTCAGTTGGATGTATGCTACAGTCTGGACAGACTGTATAACGAGATGCAGCAGATTGATGCCAAGCTGGTTACTGTATTTCTTGATGCGTGTTTCTCCGGCTCGTTGAGAGGCAACGGTATGATTGCTGAGGAACGTGGTGTGGTTATCAAGCCAAAGAAGAACGAGCCGAAAGGAAAGCTGGTGGTCTTCAGCGCGGCAACCGGTGATCAGACTGCCCATCCTTATAAGGAAAAGGGGCATGGGTTGTTTACTTATTTCCTTCTTAAGAAGCTTCAGGAGAGCAGAGGCAATGAGACTCTTGGAGGGCTTATCGAATATATCCGTAAGAATGTGGAAGACGTGTCTCTTGTCAAGTTGAATAAGATACAGACTCCTACGGTGCAGGCTTCCCGTGAGATTGAGGACACATGGAAGCTGATAAAAATGAGATAAGGCATATATGAAATATTATAAGTGATTATATAGAATATTGTAAATCTTTTATTCGCCAGACAACTCCGGTCAGTTTGATTTCTGTCAGACAGGCCGGAGTTGTTTGCTGTGTATGACATGGCTCATGAAATATATATTGTCAAACAATCTGACTTTGTGTATAGAGAGCAATAAAGGTACATAAATCTTCGTTATTGCATTATATATATTAAGTAGATGTTGAAAATTAGTTTATATCAAATTTTCTGTGTATCTTTGT
>JAMPEL010000120.1 GCA_023665185.1 Roseburia sp.
AAAATGGATTTTGAACCCGAAAAAAGACTATTTTAAGACAAAATTTTCATAACTCGCTGATTATCAATACATCCTATTTTGACTCCAACCATGCGTTCTACGTCAAAAACCGCATAGTTTTTGCTAAAAATATATCTAACTGATTATCAGTAATTTATCAACAAAACATCCGAAAACCAAGCATCGAGTCAAAGTCGACAGCCGCCCAAAATGTTAAAATGCGCTTTCCTGTCCAAGTAACATAATGTCAAGTTCGCCGACCAATAAGTTTACAAAAAAGACAAATACCAAACAATTAATTTCCGCGTCCGACATCATACGTTTTCGGCTGACACAATATTTGTTTCGTACTGAAGAAATCCATACATTTGCGAAAAATCTAAGAAACAAACAAAGTTCACAGAGCAAAAATACTTCCCCTAAAGGACAAAAACAGGAATGCGTGGTCTATTACTCAACGTAGAGTGTCAGAACAACTCCGCTTGCAGCAAACAGCCATCGGCCGCACACTTCATCAAGCTTAGTTTCACTCTATCAGTTAAGCAAAAAGACCTCCTCATCCGTATATAATAAAAATAAGGTGTGCAAAACACCAATGAACTAATATCATCAATAAAACAAACGGAAATGAATCAATTGTTTAAGTCACTGATGCGTAGCCAAATAAAATCGGCTGTCGCATTGTCTTTGCTCCTGACAGCAACCACCGCAACAGGAGCCGTGTCAAAGAAACCAATGAAAGCCCCTGCCGGAGGCAAGGAGATAAGCGACCATCTCATCGGCATTTTCTTTGAGGACATCAGCTCATCGGCGGATGGAGGTCTCTATCCCGACCTTGTACGCAACGGTTCGTTTGAGTTTAATCTCATGGAGCGTGACGGATGGGGTCCGGGCACAGCATGGCGCATGATACGCCCCGGTCACTCTCTCGGCAACCTGACGGTGAAGCAGCAGAGTCCAATCCATCCTAACAATCCCAATTATATGCGCATAGATGTTGAGCGCACCCGCAGATTCAGGGATTATGACGGATGGAGCGGTTTCGGACTTCAAAACGATGGTTATGGTGGCATGAGCGTAAAGAAAGGAGAGACTTACGATTTCAGCGTCTTCCTGCGCAATGTCAGCGTCAACACAATGACAATACGCGTGGCGCTTGTGAACCCGCATGGTGAGGGGAATCATCTCGTATGCCTTGCTTCCGACACGATTGTTGCCAATGCCGACGTTTGGAAGAAATACAGTTGCACACTTACACCCGACAACGATTGCCGCAATGCCGCCCTTCAGATACTTATGCTCGACAACGGGTCGGTGGATATTGACATGATTTCGCTCATGCCTGCCGACACATACAAGGGACACGGATTGCGCAAAGACCTTGCGGAGGCACTTGAGAATCTCAGTCCTAAGTTCATGCGTTTTCCGGGAGGCTGCGTTGTGCATGGAGGTGGTGACGGTTTCTGGAACACCTACCGCTGGAAAGAGACAGTAGGGCCTAAGGAGACCCGCAAACAACAGAAGAACACATGGGGCTATCATCAGTCGATGGGACTCGGCTATCATGAGTATTTCCAGTTGTGCGAGGACATGGACATGGAACCGCTTCCAATTCTTCCATGCGGAGTGAGCTGTCAAGGTGCCAACGGAGGCTGGGGACTATGGCCTGAGCAGGCACAAGACGTAGTGCCGATGAGCGAGATGGACGAATGGGTACAGGACGCGCTCGACCTTATAGAGTGGGCTAACGGCGACGCCTCAACCAAATGGGGAAAAGTAAGAGCCGAAGCCGGTCATCCCGCACCATTCAACTTGAAATATCTTGGTATAGGAAATGAGGAGAAAATCTCTCCTGAGTTCAATGAGCGTTTCAAATATATTTATGACATCATCAAGGAACGTCACCCAGAGATTGTCGTAGTAGGTACCGCCGGTCCTGGCTCTCACCCGGGAAATCCAGACTTTGAGGCTGGTTGGAAACTTGCTCAAGAAACAGAAATGCCGATTATTGACGAGCATTATTACGAGCCACGCGAATATTTCATGAAGTCGCGCCAATATGACTCTTATCCGCGCGACCGCAAGACAAAGGTATATCTTGGAGAATATGCGGCAAAAGACCGCAAGCTTATAGACGCTCTTGCAGAGGCCCTGTATCTGATTCACGTTGAGCGCAACGGTGATGTTGTAGACATGACTTCCTACGCGCCTTTGTTCGCGAAGAAGAACGCGACCAACTGGAACCCCGACCTTATCTATTTTGACAACGACAGTGTTTTCCCTTCATGCAGCTACTATGTGCAGCAGATGTTCGGCAAGTCGGCCGGAACACATTTCTATGGAGACTGCGTTGAGATACTCGACCCGGAAAAATCTGACGGTGAGGGCTATTTGCAGGAACAGTCGGTGGTGCTGGATACAAAGTCACACAAGCTCTATGTAAAGGTCTGCAATGCCACAGCCAACGAGAAGCAGGCGCGCCTCGACCTGTCGCGCTTCAAAGTGAAGGGCATGGCGGAAGTCACCACCCTTAAAGGCAATCCGGATGATGAGAACAATTTCGACAACCAACCGATTAAGCCGAACAAGAGCAGAATCAAAGCAAAGAGCAAGATGGATGTCACCATCCCGCCTTATTCATTCTACATGATGGAATTTAGTCTGTAAATATAAGGACAGTACTAAACTTATGTTATATGGCTTCTACTCCAGACCGGAGTAGAAGCCATATATGTTTTCTGTAAAGAACGGGATGTTCAGTCTATATGACGGCAGGCTTTGCCGTTCCGCACAGATGAGGAGGCGATTCTCATCCGCACCCACAAAAAACGAGGCACAAGCTGCCACAATGCCACAAGAATGCGGTAGCGGACATCTATCACAGCCACCTTCTTCTTCCGTTCAATAGCTCTCACAATTTTCGCCGCCGCCTTTTCCACAGACAGTTGGCACGGGTAATGCCCGCCTTTTATCAAGTCCGTAGCGACAAAGCCGGGACGAATATCCGTAAAATCAACGGATACTCTATTGATAGAAGCCAATTGCGACAGACATTCCACATAATGGCTTTGGAAACGCTTGGTGGAGGAATAGGCGGGAGCCGCTCCAAGCCCTTTCGTTCCGGCAATACTGCTGATAACAGCTATATGTCCGCGCTGCGCCGGATGTGTGGAAAAATAGTGGAAAACCGCCGTTAGCATCCGGGTAAATCCCACTGCATTGGTCATCACAGTAGCCATTTCCTTATCTTCGTCAAGGGATACGTTCTGAAAGCCTATGCCACTGCTATGGACATACAAGTCCATACCGCCCAGTTCCGCCACAAGTTCAGACAACAGTTCCGGAGATTTCTCATCAACCACGTCAATACATTTTGTGGCAATAATATTTGTCTCTGCCGTACAGATCTCGCTAAGCCTGTCGCCTCTTCGCCCGGCAATGCCGACCAACCAGCCCTTTGCAGCCAACAAACGGGCGACTTCCAGACCAATGCCCGAAGTCGCTCCCATAATTACAGCTCTTTTCATGTTTTCCTTACGAGTGTTCACTCTCTTACAAAATGCGGAAAATCGGGTTCTCCAAGATTCGGGGAATATTCAAATCCTTCGTATGAAAACCGGTTCAGTTGCTCTGGATTGTTCCAACGATTACACACGACAAACCTTGTCATCGCCCCACGGCATGACTTTGCCCATACAGCCTGCATCTTCAGACAGTTGCCCTGACGTGTGTAAAAGAGTGGTTGCACCACACGCACCTCCTCCGTCACACGTTTCCAGTCGAAGACATGCTGAAACTCTTCCGTAGCAAGATGGAGTAAAACACCGTCATCAGCCTTGACCGCCTCTATAAGCAAATCCGTAAGCCGGAGTTTCCAAAAGCCAAACATGTTTTGCCCTTTTCCGGAAGGCAGCGTCACGTTTCCCTCAAGCCTATAAGAACGGATTCCGTCTGACGGACGAAGCAGTCCATAAAGAAAAGAGACAATCCAAAGATGCTTGTCGGCATACGACAAATCGGCATCGGTAAATGTCTCCGCTTTCAGGTGCTTATATGCCTGCCCATGATAAGCCATCAGAGCCGGCTTCAACGGATTGTCCTCATCAAAGAAATGCTGATACCGCCACTTATTCTGCACGGCAATCTGACTGCTGCAATTCAGCATGCAGGCAATCTCCGCCTCCTCATATCGCATCATGTCGCGTGCAAAAGCTTCCGCCTCCTCCAAGAAACAAGGGGCAGTAAGCGGAAGCCCGCTCCGCACAGGCTTGTCATTCATAATTTTGGCACATGCCAATAATATCTGCATGACTCAGAGTGCAAGGATTTGCTCCGCATGAATCTTGGTCTTGATTTCCTTCGGACCCATCACACGCTCAATCACTCCGTTCTCGTCTACAAGATAAGTGGTACGGATAATGCCGACAGTTCTGCGGCCACATGCCACTTTCTCACCCCAACAGCCCAGCTGCTGCAACAGAGTGGTCTCTGTGTCGACAATCAGAGGGAAGTCGAGTCCGTACTTCTCAGCAAATTTCATCTGTGCCTCCTGCTTATCCTTGCTCACTCCAATGACGGCATATCCTTTCGCCTCCAGCTCGACCTTATGCTGCTGCAACGAACATGCCTCAGCCGTACATCCCGGTGTGTTTGCCTTCGGATAGCTGTAAAGAACTATTTTCTTTCCTGCATAGTCACTCGCTTTAATCTCTTTTCCGTACTGGTCAATGCCCAACACTTCTGGAATCTTGTCTCCTACATTCATAATCAAAATGGTTTTATATTATACAATATTATCTGACTCATATTCGGGAATGCTCCAATTTATCAACTGTCAGGCTCCCCGGCAAGCACACACGGAGTTTCACCGCCATATCGTCCACAGTACATTCCTTTTGCAGGGCAAAGATAGCACATCCTGCACAAATGTACATGCGAGTTCGGAACAAGATTAGGATTTATAATGAAATCATTCTCCATTCTTTGGAAAGACTATTCAATAAGGCAGTCCCATACCCTACCCTCACCCAACCAGCATACTCCTGAAAAACAGGAAGCCGACAATGGGTACAAACATTTTCTATAAAATTAGAGTGAAATCTTCGAACTTTCCCGACCATTTATTCCAACAGTCTGAGAAAATATTAATATCTTTGCACATGGACTAAATTACAGCTCATTTTCATGATTGTCATTGAAAGACTTGTTTTTCAAGACACTTAAATGAGTTGCCCGCGCCGAGCTGAATACGGCAAAATCGGGAAAACCGTTCAGGCTGTAAGAAGCGGAATTGGGTGGGAAACATAGTCCAGGACATAATGAAGGCGTTTACTCGACGCTGTGTTTGAGACACACTGAAATCTTGCAAACTCTCAGTATCTAAGTCTCGGATATAGTCAACGGTAGATG